>NZ_JBICYZ010000042.1:0-86600 GCF_043201465.1 Kitasatospora sp. NPDC048298
ACATTCCGAACCCGGAAGCTAAGCCTCACAGCGCCGATGGTACTGCAGGGGGGACCCTGTGGGAGAGTAGGACGCCGCCGAACAATTCTTCTGAATAACCCCCATCCGGATTCCGGATGGGGGTTCTTCGCATTTCCGGGCCCGGAAGAGCCGTCACCACGGCCCGGCCGATCCCTGCGACGTCCTGGAGCAGGCCCGTCGAGCCGGCTTCGGGAGCACCCAGTCGCTCCTCTGCGCCGGCCCGCGCTTGCTCCCTCCCGCCTGCGCTGCCGTCCAACTGGTCGGCAGCGCAGGCTACTCGTCGGTCCGGTTGGCGAAGGGGAAGCTCACAGCAAGCCCCACGACCGGTACGCCAGGGCCTTCGGTGTCGTGAAGCGGAGAGAGAAGAGGGTAGATCGTCAGCAGTGGTTGATCGTGGCGTCGTACAGATCTGATGGCATGTCCGGAAGGGATCTCGATCGCACGCGGACCGGCGATGCCGCCGCGGTTCGCTCTGGCTGCCAGAGTCATCTTCAGCGCTGTGTCGTACTGCTCCTGGTCGAGGTCCCGGACTTCGTGACGGGGGTTCGTCAGGCGGCGCACCGTGTAGGAGTCACCAACGGGGAGATCCGTGGGGCTGCGTCTCACGAGGCCGAGCCGGTGGCCGGCGATGTCGTGTTCGGGTGTCGATGTCTCGATGCCGATGAGCTGGACGGCCCAGGTGCGGAGCGAACCCTGGGCCGCGCACTGCCGGATGTAGGCGGCGACGCGCTCGGGCAGCATCGGTGTGTTGCCCGGAGCGGGCAGATAGTCGTCGAGGAGCCTCGACACGATCAGTTCGTACGGTACCTCCCGCCACAGCACGCTTCGGTTGGCGGGGTCGGTGGTCCGCTGGCCGCCGAGAGCGTCGAGCGACCTGACGAAGTTCTCCAGTGTGCGGAAGTTCTGCTCCAGAACCTCGGGTGACAGGCTGAACCTCACGGTCTCGGGTGCAAAGCCGGCAAGGTCCTCGACGGGCCTTTCCGTGGGCGGCTCGGGGCTGATCGACCGCGTTGTGCGAGGAGGGCGTTCGGTGGCCGTTGTCAGGAGGCCCGAGTGACTGGCCATCACCTCGGTGGTGGTGTAGTGGCGGAAGAGGGCCGGATCCCGCAGGAGAAACCGGCGATCCAGCGCTTCGCCGACGTCGTGAGGGAGGAGGTTGTAGCTGATGGTCAGGCCGTCGAGTCCCCCACCCTGGGCGAGCTTCGTGCCGCCGACCACGACGACGCCGGGGGCGCCGGCGAGGCGGCCGAGCCGGTTGGGTGAGGCGCTGTTCAGTGTCACGACCCGGACTCGCGCGGCTTCGGCCGCCAGGTGTTCTGCCACCTCCGTCCGTGAGGTACCGGCCCATTCGACGGCGGACCGCCACAGCTCCCGCAGGTTGGCCGTCGGCAGGGCCGCGCCGTGGGCGCGGTGGTCGCGCAGCGCGGTGGCGACGAATCCGAGGTGTGCCGCCACCTGGTCGCGCACCAGTGTCTGGACGTTGATGAAACGGCTGACGGAGACCGACATCGAGTTGCGTGGAGAGAACCGGCCCCGTGCTCGGTGGACGGCGCAGGCGAGGAGGAAGGCGTTGATCGCCTCACGCAGCGAGGCCGGCAGTTCCGCCCCCGGTGCGGCGGACTGGTCGTGGCGGCTGGGTAGCCACGACTCGTTGTCGCTCACGAGCCGGAGGATCGAAGTCGGCCCGGTCCTCTCCTGACGGGCTTCCTCGTCGTAGTGCCGAAACAGGCCCGCCAGATCCCGAGGTGGCCGGACAGGAGGGGCGAGGTGGTAGGCGAAGGCGTCCGGGAACCGGCGGAACAGTGCGGGTTCATAGGCTGTCGTCGGGTACGCCACCAAGGCCGCCTTCTCGAACGCCGAGACCAGTTCGTAGACGCTCGTCTCGCTGGCCGACGGGGTGCTCGTCCAGCGCCTGGGGAGGTAGTTGTAGGAGTCGTAACCGGCGTCGATGACGAGCAGCGGGAGGCTCTGGTCGACCGGCTGCCCCGTGACCGGGCCGGTGAGCTTCGTCAGCCAGTCCCGCAGGCTGCCGATGATCCGTGGGTTCTTCTTGACCACGAAGACCAGGGGGATGGTGCTTCCGAGCGGTGCGATCTGTGCCGCACGGGCCGGGGTGAAGTCCCCGTTCCTGTCCGCACCGGTCAGCGAAATGATGCTGAGCTGCTTGGCGTTCGGCAGGGCGCCGGCGCCGGTGAGGTGTCTCAGCGCGCCGTCATGGCGGTCGGTCCTTCGGCGGAATCCGGTGTCGAAGCCGAGGAGGCCCTCGTCGACGTGCTGTTGGGTCTGTATCCGGAGGTTGTTCCTGTTGCCGGTCAGGAAGACGATCACGCGGTAGCCCGCATCGATGGCCTTGGCCGCCAGGGCGATGCCGTGGCCGGTCCTGCCCGACCCGGGCCCCTGCGTCAGGACCAGCCCGGTGCGGCGCCAGCCGCCGGCCCTGTGGGGATCTTCGAGCCGGCCCAGCACCTCGTCGGTGGATTCGTCGAGGTATCGGGCCCAGTCCTCCTGTACGGCTCTGATCTCTCGGAGGTACCGCAGGTGACGTTCCCAGAAGTCCTGGCTGCGGTCGCCCGTGCGGCGGTCCAGCCACGTGAGGTGCACGGTGGTGTCCGACGCGACGGGAGCGGGCTGGAAGACTGCTACCAGGGTCTCAAGGTGCCTCAGCAGGGCTTCCGGGTCCAGGTGACCGCCGTACCTCTCCAGCAGCGCCGTCACCAGGTGGGCACTGTCGGTGAGTTCGGCCTGCGTCGGCGGCACGTCCGTCGGGAGCAGGGCCAGGGCCAGTCGCGTGGCGAAGCTGGTCAGGTCCTCAGCGATCCGGTCCCCGGAGGGCACGGCCGTGCCGGTCTCCGACGCCGCCGGGAGTCCGAGCAGTTCGCGGGTCCGATCCAGCGCCTGGCCGAACGGCACGGACGCCGCGGGGAACTCCTGCTGTCCCTCCGGGTGCCGGACGACCGCCGGCAGCCTTCCCCGGCCGGCGCCCTGCGAGGAGACGGGGCGGCTCAGTGCCCGGTTGAGGCGCCACACCTCGTGCTCCGTCAGCTCCTGCCGAAGCCGGGCCTGGGCCTGCGGCGGCACCACCACCTGTACGGCGCCGCCCGGATCCGTCTCCAGAGTGAACACGCCGCTCGTCAGCACCTCGGCGAGGTCCGCGGTGGTGGCGTGCGGGAGGAGTTCCCGGCGGATCGTGTGCAGGAGCCCCAGGCTCAAGCGGTCGAACTGCGAGCAGAGGACGGCCAGTCGGGCGGCGGCGGGTGCCGCCGTCCGCAGGAAGCCGTCCGCCAGTTCCGCCGGTCCCCTGGATCGCGTCGGGTGCGGCTGACCGGGGCGGGTCGGGAGGCGACCGCCGGGCGGGACGAGGACAGCGGCGCAGCCTTCGGGGGCTGCGGTCATCACCGCTCGCGACCAGCGGTCCAGGTGGTGGGGTGACAGTGAGACGACGGGGAGCGGGAGCCAGGAGCGGTCGGTCCCCTCGCCGGTGGCCGCTGGCAGCAGGAGCGGCAGGGTGAAGGAGAGCCGGGGACTGCTCGCGCCCGGCCGGTCCGGCGTCGCCCGGACCGTCGGCAGATCGAGTCCGCTGCGGCGCCACAGTTTCGTCGGCAGCGGGTTGAGCAGGGCGACGGGTGTCGTCCGGGCCCAGGTGCGCAGCTGCTGCCAGACCGCCGGTGCCCGCCAGGCGTCGGAGGTGCAGTCCGAGACGGTCAGCACCAGGCGGCGGCCGTTCGGTGAGCGCAGCTGTCCGACCGTGCTCGACCGGCCCTGGGAGTCGCGCAGCTGTGGGGAGGAGTCGGCGTCGAAGGTCAGATCGCGGACCTGGAGGGTACGGAAGGCCCCGAGCCGGTCCAGGGTGGCGGCGAAGGCGTCGACGGTCTCCCGCCAGACCTGCATCGAGGGTGACCGGTCCACGACCAGGACCAGGTCGAACCACCGCTCCGGGGCCGCGCCGAAGACCGGGAGCAGATCGCCGCTGCGAGCGTAGCCGTCCACGGTCGCACCGACGTCCAGGGTCCGACGTCGGCCGGCGCGCCAGGGCCGCTTCCATGGACGCAGTGCCCTGCTCACCTCCAGTGCCAGCGGCAGCGCCCCCGCGCGCGGGATGCTGCTCGCATCGCCGCGGACCAGCGAATCCGACCCGGGCAGCCGCTCGTGGAACGCCGGCACGGGCGTACGGCCCCGGGGAACGGTCGGCGGTGCGGTCGGCGGGGTGGTCTGCGGTGCGACGGTGTCCGGGGCCTCGGCGGTCGATTCGTCGGCCGGTTCCGCGAGGTCACCGTCCCCTCCTGGCGAAAGCGGCGCCGCCGACCCCAGACGCGAAGCCAGCCAGATCGCTTCCGAGAGGGCCGTCGCGTCCAGCCCGGGAGCGGTGGCGTGCAGCGCCGCGACGATGTGCTCCAGAGGTGTCGCCGTCGGTTCCCACTGCGCCTCCGCGGCCGGAGACGAAACGGGCGCCGACAGATCAGACACGGGAGAGCTCGTTGAGGACCAGGTCCAGGATGGCCCGGGCGTCCTCCTCCGAAGGCGCGTCCGCTCCGATCAGCAGGTGGACCGCGTTGAGGAGTTGGTCCACCGCGAGGCTCTCGCCAGCCCCCAGCCGTTCGACGAAGCCCGTGACCACGGCGTCGACGGAACCGGACTGTTCCTCGGAGACCTCCAGGTGCGCGGCGACGATCTGGTGCAGTGATTCCACCGTCGGCGCCGGCATCGTGTAGCGGATGCAGCGGCGGAGGAACGCCGCCGGGAAGTCCCGTTCGCCGTTGCTCGTCATCACGATGAACGGGAATCCGTTGCAGCGGACCCGGCCCTTGGTGACGGGATGGCGCGCCTCGCCACCCCACTCGCGGACGTGGACGACGTCGTCGCGGTACCTGGCCAGCTCGGGGACCTCGAACTCGCCGCGTTCCAGGACGTCGAGCAGGTCGCTGGGCAGGTCGAGGTCGCTCTTGTCGATCTCGTCGATCAGCAGGGCGCGAGGACGTCCGGTGGGCAGCAGTGCCGTCCCCAGCGGCCCCATCTGCAGGAAGGGGGCGATGTCGTCGCTGCCCGTGTTGCCCTCGATCCGCTGGGCGTGGATGCGGCCGAGCGCGTCGTAGCGGTAGAGCGCCTCCGCGAGCGTGCTGCGGGAGGTGATGTGCCAGCGCAGCACGTCGCCGAGCGTCAGCTCCGCCGCCACCTGCTCGATGACCGTGGACTTGCCGGACCCGGGAGCGCCGGTGAGGAGCAGCGGTCGGCGCAGCGCGAGCGCCGCGTTGACTGCTTCGACCAGGCCGGGCGGCGGCTGGAAGCGGTGCGGCGGGGTCTGCCGGGGGAAGGTGCGCCACGGCGGCGGGGCGCCGAGGTCCACGTTCCGGGGGTGCCCGTCACCGACGTAGAAGGGGCTCCAGGTCATTGCGCGTTCTCTCCATCGGTCGTGCGGGTCTCGAACCAGTCGCAGAAGTCCAGCCAGTCGGTGTCGTGCCACACGGACCGCATGCGGGCCAGTGCCGCGGTCCCCTCCGCGTGGTCCTGGCCGGTGCCCTGCTGCCAGGTCTTGCGGTAGGCGACGCTGAACTCCTTCGGGAGCTTGTCCCAGTGGCGTTCCACGCTCTCACGGGCGGCTGCGGCCAGCTCGCCCTCGTACTTGGGCCAGAGCACGATCGGCGCGTGCGCGAGCAGCAGCGGCATGAACTGCTCGATCCGGTCGGGGAGATGGCTGAGTGCCAGCGCCCGCCCGTAGGCGCCGTCCGCCAGTTTCCTGGCCAGCTCCTCGGTGCTGCCGGCCTCGGGCTTGCCGAGCCAGTCCACCGGGGCGCCGTCGCCGCGGCCGGCCTTCATCGCGGTGAGCTGGTCCCGGGCGTGGGTGTTGATCCACCACAGGTGCTCGGGCAGGCAGAGCCGGTCGCTCCACCGGAGTACGACGTCGTGCCTGGCCCCCAGCCGGAAGCCGAGGTTGGTCTCCTCGGGGCGCCAGCGCAGCAGCAGGGGCGAGGGCACGGCGATCTCGATGCGTCTGAGGTCTGCTCCGATCGGCCTGGCAAGACGGTATGCCCACCGCAGTACGGACGCGAGCTGTTCTTCGACCCCTCGCTGCGTGGGGGAGCAGGGGAACTCCTCGTGTGCCACCAGCCGGCCGGTGTCGAGCAGCCAGGCCGGCAGGGTGTCCGGCCACTCGTCCGCGAGGGCCGCGTGCAGGCTGACCACCAGTCGCAGCCGGGATTCGGCCTCTTGGCCGGCCAGCCACTCGAAGGCGTCGTTCAGTTCGACGACGGCGCCGGTGTCCTTGGCCCAGGTGCGGAGCGCCGGATGGCCGGCGTCCAGCCCGTCCTCCGCGGCGAGCGCGGCGACGAACGCGGCCAGCGGTGCGAGGCGGCTGGCCCCGATCACGGGAGCCCGGAGCCGGAGAAATTCGACGCAGTCGCGCAACAGTTCGCCACCGCTGTTGCCCCGGGCGCCGGCCGGGGCGCCGTCGACCGTCGACACCGCGCGCCGCAAACGCTCCGAGGTCAGCGGCGCGCCGGGCCAGGACTTGAGCAGCTCGGCGGCGCGTGCCGCGTCACGGAGTCCGTCGAGCACCCGCTCCGCGTAGGTGACGTCGTCGGGGTTCGCTGCGCCGGACCGCGCGAGATCCCGGAGCCTCTGCTGGAGGTGCGCCAGGTCCGCCGGGTCCGTCGGGCTGGAGATCCGGTTCGACAGCGGCTCTCCGTCCTCGCCGAACGGCAGCAGTGCCGAGTCCAGGTCCTCCCGGCCGATCCGGCCCAGGAGCTGCTCGCCGCCCCGTGCGTGCAGGCTGTTGCGCGCCAGCCACAGCCGCCCCCTGAACGGATCGCCGTTCGACTCCACGGCCCGGGCACCGATGTTCATCGCCCGGTTGACGGCGTCGCGCACGTCCTCCGCCGATAGCCGGCTGCCGGCCCCGGCGATGCCGTCGCGCAGCACCCGGTTCAGCCCGCGGGTGAAGGCGAGGTCGTACGCCTCCTCGCCGACGCCGACCGACATCAGCAGCGACAGGTTCACCGCGCCCCTTCGGATCCCCGCGTCCAGGGCCGCGATGTCCGGGGTGGCGCCGCCGGCGTGGCAGGTGTCCACCAGCGCGATCACTCCCTGAACCCCTTGGGTGTCCAACGCCTGGGTCAGGAGATCGCCGACGCTCACGACCGTGGTCGGCTCGTCACGGAGGGAGTCGCCCGCCATCAGGAACAGCTTGGGAATCCCGCCCTGGGTCGTGCCGTGGCCGATGAAGGCGAGCACGAGTTCGGCCCCCACCCGGCCCGCGTGCCGCGCAGCGTCACGGACCGCCGCCTCGATCCGCGCCTGCGTCACCGACGGGCCGCACACCAGCGAGGCCGCGCCCGCTTCGCGCTCACAGCCGCCCACCCGGCGGTCCAGCAGAGCGGCGTACAGAGATCCGGCCGCCTCCTCCAGCCCGCTGAGGAGCCCCATGTCCGGGCACTGCGGCGCGATCACCAGGAGGTGGCGGGGCGAGGACGGGGCGGTCATCCGGCCGTGACTGCCTCAAGAGCCTCAAGGACCGGTCCGGCCACGCCGGGCTGCGCGAGGTACTTGAGCGCCGGGTGGGTCCACACGCCGTCGGAGTCGATCCGACGGCTCACCGGGCTGGTCGAGGCGCTGTTCGCGGTGATGGACTTCTCCAGCCAGGGGTGCCCGGCGATCACGTCGTCACGGTCCCAGAAGTTCAGCCAACGACCCACCGACGCGGGGACCGCCAGCGGTTGCGGACGCATCCGACGCCGCACGGCGGTGCGCATCCCGATCGGCGAGCCCAGCGTGATCAGCAGCGGCACGGTACCGAGGTGATCGTGAAGCGCCTCGAAGGCCACCACCGTTCCCAGGGAGTGGGCGACGACGACGGTGGGTCCCGTGGGATGCAGCTCTGCGGTGACCCGGTCGCGTATGCGCTGGTCCAGGCTGAGACCGGATCCGTCCTGCTCCTGGCGGGCCAGATAGCGCCTGACCTGGCCGAGCTCCCTGACCATGATCCGGTCACTCGCCCAGCCGCCGAACCTGCGCAGCCCGGGCAGCGCCAGCACGGTGTTCGCCGCGTTGAGGGTCCGCCGGACCGCGCTGCCGAGTCCCTGCTGCTGCCCCTCGGGAGCCAGTTGAGCCCTGGCCCGCCGCAGTACTCGCTCCTCCTGGCCGTCCTGGGGATCGGCCAGCCTCGTGTCGAGGACGTCCAGCAGCAGATCGGCCAGCGCCTCCGCCTCGGCGCTGTTCTCGTCGTCAGGGGCTGCCCCGTTCCGGGTACCCTCCGCAGCGAACAGATCGGTGTAGTAGGCGAATCGGACATCCACCTGCTCGCCCCGCAGCAGCGCGTCGGCGCGCCGGGAGTGCCCCGCATCGCCCGCACCGCTGATCAGCGCATCCAGCCACCCGTCCAGCTCGGCGGCAGCGTCGCGCGGCTTGCCGATCCCGTGGACGAACACCAGACGCGGCTTCATCTGCTCCCCCGGACCCCCCGTGAGCCTCGCCCAGGTGTGCCACTGGGCCAGACGAGGATAGCAGCGGGACCGCCGGACACCGGCTGGCGCGGTGAGGAGGCGATCCCGTCGGGGGGATCCCGTCCTTGCCGGAGGGCTCAGGCCCCCCGTGCCCCCCCCGCGCGGATCGGCGCGGACGTGGTGACCGGACACCGCGTCGGCCGACCCTGGCGACCGGGGACCTTCGTCCTGGAGGACAGGTACCTCCCGGCCCCAGCGGACAGCGGGCCGAGACGCTGGGATGAAGGCAGCGCGGTACCGGTGGACACCGGAACCGCGTTCGTCACCGTCCGAGGGAGCAGCACATGAAGGCCGCCGTCGTCCGTGATTTCACCGCACCGCTGGTCGTCGAGGACCGTCCGGTGCCGGAGCCGGCCGCGCATCAGGTCCGGGTCCGGATCGAGGCCTCCGGCCTGTGCCACACCGACATCCACGCCGCCCACGGCGACTGGCCGGTGAAGCCCAGTCCGCCGTTCGTTCCCGGACACGAGGGCGTCGGCATCGTGGAGGCGGCCGGTGAGGGGGTGCGGCACGTCCGGGTGGGCGAGCGGGTCGCGATTCCCTGGCTGGCCGACGCCTGCGGGCGCTGCGACCAGTGCGTCTCCGGGTGGGAGACGCTCTGTCTCCAGCAGCACAACAGCGGCTACTCGGTGGACGGCGCCTACGCCGAGTACGCGCTCGCGCACGGCGACTACGTCGTCCCCGTCCCCGACGGCATCGACCCCCTGGACGCCGCCCCGCTGTCCTGCGCCGGCGTCACCACCTACAAGGCCCTCAAGGTCTCCGGCGCCGGGCCCGGCACCCGCGTCCTGGTCTCCGGCATCGGCGGCCTGGGCCACCTCGCCCTCCAGTACGCCCGGCTCTGCGGCGCCGAGACCATCGCCGTCGACGTCACCGACGACAAACTCGCCCTCGCCCGCGACCTCGGCGCCGACCACGTCATCGACGCCCGCACCCAGGACGTCGCCACCGAGGTCCAGGCCCTCGGCGGCGCCCACGCCGCGATCGCCCTCGCCGTCAGCAACGCCTCCTTCCAGGCCGCCTACCGTGCCCTGCGCCGCGGCGGCACCCTCGTCCTGGTCGCCCTCCCCGCCGCCGGCAAACTCGAACTCCCCGTCTTCGAGACCGTGTTGAACGGCACCAAGGTCATCGGCTCGATCGTCGGCACCCGCGAGGACCTCGCCGAGGTCTTCCGCCTGCACGCCCTCGGCCGCACCCGGGTCATCCGCGAAACCCGCCGACTCGAGGACGTCAACACCTGCTTCGACGAAGTCCTCAGCGGCAAGGTCTCCGCCCGCCTGGTCTTCGACCTGCGCTGACCGGGGTCCGGTCCGCGATCCACAACCCGAAGGAAGAGGAAGGGAACGACATGAACGAGACGGTGGCACAGCGGCGGATCGTGGTGGGCGTCGACGGATCGGCGTCCTCCCGCGCCGCCCTGCGGTGGGCGGTGCGTCAGGCCGCCCTGGTCGGAGCCGCGGTCGAGGCGGTGATCACCTGGGAGTACCCGGCCGTCTACCAGTGGGGTGTGCCCGTGGCCGACGTGGACGACGGGGTCGTCGCGGGGTACGCCGGGAAGACGCTCGCCGAGGCCGTCGCGGAGGAGACGGGCCCGCAGTACCCGGTGGAGGTGCGCGAACGGGTGGAGTACGGCAACGCCGCCCAGGTCCTGCTGGAGGTCGCCGAGGGTGCCGAACTCCTGGTCCTCGGCAACCGCGGCCACGGGGGCTTCGTCGGAGCGCTGCTCGGCTCGGTCAGCCAACACTGCGTCCAGCACGCCTCCTGCCCGGTCGTCGTCGTCCGGGACACCGAGCACACCGAGCACACCGAGCAGGCCGAGCGCACCGAGCAGGCCGAGCGCACCGAGCCTGCCGACGGGACGCCCGCCGGCCGGTGACTCGCCCCCGCGGCCGACGGGACCTCCAGCGGCCGGGCGTGGGCGGGGTACCGCCGACGCCCGGCCGCCCCGGCCGCGTCCGGGGATCAGCGCTGCTGCCGGCCGGTGCGCGGGGTGAACCGGTCCGTCAGCCGGACCACGGCGAGGGCGGCCGCGTACCCGACGGTGAACAGCGCCACCAGGAACAGGAGTGCGGTCGCGTTCATGATGGAGTAGCCCGTCAGTACGGGGGCGACCACGGGCGGCACGCCCAGGACGACGGCGGTCAGGGCCGCGGAGCCGACCGTGCGGGTGGTGCAGGCGACGGCCGCGCCCGCGACCACCGGGGCGAGGATGTGGAATCCGGTGCGGAAGATCGTTCCCTCGCCGGGGCCGAGTGCCTGGGTGAGGACGGCGTCCGAGGCCGTGAGAGCGATCACGGCCCCCCACGGTACGGCGGGGCGCGGTTGCGTGGTGCGGTCCGGCGGGGCGATCAGCAGCACGAGGGCGTTGAGGGCGAACAACACGGTGTCCGGGCCCTGCAGGGCGTAGGTCAGTGGGATGTGCGCCTGCGCACCGGGCAGCTCGGGGCCGGCGAACAGGACGAGCAGCGGGGCCACGACGGTGGCCGCCGCCAGGACCCGGGCCGTCGTCCAGCGGCCGGCCAGGGCCGCGACGGCCATCAGCGCCGCCGGGACGAGCAGGGCCGCCGTGGCGACGAGCGATCCGACACGTACCCCGCCGTCCGGGTCGGTGGCGGTCCGGACGGCCCACCAGAGGTGCACGGCCGCGTAGCTGCCGGCGAGTGCGGCGGCGAGCGGGGCCGCGGTGGCCAGGGCCCGGCCCGTCGGCAGGTGGGAGACCAGGCCGAGCCGGACCCGCAACCCGTGCCCCGCCACGTCGGCGACCTCGCGCAGAGCGGCGAGCGGGGCCGCGGTGCGGACGCGGCGTTCGGCGTGGTCGGCGACCTCCGCCAGCGCGTCGGTGCCGTACGAGGCCGGGTAGAGGACGAGGGCACGGCGCAGCAGGTGCGCCGTCAGGCGACCGCCCTTCTGGTCCTTCTGCTCCTGGCGCGAGGTCATGCCGTGCCTCCTGCAAGCCTGTTCCGGGTGATGGCGAGGCGCCGGTCGGCCTCGCGGAGGGCGGCGCGCAGCCGGTCGCTTTCGCCCGTGAGGGCCTGGGTGCCGGTCGGGGTGAGCGCGAAGACGCGGCGGGGCCGCCCGGCGACCGTCTCCTCCCGTTCGACCCGGATGAGGTCTTCGGCGAGCAGCCGGTCGAGCGTCCCGTACAGGGTGCCGGCGCCGAGCCGGACCCGCCCCTCGGAGATCGCGGCGACCTCGTCGCCGAGCGCGTAGCCGTGCCGTGGCTGGTCGGCGAGGGCGGTGAGCAGCAGGAAGGTGGGCTCCTGCATGGAGCGTTTCTTCGTCACACCGGCCACCATAGTACGGTCACCGTAGTGTCTGGCAAGGGCGGTGGTGCGCTGGTGGAGCGGTGGGCGATGTCGAGATCGGTCGCCCGTGCGCGCCGCCTCCCGAACGGACTCGTCACCCCCGGGCGGTCGGCGCCGCCGGGCGGCCCAGCCGGCCACAGCGGTCATCGCCGACCCAGCCCCAGGCGCACCTGCCGAGAATGCGGCACGGCCATGCGCGCCATACCCTCGACACATGTCCGACGTCACGTCTGCCGGCGCCACAGCCGACGATCTTCCCGCACCGGCCGAGGGGCTGGTGCTCACGCACTTCCTCACGGTCAGCGATGTCCCTCGCTCGCGGGCGTTCTACGCCGAGGTACTGGGTGGAAGGGTGGTGCTGGACGAGAACCCCTGCATCGTCAAGGTCGCCAACAGCTGGATCATCATGAACCCGGGCGGCGGGCCCACCGCCGACAAACCCGATGTCATCCTGCGCACACCGGAGGATCCCAACACCGTCTCCAGCTTCCTGAACGTACGGGTGGCGGACATCCACGACTTCTACGCCACGGCGAGCGCCAAAGGGGCCGAGTTCCTCACCCCACCCATCGACCGCCGCGCCGAACTGCGCTGCTACATGCGTGATCCGGACGGATACCTCATCGAGGTGGGCCAGGCCACGGGGCTGCTCAAAGGCATCCTGGCGCGTACGGGCACGGAAGCCTGACGACAGCGCCTCATCAGGGAGGCGTCCCTCGCGTCCCACGCCCGTCCGCGCGGGCGTCGAAGGCGTGGCACGCACCGCCGTCGGTCAGGGTCAGCCGGTGTAGGTGAACTCGCCGGCGGGGCCGGCGGGGGAGGTGTCCAGGGTGTTGGTGATCCGGACGTCGACGACGCCGACTCCGACGGGCGCGGTCGCCCTGATCCGCTTGTCGCTCTCGACGCGAAAGGCCGTACGCGGGACGGTGCCGAAGCCGACCACGCAGTCAGCGTCGAAGCCGCTGCCGGCGATGGCGATCGTGCTGCCTGCCTCGCCGGTGGCGGGGCTGAGGGGCGTCACCACCGGGCCGGCAGGCAGGACGGGTGCTTTGAGCAGTTTCAGGTAGGTCGAGTTGGCGTGCCGACGTCGAGGTCCTCGAGGACGTCGGTCACGTTGGCGTTCGTGCCGAGGACGACCACGGCGAACACGTTCGGATCAAAAGTGTCCCTCGTGATGTACGCCATGTTCGCGTTGTAGGGGTTCAACCCGAGCCACGCCAGCTGAATGCGTCCCAGCCCCACGGGAACCTGGGTTCAGCCCTTCGGTCCAGGCCCCTTCATGTCCGCGAGGGGGCTGTCGCTGTCGACGGCTTTTGATTCCCTCCGAACAGTGCCATCGGCTTTGACCGTCAGTGCCCACCGCTGTGCCGACCCTGCACGCCCGTGGAGGCGGGGCGGTGGCCGTGCGCGGTCGGGCGTGCGCGTGTTCCGAACGGTGGGATCGATGACTCCGTCTCGCCGGCAGGCCTCGCGGCGTTTCTGAATCCAAGTCAAATCCTCTCTGCATCGACGGCGGCGAACCCGTACGGCAGACCCTGGAGCGGCTCGCCGAACTGGCGCCGTCCGAAGCGGTCGTCGCCGCGACCGAGGTGCGCTGGCTGTCCCCGCTGCCCAGGCCCGTGCAGATCCGGGACTTCGGCAGCTTCATGGGCCACTTCCGCAACGCCCGCTCCCGGATTCAGGGCATCCCGGCCGACCGGGTCGAGCTGCCCGCCGTCATGTTCGAACGGCCGCTCTACTACCTGGCCAACAGGCTCGCCGTGACCGGCCACGACAGCGACATCCACTGGCCCTCGTACTCCTCGGTGCGGGACTACGAGCTGGAGTTCGCCTGCGTCCTGGGCCGCGGCGGCACCGACATCCCCGCAGCCGACGCCCCGTCGCACATCTTCGGCTACACCGTCTTCAACGACTTCAGCGCCCGCGACACCCAGCTGGAGGAGATCGCCACCGGGCTGGGCCTGAGCAAGAGCAAGGACTTCACCGGCTCGAACGTCCTCGGCCCGTGGATCGTCACCGCCGACGAGGTCGGCGACCCGTACCGGCTCACCATGACCGCCCGCATCAACGGCCAGGAGGTCAGCCGGGGCACCTCCGCCGACATGCACCACAGCTTCGCTGACATGATCGCCTTCGCCTCCCGGTCGACCCGGCTGCACCCGGGAGAGGTCCTGTGCTCGGGCACCGTGGCGACCGGCTGCGGACTGGAGCACGGCCGCTTCCTGGAACCCGGTGACACCGTCGAACTCGAGGTCTCCGGCCTGGGCGTGCTGCGCAACCGGGTGGTGTCATGAATCACGAAGCACTCGTCCTCGGCGTCGGCTCCACCCGCTTCGGCCGCCTCGACCACAGCGCCGGCGACCTCGCCGGCCTCGCCGCGTACGAGGCGCTGCGCGACGCCGGGCTCACCCCCGCCGATGTCGGCGCCGTGTTCCACGCCACGGTCAGCCAGAAGGCGATCGACGGCCAGCACATGATCCCCGGTCAGGTCGCCCTGCGCCCTCATGGCTTCGCCGGCGTGCCGGTGGTGAACGTGGAGAACGCCTGCGCGGGCGGCGCGACCGCCCTGTGGCTGGCGATCGCCCACGTCCGGGCGGGTCTGTCGGACGTCGCCCTCGCCGTCGGCGTGGACAAGCTCGTCTGCGCCGACCCCGCCCAGGGGCTGGCGGTGTTCGACGGCGCCATGGACGTCGCCCATCGCGAGGGGACCCTCGCCGCGCTCGCCGCCCTGGCCGACCCGCTGCCGCCCGAACTCTCCGTGGACGGCGACCGGTCGGTGTTCATGGAGATCTACGCCTCCCTGGCCCGAGCCCACATGCAGCGCTTCGGCACCACCGAAGCCCACCTGGCCGCGGTCTCCGCGAAGAACCACGCCCACTCCGTCCACAACCCCCGGGCCCACTTCCGCCGGCCGTTCACCGCGGACGAGGTCCTGGCGGCCCGGCGGGTGGCGTGGCCGCTGACGGTGCCGATGTGCTCACCGGTCAGCGACGGGGCCGCCGCCGCCGTCGTGACGAGAGCCGACTTCCCCCACGACGACTCGGCCGTGGCGGTCCTGAGCAGTGTCCTGCTGTCGGGCACCGACCGGGCGGCGGACGACGCCGAACACCACATCGGCCGCCGCGCCGCGCTCGCCGCCTACGAGAAGGCCGGCCTCGGTCCCCAGGACGTCGACGTGGCGGAGGTCCACGACGCCACCGCCTTCGGCGAGATCCAGCAGGCGGAGAACCTGGGCTTCTGCCCGATCGGCGACGGCGGCCCGTGGTCGCTCTCGGGCGCGAGCGCACTCGGGGGCACCCTTCCGGTGAACCCGTCGGGAGGACTCGAATCGCGCGGCCACCCGGTGTCCGCCACCGGACTGGCCCAGGTCTTCGAACTGGTCACGCAGCTGCGCAGCCGGGCATGCGGACGACAGGTCCCCGACGCCCGCATCGCGATCGCCGAGAACGGCGGCGGCCTGTACGGAATCGAGGAGGCGGTGGCCGCCGTGACCATCCTGGGGAGGACCCGATGAGACCCGGCTACGCGGACCTGATCCTCACCGCGCTGCGCAGACGGCCCGAGCGCACCGCCTTCCGCTTCAGCGGCGACGACGACGGGACGAAGCACACCTGGACCTACCGGGAGGCCGCGGACCGGATCGAACGCACCGCGGCCGCGTTCGGACGGCTGGGCCTGACACCCGGTGACGGGATCGCCCTGCTGTGCGGCCCCGACCCGCGGGCGTTCACCGTCATGGCCGCCGCCTGCCTGGCCGGACTGCGCTACACCGCCCTGCACCCGCTGGCCACCGCCGACACCGACCGCACCGTCCTGCGCGACAGCGCCTCCGACCACCTGGTCGTGGACGACACCCGCTTCGCCTCCCGTGCCCACCCCGACGGCACCCGGGCGATCACCCTCGCCGAACTCGACCGCCTCGCCGCCGACACGCCCCCCGGCCCCGCCGACCCGCGCGGCCCCGCTCTCTACCTCTTCTACACCGGCGGTACCACCGGCGAACCCAAGGGCGTGATGCTGCGCGACCGTTCCCTGCTCGCCAACGCCTGGGCCTGCTCCACCTGGGCGTGGCCCCGGGACACCCGTTTCCTGATCACCACCCCCATGTCGCACGCCGCCGGCCTCCTCGTCGCACCCGGCCTGCTGCACGGCGCCTGCTTCGAACTGCACCCCTCCTTCGACCCGGACCGCGTCATCGACGCGGTCGAACACGACGGCGTGAGCGCCACGTTCGTCGTCCCCACCATGCTCTACGCCCTGCTCGACCACCCCCGGCTCCCCGCAGCGGACCTGTCGGGTCTGAAGTGGGTCCTGTACGGCGCCGCACCGGCCGACCCCGCCCGGCTCGCCCAGGCCCGCCGGCTCCTCGGCCCCGTACTCAGCCAGCACTACGGTCAGGCCGAGGCCCCCAACGCACTGACCGTCCTGGACCCGGCCGAGCACCGCGACGACCCGGCCGTCCTGGGCAGCTGCGGCCGACCGATGCCCGGTGTGGAGATCACCCTGCGCGATCCGCACGGTCGGGAGGTGCCGGCCGGTGAGCCGGGCGAACTGTGCGCCCGGGGACCGCTCGTGATGGACGGCTACTGGAACAAGCCCGAGCAGACCGCGGCCGCGCTCGAAGGAGGATGGCTGCACACCGGGGACGTCGCCCGCAGGGACGACGACGGCCTGATCACGATCATCGACCGGATCAAGGACACCATCATCACCGGCGGCTTCAACGTCTACCCGCGCGAGGTCGAGGAGGCCCTCTCCGCCCACCCGGCCGTCGCCGCCGTCGCCGTCTACGGCACACCCGACCCGCACTGGGGCGAAGCCGTCACCGCCACCGTGGTCCTGCACCCCGGACGGCACGCCACCCCCGCCGAGTTGACGGACCACGTCCGCACCTGCAAGGGCCCCCTCTGGGTCCCGAAGCGGATCCACCTCGCCGACGCACTGCCCCTCACCGCCCTGGGCAAGATCGACAGGAAGGAACTCCGCCACCGTGCCTCCGGGGAGGACCGGGCCGGCCGGTAGAGGACCGGGTCGGCCGGTAGCGGGTCCGGGCCGGCCTGCACCCGCCGTACGGCGGGGTTCACGGACGGGCGGTGGGCCGGGTACGAGGGCGCCCGGACGGTCGCGGACTCCTGCCGGTACGGCGAACCGGAGCGGCCCGGAATGGCCCGGAGCTCAGGCGTCGATGCCCTTCCGTGCGAGATCGGCCGCGATGCCGTCCAGGACGCCGGCCAGGCCCGAGGTGAACAGGGCGTCGAGGTCCCACGGGTCGGCGCCCGCGCGCATCGCACGGGCGAGCCGGGGGTACGCCCCGGGTTCGTACAGCGGGTCCTGCGTGCGGTACGGGTCCGTCGCCTCCCGCGTCGCGCCGGTCCTCGACTGCCGCTCCGCCTCCAGATCGCTGACGAGGGTCACCGCCACGCCCTGCACGTAGGAGGCGAACATGAACATGTACCGGAAGGCGTCGGCGGGTTCGAGGTCGAGCCCGTCGAACGAGGAGAAGGCGCTTTCGCTGTCCGCGGCGAGGGCCGGGCTGAAGTAGGCGCGGGTCGTCACCGTGACCCTCGGCAGGATCCACGGGTGGCGGTGGTACAGCTCCCAGTCGTGCTCCGCGGCGCGTTCGAGGCCGTGCCGCCAGTTCCGCGGTGGCGAGTCGGGCATCGGCACGTCGGCCATCGCGGCTTCCACCATCAGGGTCACCAGGTCGTCCTTGGACGCCACGTGCCGGTACAGGGACATCGTGCCGGTGCCCAGCTCCGCGGCGACGCGGCGCATCGACAGCGCGTCGAGCCCCTCCGCGTCCGCGACGACGATCCCGGCCCGGACGATGCGCTCGACGGTGAGGTGCGGCACGCCGTCGTGGCCCACCGGGACGTCGGCCGGGTCCTCCGCCCTGCGTGCCCGGTAGGCCCTCGCCTGGCACGCGCGGGAACAGTAGAGCCGGGGCCGGCCCCGGTCCGCGGGCTCCAGTCCCTTTCCGCAGGACGCGCACGCCGGCTGCACGGACATCAACGAACTCCTTTTCGTCACACATCGGGGGCCGTGACGAAATTCTAGCCCGGCAGCGTGAGCGGGTGCGAATTTCTGCATAAATCCGCAGGTCAAAAATGTTGTTGTGTCGTTCAGGAATGCATGCGTACTCTGCACGCGTCGATGCGTACTAAGTACGCACCCGGGATGGTCAAGCCTGCCCGGATCCACACACACCGCTCAGGAGAGGGCATGGCTGGAGAAGAGAAACACGCCGGATCCAGGGAGTGGGCCGGCCTCGCCGTGCTGGTGCTGCCCTGCGTCCTGGCATCCATGGACATGGCCGTCATGTTCATCACGCTCCCGTCCCTGGCGGCCGACCTCGGCCCGAGCGGCTCCGAGCAACTCTGGATCATGGACGCCTACGGCTTCCTCCTCGCCGGCCTGCTCATCACGATGGGCACGCTCGGCGACCGTTTCGGGCGTCGGCGGGTGCTGCTCACGGGCGCCGCGGCCTTCGGTGCCGCCTCGGTCCTGGCGGCCTACTCGACCAGCCCCGGGACGCTCATCGCGGCCCGTGCCCTCCTGGGCATCGCCGGAGCCACGCTGGCACCGTCCACCCTCTCCCTGGTCCGGAGCATGTTCCACGACGCCGGGCAGCGGGCCGCCGCGGTCGGCATCTGGACGGCGGGCTTCGCAGGTGGCGCCGTGCTCGGTCCGATCATCGGTGGTCTGCTCCTGGAGCGCTTCTGGTGGGGATCGGTGTTCCTGATCAACGTGCCGGTGATGGCCCTGCTGCTGCTCCTCGGCCCGCTGCTGCTCACCGAACACCGCGACCCCGAGCCGGGCCGTTTCGACCTGCTCGGCGCCGCCATGTCCCTCACAGCCGTCCTCGGCGTCATCTACGGCGTCAAGGCCGTGGCGGAGCACGGCTTCGGATGGATTTCCCTGACCTGCTGCGCCGCCGGACTCGCCGTG
Organism: Kitasatospora sp. NPDC048298; assembly: GCF_043201465.1. Classification (NCBI taxonomy): domain Bacteria; kingdom Bacillati; phylum Actinomycetota; class Actinomycetes; order Kitasatosporales; family Streptomycetaceae; genus Kitasatospora; species Kitasatospora sp. NPDC048298. The sequence goes on from NZ_JBICYZ010000042.1 coordinate 18,767, forward strand.
GGAGCGGCGTTCCTCCGCCGCCAGCACCGGTCCGCGAACCCGATGATCGACATGGCGTTGTTCCGCACCCGCCGGTTCAACGTGCCCCTGCTCATCGACGCGCTGGCGACGTTCGGACTGGTCGGCTTCAGCCTGTTCAACTGGCAGTTCATGCAACTCGTCCTGGGAATGGGCCCGGTGGAGTCGGCCCTGTGGTCCTTGCCCACCTTCCTCGTGATGCCCGTGGGCATCGCGCTGGCCACCGCGATCGCTCCGCGCGTCGGCAAGCACAACGTGATCGCCGCCGGGCTGCTGGTGGCCACCGCCGGTTACGTCATGCTGGCCCTGCTCCAGGCCGGTTCGGGAATCGTCCACCTCGTCAGCGGCATGACCGTCGTCTCGATCGGCATCGGCGCCGTCTCCGCGGTCGTCACCGAGGTGATCCAGTCCGCCGCCCCGCCGGAGCGGGCCGGGGCGGCCTCGGCCACGGCCGAGACCTCCGCCGAATTCGGCGGGGCGCTGGGCATCGCGCTCCTGGGCAGCATCGGCACCGCCGTCTACCGTTCGGAACTGGCGGCCAACGCCCCTGACGCCCTCACACCCGGACAACTGGAGGCGGCGAGGAACACCCTCGGCGGCGCCGTCGAGACCGCCGCCACGCTCCCGAGCGGCACCGCCGAGTCCCTGCGCCACGTGGCCTTCGAGGCCTTCACCCGGGAAGCCCGGATCGCCTCGGTGGTCAGCGCCGTCCTGATGGCGGGCGCGGCGACCCTCGTCGTCGCCGTGCTCCGAAGCCCGGGCCGCGGGCTCGGGTCCGGGGCCTCCCGACCGGCGGCGGAGCTCCAGCGCGGGGACCGCGTGGGGGATCCGCGTTCCCAAGCGACATCGCCCTGATCGATGTGCCCATGCGCCGCACCGGCGCCCGCGGAGCCGTCCGCGGACCGTACCGCTGGGCGCCACCTCGCCGCATCCGGGTGTGAATCCGTGAAATCCGAACCACTGGAGGTCCGCAGTGTCCCGCCGTGCTCCCATGCCGCCCGCCCTGCTCGAAGCGTTCGACGCCGAGATGGCCGCGGCCCGGACCCCAGGACCCACCGCGCAGCGATGGAAGGCCGTAGAGCGTGCCCACATCCTGTCCCAGCCCTGGCCGTGGCCCCACACCCGCACCCACGGCGTGATGTTCCGCCTTGCCCTCCGTGACCGCGACGTGTGGGAGATGCTCGGCCAGCTGGTGCGCCTGGTCGTCGCCGCGCCCGGTTCCGCGGCCGGGAACTACCCGGACGGCAACACCGGCCGCACCCGGGTCGGGCTGACCACCCACATGCCGATCCCGGACGACCTCGCTGCCCTGCTCCGCGACGCCGGCGCGCTGCGCGTGTAGGCCCGGACTTCGGAGAACCTCGCCCCCGTCCCGTGCCGCACCTGTCGGCTCATCGAACCACCGCCCCAGCCCGGTGCCGTCTCCAACGGAGCACCAGCCGGCAGCGGAACCGGAGCCGCCGACGACGCCGCCGGCCCCTCACAAGTCCGTGAGCGGCCGGCGGCATCCCCGCCACGGTCGACACCCGGGTGCGCTCCCTCCTGGGCCTGAACGTCACCCGTCACCGGCTCGCACCCGACCTCAGCTCGGACGCCTCACGGTGGTCGTCCACGCCCCGCACGACCGGCTGCGGGCACGATGAGCGAGGTGCGGGACGAGACGATTCACGGCTACAACGGACCCCATGACCGTCTTCTCCTGCTCCAAGTGCGGTGCGACGCTCACCCCGGACCTGACAGCCCTGCCCGCCGTCCCCACGGTTCCTGGGCTCGAAGACGCCCGGCCCGAGGGAGCACAGCAGGCCCCGCCGACCGTGCCGCGCGGCTGCTAAGCGATCGAAACCGAGCCCTGGGGAGTCCCCTTCGTCATGCAGGAGGACCAGGAGAACCCGGCGCCGTCGCAGCCCCGCGGCATCCTCATGGCCACCGAGGAGGGTTTCGTCGCCTCGGCCGGGGTCCGCGACACGATCGTGGTCCACCCCGATGGCGCGCCCGCGCTGCGGCCCCTCCCGAACGGGGAGAACAGCAGCGGATGCTGCGGACCGAACGGAACCGAGGGCCTCAACCGGGCCTGTCCCTGCGGAGCCCGGGTCGCCACCCTCGCGGCGGACTGCTTCGGGCCCTACGAACTGCACCTCGACCCGGTCCGCACCTACGCGTTCACGCCCCAGGTCGCGGAGGTGCCGGCCGGTACCTGACGGCGTGCGACGCCGGCCGGCATGGTCAGCCGGCGACTGCGGATCGCAGCGATCGACTCCGACAGCGAACACCAGCACCCAGCGACGAAAGCGAGATCCCGGTGACCGTGATCTGGATCAACGGCCCCTTCGGCGGCGGCAAGACCACCCTCGCCACCACCCTTCAGCGGGAACTGCCCGGCGCCGTCCTCTTCGACGCCGAGGAGGTCGGCTTCCTCCTGCGCCAGGTCTTCCCCGGCAAGTACGAGGACTTCCAGGACAACCCGGCCTGGCGCCCCCTCGTCGCCGAGTTCGCCGTCCGCTGCCACCGGGAGAACGACGGCCGACCGGTGATCATCCCGATGACCCTGCTGCGCCGGGACTACGCCGCCGAGATCCACGACGCCGTCCGTGCCGCCGACATCCCGCTCCGGCACCTCCTGCTCCACGCCGACCCCGACACCGTCGGCGCCCGCATCGCCGTCGGCGTCGAATTCCCCGACGACGAGGCGCGCAACGAGAAGGTCCGCGCCTTCCGCCGCCGAAAGCTGCCGGTCTACACCGAGGCGTACGACGGCTGGCTCGCGGCCGACGCCGAGGTCATCGACACCACCCGCCTCACACCGCGCCAGGTCGCCGACCACGCGTCGAGGACCATCGGCGCCCTGTGACCACCGCCGTCGACGCGAGCCTCCGCCGGCACCCCATCGCCGGGGGAGACCAGCTCCCTCGCGGGCTGATCGCGACGCCGACGGTCAGGTACCCGCACACGTCGTTCTCCTGGCGGCGGCAGTGGGCGGCGCGCCCGCGTCACCCCAGGACGGCGTGGACCAGCCGTCCGTACCGGACGAGGGAGACGGACCGCTGGAGACGGCGTACGTGCGTTGACTCGCCGTCAAGGGCGGCCCCGGCGAGGAAAACGGTTCGATCACCGACCAGGCGCTGTGGCAGGATGCCCCGTCTCTTCGCTTCTTGGTTCGACCGGGGGTTCTCCTGACCATGCGCCGCTCCACCGTGCTCGCCGTCGCCGCCGCGACGGTCTCCCTCGTCGCTCTGGTGGGCTGCGACGGCGACCCTGCGCCGGCCGCGTCCTCGACGGCGTCCCCGGGCGCCACCACGCCCGAGGCCGCGCCGACCTCCGCGCCCACGGCGACTCCCACCCCGGCACCCACCGCCGTCGCGACGCCCGCACCCGCCGCCACCGCAGTCGCCACCACGGCGGGCGGGGTGATCGACCCGGAGGCGGCGCTCGCGCTCGCGGAGAGGACGCCGTACGCGGCCACCCAGGACTTCACGTCCGATGGCGGCCCGATCAGCGCGGTCGTCAAGGCCCGGGTGAACCTCAACGGGCCGATCCGCTCCGGCCGGCTCGCCGAGTCGATGAGCGTGGGCGGCGAGGACATGATGGGCGGCGCGAACGACGGCCCGAGCGTCGTCGTCACCGACGACGGCACCACCTACATCAGGAACGGCAGCAGCTGGCGCACCTCCCCGCTCGGCAACCGGATCGCCGACTACCACGGCTACGCCAAGGCGGTGCTGGCCCTCGGCCCGTCCGCCCGCAAGGGCATGGAGGACTGCGAGGGCACGCCGTGCTACCACCTCTCCGGCACGGTGGACCTGGAGCAGATGAAGGCCGTGGAGCCCGAGCAGTACAAGATCCTCAAGGGCAAGTCCGTGGAGAGCTTCCGGCTCGACCAGTGGATCGACGCCCAGGGCCGCACCGTCCGCTACGACAAGAAGACCGAGCTGCGGGGCATCCAGATGCGCACCTACGGCACCTTCCGCGACTTCGGCCCGGTCGAGAAGGTCGACCCGCCGCGGTAGCGGAAGTAGTCGTACCACTCGATGCACGAGGGTGCGCCGTCGGATCCGACCGCGCACCCCGAAGGGCGCGGCCCGGGAATCCGTGGTGGCCGACTACCTGAACGAACAGCCCGGCCAGTACCGTGAGTTCCGGAAGGACGGCGACCGGGCGGTGGAGGGGCCCGTTATCCCGCTCAACGTCCGCCGCCAGGTCCGGGAGGGCCCGTGGGGAGGAACGGACCGGTGGCGCTAGCGGTCAGCCTGCGGTGAGCTGGGTTCGGGACTCGGCCGGAGGAGCGGAGTTCCTACAGGTCGGGGATGTGGTTATCGAGGGTGCCGGGGCCGACGCCGAGAAGCTTGGCGATAGAGGTGATCGAGTTCTCGGGGTTGGGCAGCATGTCGCGGGCAGCCCGGATGATCTCGGGAGTGGCGACGGTTCATTGAAGGCGGAGGCCGCCGCCGAAGGCCGCCAGCGCCGCGCGTGCCGCAGGATAGACGTCCGCTGGGAAGCGCCGGTCGGATGACAGCGTCGCTTCGAGCAGAGGTGCCGCGGCGGAGGCCCGGGCACCGATCTGGGCGATGTACTGGACCGCCGCGCGGCAGGACTCGTCGGCATCACCCGACCTCAATGGTTCCAGCGCTGCCAGCAGTACCGGGACAGCGGCGTCCGTGTCGCCGGTGATCCGCCACCAGGCATAGGCGGCCTGGACACGGGTCCACGGGCCCGGCGACTCCAGCAGCGGCCGGACCGCGCTCGCACATCGCGTCGCCTGCGGCCCCAACTCCGCCAACCGGCCGAGGTCGGCGTACCCCAAGCCCCGGGATGCCGCGTCCTCCAGGAAAGCCAGGAAGACCTTTGAGTCATCGGTGATCCGCCAATGGGCCCACGCCGCGTTCTGGGCGCCGTGCCATCTTCGTATGCCGTTGGGCATCAGGGTGCTGCCGTCGTGGCGCGGTGGCTGCTTGACGCCGCAGAGGAAGCTGTCAAGGGTGTCCGCCGCAGGCGCCGCCGCCGCGCCGATACTGCCGAGCACGTCGCAGACCCATCGCACGTTGCGGGTGGCGAGTGCCGACACCAGCTCTGGAACCGCCGCGCTCGCGGAGGGGCCCCACGCGGCCAGTGTTGTGAGGACCGGACGCAGTCCCTCGCTGTCGGCCGAGTCGACGAGCATGCGACGGATCCCGGGGAGCAGCTCGTCGGCACATCCCACCAGCGGCTGCAGAACCTGCCCGAGTGAAGTCACCTGGAAGAACGGGAGTCGGCTGCTTGACATCAACCACCGGTGTACCGGCTCCAGAACCCCCGGATGGTCGATACGGGCAAGAGCCAGCGCCGCCGGCCCGGCAACCCGGTCGTAGGAATCGTTGGCGGCCACGATCAGTGCGGGAACGGCCGACGTGATGTCCTGCGTGGAGTCTGCCGACACGAGCCGCGCCAGCACCATCGCCGCGTCGCCTCTGGCATGGGGATGACGGGACTGTAGGCATCGCACCAGACCGGCTACCAACTCCGGCCGGGGCGTACGCCATCGCCGCAGAATGTCCGAGGCGAGTGACACCGCGCCCTCGACCAGCTCAGAGCGCTCGGAGTCGAACCCGCCCATGGCAAGCGCGACGCCACGGTCCACGTGTTCGTATACATCCAGCCGCAGATCCTCCGGATCCACACCTGAGTCTGCGAGCAACTTGCGCGCCCAGAAGCCGTGTACCGTCCCAGTCCTAAGCGTCATGGCTCGCAGGCTACAACTACGGCATGTTTCCAGATCACCACGGGGCGCGTTCCGGCTGAGCCATCGCCGCCCAGTACCCAGCCGCCGTCGAGGACAGCCGGGTACTGGGCCGGTCGGCCTCCCTGTCGCTCGCTGTCGTCTTCGCCGACCGACGGTTCGCGCAGCGGCCGGCGCCCGGCGTCCCGCGGCCGAAAGAACGCTTACCGGCCGAGGAGGTTCTTATCTGGACACTCCCGGGTGGAGTTCGGCTTCCCGGCGTCGCGCTCCTCGTCGCCGCTCGTTGATGGTGCTGTGGAGTGCGAACTGCGTGTGGTGAAGGACCGAGACGGCGGCATCGTCCGTCGCGTCCGGTTGATCGACGCATCCGGTTCCGAGATCGATCCGGTCTGCCGGTTTCTGGGGCATCTCAATGATCGGGGGCTGTCGCCGAACACCTGGTGCGCCTACGCCTACGACCTGAAGTACCTGTTCACGTTCCTGGCCCGGGAGAGCCTGGACTGGCGGGACTTCCGAGCACCGGACGCGTTGCGGCTGCTGGGCTTCCTGCGCCGTCAGCCGAGCCGCCGGCCAGCCCAGCGACTCGGGTTGACCGTCGTGGTCGGCGGAGCGGACCTGCCTGGCAGTCTGCTGTCGCCGTCGACGGTGAACCGCATCTTGGCCGCGGTGTCGAGTTTCTACGACTGGGCCATGGTCGCGGAGGAGTACGACGGCGAGGACTCGCCGATGCAGATGCGCCCGGATCCGGCTCTCGCGAGGGTCCCGGGCCGGCATCAGCCGTTCATGGGTAAGGCCAGCCGCCAGCAGCCGGTGCGGCGCACGGTCACGGTCAAGCAGCCGCGGCGGCTGCCGCGTCCGATGGACGAGGCGGTGTTGGAGGGCTTCATCGCGAGCCTGACGAAGCTGCGTGACCTGGCGATGTTCCTGCTGATGCTGGACGGAGGGCTGCGGCCGGGCGAGGTGCTGTCCCTTCATCTGGCCGACCTTTCCTATGGGCGGCGGCGGGTGACGATCGGCAAGCGTGACGACCACCCCGGCGGAGCCCGCGGGAAGTCGCGCTCCGAGCGGGTCGTCGACCTGCACGATCCGCGCACGCTGGACGCGGTCAGCCGCTACGTCATGCACGAGCGGCCCCTGGAGTCCGCCAGCCCATTCGTGTTCCTCGTCGGCGGCAACGGAGCCCGCAGGCTGGAGCCGCTGAGCTACGACGCGCTCGTCCGGTTGTTCTCCCGCCGAATGGCGAAGCTCGGCGCGCGCACGCCGGAGGCCACTCCGCACGCTTTGCGGCACACCCACGCCACGGCGATGTGGGAGGGCGGGATGCGCGAGTTGTCGCTGCAGAAGCGGCTCGGACACGCTTCGCCGGAATCGACGAAAATCTATACCCGGGTGTCCGATGAGGCGGTGCTGGCCGACTACACCCGGGCGTTGGAGAACCAGCGGTGAATGCCCTGGCCGCAGTCCCGGACCTGCCGGATCGGCGGCGCCACGCCCCGCGGGAGGAGTACACCGCGTGGGTCCGCGCCACCTTCGCCGGGACACGAGGGACGATCAGTTCCCGGCTGTTCTTCTACAACAGGTTCGTCCAGCACTGGCCCGATCTGGAGGACTGGTTCGCCGCCCCGCTGCTGGACCGGCTGGACCTGCATGCCGATGCGACTCCGGGCTCCGGCAAGCACCTGGGCATCTCCCACGAAGCAGGCTCCTACCTGGCCTACCTCTCACTGATCCATCGAATCCCGATGGACGCCGACTGGGTGCTGGCCCGGAACTTCGACAGCCTGTTCAACCCCCGCGTCGCCCCGACACTCGGGATGGACCTGGACCTGGTCGACGCGCTGGACGAACGCCAGCGGCAGCTCGGCTACCGCAGCGGCCGGTCGCTGCTGACCTGGGGAATCGCCCGCCTTGTCCTCTGGAAGGGCGATCCGGACATCACCGCCATCACCTACGGCGACCTTGCCGCGTTCGGCGAGGAGATCCGCCGCTGGTGCGCGATGCCGGAAGCCAGGACCATCCGGGCCGCCCACGTTCACCGAAACCGCCGTGACAGCGACCCTGCCACGCTCACCGCCGAGTTCGAAAAGGCATGCCTGAGCCGGCTGCACGGCCTGCACGTGCTGCTGTTCAACACCGGGCAGGTCAAGGAACCACCGTTCCACGGGCTGAAGACGTGCGAGCTGTGGCGCGAAGAGCTCACTTCCCCGGACACCCCGCCTGCGATCGCAGCGCCGGTCAACCGGTGGTTGTCCGGACGGCTGCAGACCACCGACCGGGCGGAGTCTGTGCGCAACTGCCGGGACGCCTTCCGCTACTTCCTGCGCTGGCTCGCCCAGGACGTCCCCGAGCTGACGAACCTCGCCGAGCTGACGCGAGCTCACATCGAGGGCTTCCTGACCCATCAGCACGAGCGGATCAATCCGCGCAACGGCCGACCGCTGTCGGCCCGCACGCGCTACACCTACATCAGCCCGCTGCTGCAGTTCTTCCGCGAGACCAGCCAGTGGGGCTGGACGGACGTCCCGGCCAGGCCGTTGCTGGGGCGTTCCGACCTGCCGAAATTGCCGTCAAGGCTGCCCCGATTCATCCCGCGCGACGAGCTGGACCGACTCATGCAGGCCGTCGAGGACCTGGAGGACCCTCACCAGAGGACAGCCTTGTTGCTCTTGCGGTGGAGCGGTGCCCGCCGCGGCGAGATCGCCCGCCTGCCCATCGACTGCCTCGATGCCTATCCCGACGGCTATCCCCGGTTGCGAATCCCGGTCGGCAAGACCTACACCGAGCGCATGATCCCGCTGCACCCGCAGGCCGCCGACGCGCTGCGGAGCCTGATCGAGACGGCCAAGGCCGGCAATGCCGCAGCCCGCCACGACCCTTGGGCCCAGCGGCCGGTCCGCTACGTGTTCATGCGGCGGGGCAAGCCGATGGGCCGGCAGTTCCTGTTCACCGACTCCCTGGAAGTCGCCTGCCGCAAGGCCGGGCTGGTCGATGGCGACGGCAACCCCATGGTGACCGCCCATCGGTTCCGGCATACCGTCGGCACCCAGCTCGCCGAGGGCGGAGCCCAGATCCAGACCATCATGGCGATCCTCGGGCACCGCAACGCGCAGATGTCGGCCACCTACTCCCACATCAGCGACCCCATCCTGAAGGAACAGTACGAGAAGGTCATCGCTGCCGGCGGCCGGATCGCGGGCCCGGCCGCAGAGGAACTGCTCAGCGGCCGGATCGGCGAAGACACCCTGAACTGGCTCAAGACCAACTTCTTCAAGACCGAGCTCGAACTGGGCCATTGCCTGCGCGCACCCGCCGAAGGACCCTGCGAATGCGACCTCTACCTTCGCTGCTCGAAGTTCCTCACCACCAGCGAGTACGCTCCGCGCCTTCGATCCCGGCTGGCCCGCGAGCAGCAGCTCGCCCAGGACGCCATTGAACGCGGATGGCCCCGCGAGGTCGAACGTCACACAGCCATCGCCGACCGCATCCGGAGCCTCCTCGCGGACCTCGGCGAGAGTCCCGACCCCGCCCCTGGCGATCACTGCTGAACCGACCCGAGCCTTAGCGGATTGAGGAACGGGGTGGACAGCCTGATGGCAACGGCTCAAGGTGGTCGGCATGCTGTCCCTTCGGAGCATCCCCCTCACAGTTCACCGCCGGACCCCGCTCACCAAGGCGGAACGCGTCCGCGTGCTCGACAGGTTCAACGCCGCCGTGCGGTGCCCCGACGCGCACGGTGGGCTCGCGTGCTTGCCGCTCTTCCTCGATGCCCTCGCCGAGGACGAGGCCCGGCCCGACGGCACGCGGTGGATCGTGGACGACAACGCGCGGTTGGACATGGCGGCATTGCTGCGCTACTGCTTTCCCCAGCCGGAAGTTCATGTGGTGGCCGCGGAGTACGGCGCCGCAGCTCACGAGCGTGGCTGGCTCCATCTCGATCGAGCCTTGCGGACTGACGAGTACACGAGCCTCGTCGAGACAGCCGAAGGCTGGGCGGAGACCGACCGCACCTTCGACGATGTTCTGCAGGTGTACGGTCGGCCTTCCGTGATCTTTGGCGACCAGGATCCGCGCTCGGCCAAGACCCTTGGCTACGCTTCCGGTGATCGGACCGCGCCGCTCGCGGTTTTCCACTTCGGTGAGGCGGGAGACGCCCCATCGGCACGCCTGCTCGCCTTCCGGCGTGGTGGCGACATGTTCGGAGCGAGCATGGGCTTCACCCCGTTCGGCGACGCCGTTGCTGGCGAGCGCGAGAGGCGTCAACACTGATCACCCTGTTTCCCGAGACCACGACGAGGCAGAATGATCGCCATGACGACTTGAAGAGCACCGGCCGGACGCAAGTCCTGGCGCAGGGGTGTAACCGGCTGGTGCGTTCGTGACGGTGAACGCTCGGTCTGCATGGTGTGCCGGGAGCCAGTCCGTTCCTTCCAGTACCGCGTGCATCCGCCTGAGTCCTCCAGCTTCGAGCGATGTATCGGGTTTGGCTGGTGCTCGGGGTGCCGGATCTACTCGGGCAACATGGTCTACGTTCACCGCAAGCGGGTCTTGGTCGACGCCCTTGTGTCGCTATCGGCCGATGACCGCGAACGGTTGCTGCGCAAGGAGGCCGCGCTGATCGACTATCTCGACAGCCAAGGCCTCGGTCACCACTGAGCCGAGCACCATGCTGAGCCCTGGCTGCAGAGGGTTCGAGTGAGCAGCCGTCAAGGGTCTCCTGAGTTGCCACCAGGTACGACAAGCGAGTTCGGCGACAAGGCGCCGGGGATGTCCTGGGACTCATAACGCCACTCTGACGCGCGCAAGATTGTCCAGATAAAAGTTGATGTCGTCGAACTGCTGCCGAGACAGTACGCGGCTTCTCGAATACGCGATCAACGCCACCGGCGCGTTCGAACCCGTCGGCACCCACCCCGACCACCGCCGCCTCGGCCTGGCCCGCGCCGTCTACTCGCGCGGCGACGCCCACTATCCCGTCCCCAAGCGGCTCCAGCTGTCCCATGGATCGACTGCATCAAGTGCGGCAACGCCCTGTGACCGCTGTGCGACAGGAATTCCGGTTGATCGGCTGGTTCTCTGGCTGACCTCGGCCGCATAAGTGGCCCAGTCTCCGGCGGCGGCTCGCTGCCATTTGACGGCGATGGTGATGTGGATGCCGCGGGTGCGGGCGAGGATCGCGGCGGGCAGCTCGGTGGCGAGCTGGAACAGGGTGGTGGAGCGGGTTGCCGCGGGCCGGATGCCGAGTTTGCGGAGTCGTTCGCCCGTGGCCTAGGCGCTGATCGGGCGGCCGGGCTGGCCGCCGGGGAAGAGTCAGGGGAAGTCGGTCTGGGTGAGGACCGCGTGGCTGCGACGGGCGGCAACTTGTTCCAGGGCCGGCTTGGCGATGGGGCCGGGCAAGGTGACCGCGACGTCCCCGAGGCGGATCCGGACTGTCGCGTTGGTCTCCTCGATGTGGGCGGTGGTCAACCGTGAGATCGCCGCTGGCCACTGGGCATAGAGGAGCAACAGTAGCCTGGCCAGGCGGTCTTCAGTCCGGATGGTGTCGTCATGCAGCAGGCGACGGGTGGTGGCCCAGTGGGCGTCGTCGTCCATGGCCCGGGAGGGGTCGTGTCGGAGTGGATGTCTCGCAAGCGCCCGCAGACGGTGCAGTGCGCCTCTCGCTGGTCGCAACTGCCGTAGCGGGGTTGCCCGCTCAGCTTCGAGAGCACGCAGGGTGCCGTCCGGCTACAGATCGAGCGGACCAGCGTGGGAAGTGGACGGCAGTTGGGACAGATCGGCCCGTCGGGAGTCCTGGTGCTGGCCATGCGCCGCTTGCCGCAGGTGGTGCAGGTCTCCAGGGTTGGCGGGGTCCGTGATCAGGCACTTCGGACACAGCGGCCGGCCTTGGGCGTCGCGGGTGGCAGGTTCGCGCCGGGCGCCGCAGCGTGAGCACTCCTCGATGCGGGGCCTCGCGATGCAGTTGCGGCAGACCCGCTGTCCGTCGAGGGGCTTGTCGATGCGGACGACGCGCCGGCAGCGGGGGCAGGCCGGCCCCGAAGGCCGAGCCGACGGCTCAGTGTTCTCCCAGCACCGAGGCCAGGAGCCCCGGGTAGCGGGCGTCGAGTTCCGGGCGGCGCAGCGTCATGATGCGATTCTTGCCCTCCTGGCGGGTGGTGGTGAGACCGGCCTCGCGGAGGATGCGCCAGTGGTTGGAGAGCGTCGACCGCGGCACCGTGAGCCAGTCGGGGCTGCAGGCGCTCTCGCCCTCGGTCGCCATCCAGCGGACCAGGGCGAGGCGCACCGGGTCACCGAGCGCGTGCAGCACGGCGGCCAGTTCCAGATCGTCCGTCATGACAGTAGTATGCCGATCGTTTCGACATTTCGGGAAAGTCGAAACGATCTTCAGTGGCCCATCACCGCCTGTTCTTGGGAGCGTTCGCCATGCCTGCACTCGCCACCCTCGCCCGCGTCTACGTGGACGATCTGGACGTCGCTCTGCCCGCCTTCGTCGCCCTCGCCGGCGAGCCGCCCCGGCTGCGGTTCGAGTACCGCGACCTGGAACTGGCCCGCGTCGGCGATTTCCTGCTGATCGCCGGCACGCCCGAAGCGCTCGCGCCGTACCGGGACACCCACGCCACCGTGCTGGTCGACTCGCTCGACGAGGTCCTCGACAGCGGCACCCTGCTCGACGGCCCCAACGCGGTGCCCACCGGCCGCAACGCGACTCTCCGGCACCCTGGCGGCGCGATCATCGAGTACGTGGAGTTCGCCTCCGCCTGACCGACGTGCGCGAGCACCCGAGCCAACCGTCCGGTTGACCCGCCTGAACGCGGAAACCGACTCCTCGGCCGTACACGGCCGCCGGCTCGCCGGGTTGCTCCAGCGAGGGGTCCACTGGCGGGCCGGCTCGATCAAGCGCTGCCTCCGACTCCTCGCCGACCGTGCCGAACTCGTACGTGCAGTGGTGACCCTGACGAGCCCGCGGTACCGGCTTCGCTCAGGTGGCGCCTCCGCGGCTGGTCAGGCCCTGGTGGCGGGGGTATGGAAGTAGTGGCCCTTGTCGAGGTCCTCGAGCAGGCCGGGGTGGGTCGGTTGCCAGTTCAGCAGGTCGCGGGTCAGGGTGCTCGATGTCGGGGCGTCGATGCCGAGGAAGGCGCCCAGCCAGGCGAAGTGTTCGGCCGCGGCCTCGGGGGCCACGGAGGTCACCGGCACGTCGAGGTGGCGGCCGATCACCTCGGCGACTTCGCGGATCGCGACGCCTTCCTCGGCGACTCCGTGCAGCACCGATCCGGCGGGGGCCTTCTCGACCGCCAGACGGAACAGCCGTGCGGCGTCGAGGCGGTGGACGGCCGGCCAGCGGTTGGCGCCGTCGCCGAGGTAGCCGGAGACACCCCTGGCCCGGGCGGTGGCGACCAGGGCCGCCATGAAGCCGTTGTCCCCTTCGCCGTGGCAGGTCGGAGACAGTCGCACCACGGAGGAGCGGACGCCGCGCGAGGCGAGTGCGAGCGCCGCTTGGGCGGTGGCCGATCGGATCGACATCGGCGAGCCGTCGATCACGGGCATGTCCCGCTCGGTCGCCGCGCGCCCGAGCGTGAGGCCGGCCACGCCGGAGGCGAGGACGAAGGGGCGGTCGGTGCCGGCGAGCGCGTCGCCGAACGTGTCGACGGCGCGGCGATCGGCCTCGGCGGCGCCAGGGAAGTCGCCGGTGAAGGCGATGTCGTGCTTGAAGGCGAGGTGGATCACCCCGTCCGACGCGGCGGCCGCGTTCCGCAGCACGGTGAGGTCGTCGACGCTACCGCGGACGACCTCCGCGCCGGCCGCGGTGAGCGCGGCGGCGGAGGTGTCGGATCGGGCGAGTCCGACGACTTGGTGGCCCGCGCCGATGAGCGCGGGAACGACGGCGGAGCCGATCCAGCCGGACGCACCGGTTACGAAGATACGCATGGGAAGGCACCCCAAACTATCGATGTCAGTGACTGTCATCGACTCTAGCATCTGATGTCAGTGACTGTCATCGCGTAGGATCTACGCATGGGTAGATGGGAGCCGGACTCGCGCGGACGCCTGACGAAAGCGGCGTTGGAGCTCTACGGCGAGCGCGGCTACGAGCAGACCACGGTGGCGGAGATCGCCAGACGGGCCGGGCTCACGGAGCGGACCTTCTTCCGGCACTACGCCGACAAGCGCGAGGTGCTGTTCGCCGGCTCCGGTTCGCTGGAGGAGCTGTTCGTGCAGGCGGTCGCCGGTGCCCCGGAGTCCGCGGCGCCGATCGACGCGATAGCGGCGGGACTCGAGGCGGTCTCCGAGGAGTTCGTCGGCCGCCGTGAGTTCGCCCGGCAGCGACAGGCCGTCATCGCGGCGAACGCGGAACTCCAGGAACGCGAGCTGATCAAGCTCGCCTCGATCTCGGCCGCGCTCGCCGACACCCTGCGCCGACGAGGCGTCGCGGGGCCGGCCGCGAGCCTGACCGCCGAGGTGGGCGTCGCCGTCTTCAAGGTCGGCTTCGAACTCTGGATCGCGGCGTCCGAGGAACGCGAGCTGTCGCAGTTGATGCGGGAATCGCTCGACGAGCTCAAGGCCGTGACCGCGAGCGGCTAGACGTCGTCACCACGGGCGGCCCGGGGCTCGCCGCCTACTTCAGGACCTTGAGCAGCAGCTGCGCCAGCGCGCCGGCGGAGGCCGGGTTCTGCCCCGTGTACAGATTGCGGTCGACCATCGTGTACGGCTTCCACATCTCTCCGCGCTCGAACTGCACCCCGAGCTCCTTCAGCTCGTCCTCCAGCAGCCAGCGTGCCCTGGGGGCCAGGCCGACGGCGTACTCCTCGTCGTTGGTGAAGGCCGTGACCCGGTAACCGGCGAAGGGGGACACCCCGCGCACCCGGGTGGACAGCATCGCCGCGGGGGCGTGGCAGACCAGTGCGAGGGGCTTGTCCGAGGCGAGTGCCGCGGTCAGCAGCCGACCCGCGTCGGCGTCGAGCCACAGGTCCTCCATCGGGCCGTGGCCGCCGGGGAAGTAGACGGCGTCGTAGTCCTCCAAGCGGGCGTCGGACAGCCGGATCGGCCGTCGGAGCTCCTCCGCGGAACGGATGACGCGCTCCAGGTCCAGGGCGGCCTCGGCGCCTCCCGCCATGTCGGGGCGCAGGCTCATCATGTCGACGCTGGGGATCGCGCCGTCGGGTGCGGCCACCACGACCTGGTGGCCGGCTTCCGTGAACGCCGTGTACGGCGCCGTGAACTCCTCGGCCCAGTAGCCGGTGGCGTGCCGGGTGCCGTCCTTGAGGGTCCAGTAGGGGGATCCGGTCAGAACGAAGAGCAGTTTCGCCATCGTCGATCACTCCTGTGTCCGGGTTCGCGGTCCGTGTCCGTACCGCGGAACCGCTGCCTCCTTGCCACGAGGTGTTCAGGCCGTCAGGCCCTCGATCGCCACGGGAAGGTGGCGGGGGCCGCGCAGTACGGCGTTGGCGCGGTACGGCGGCGGGTCCTCGAGCAACCCGGAGAACCTGACCCGGCGGAACAGTTCGGGCACGGCCAGATGTAGTTCCATGCGGGCGAGAGGGGCGCCGAAGCAGTAGTGGATGCCGGTGTACATACCCAGGTGCTGGTTGTCCTTGCGGTCGGGATCGAACCGGTCGGGGTCCTTGAAGCGTTTGGGGTCGCGGTTGGCCGCGGCCAGCATGAGCCAGACCGGTGAGCCTTTGGGGATCGTGGTGCCGGCGACGTCGATGTCGGCCAGGGCGGTGGTCCACGGGACGAACTGGACCGGGGGCTCGTAGCGCAGCGATTCCTCGATGAGCGGGGCGGCCAGTTCCGGCTCGTTCTGGAACCGGTCGAGGACGTCGGGGTGGCGCAGCAGGGTGAGGGTCGTATTGGTGATCGCGTTGACGGTGGTCTCGTGGCCGGCGACCAGGAGCAGTATCGCGGTGGCCTCCAGGTCCGTCGGTGTCATGTCGGGGGCGAGCTCGCTGAGGATCCCCGGGCCGGGGTGGCGGCGTTTGGTCTCGATCAGGTCGGACAGGTAGGCGCCCATGTCCTGCCGTGCCCGCTGTGCCTTGTCGGGGTCGTCGTCGCCGCCGGGGTGGGGATCGAGTGAGGACGCCAGGGCGTCGGCCCAGACGTGGAAGCGCTGTTCGTCCTCGCGCGGCACACCGAGGACCTTGCAGATGGCGGTGACGGGAAGGGGGTAGGAGAAGTCCTCGACGATGTCGACCCGGTCCTTGCCTTCGAAGGCGTCGAGCAGCTCGGTGACGACCTTGGCCAGGTCTCCGCGCAGGCCGTCGAGGAATCTGGGGCTGTGCGGGGGGCCGAACGGCCGGGTGACGGTGGCGCGCAGCCGGTCGTGCACGGGTGGGTCGGTGAAGATGAAGCTCGGCGGTGGGCCGCTCTCCTCCGGCGGGTGCCCGATGCGGGCGTAGCCGGGCGGGCGGTTGCTCATGTCGTTGCTCAGCCGCGGGTCGTTGGCCAGGTTCCGCACCTCGTAGTAGGTGCTGACCAGGTAGGTGCCGTTGTCCTCCCGCCTGACCGGTTGCTCGCGCAGTTCCGCGTAGAGCGGGTACGGATCGGCTCGATTGGCGTAGTCGGTGATCTGCGCGGAGATGGTGGCGGGCGTCATGGTGTCTCCTGAGGGCTCCGGGCGGCACAGGGCCGGTGATCAGGCACGTGCCGGAACGAACGCGACACGCCGCTCGCTCGGTGAGTGACCCGTCAGCGTGACGGTGGGCCCGTGGGTGGGCAGGTGGGGGTCGGGGAAGGCCGGGTCGACCGGCTCCAGCGTTTCGGCGCGGCGGTCGACCGTGCGGTACTCCGGCGGGAACGGCGCGGCGGCCTCGATCTGCCGCTGGTAGAACCCCAGCCACTTGGCTCCGTCGAAGGACGCCGCGGCGATGACACGGCCGCGGTAGCCGTACACCGCGACGAACCGGTCCTCGGCGAGCGCCCCCTGGGCGACGACCAGCTGGTCGCCCAGCGAAGGCACACCCACGGACTTGATGTTCACACCGAACTGGGAGGACCAGAACATCGGCAGCCACAGGTGCGGACGGCGATCGGGACCCGCACAGATCATGTTGTGGGCGGCGATCTCTGCCTGTTCGACCGCGTTGCCCCAGTGCTCCAGCGACAGGAACTGGTAGTCGAACAGCGGGTGCGGGCTGCGTGCGACGTCACCGGCGGCGTAGATGTCGTCGGTGACGATGCCGTTGACGTCGAAGACCCGACACCCGGCGTCGCATGCGATCCCCCGGGGGCCTGCGGCCAGCCCGGAGCCGGCGAGCCAGTCGGTGTTCCTGATCGCTCCGAGCGAGACGACCGCCACCTCCACCTCGATCGCCGAGCCGTCCGACAGATGGGCGCGCCTGAGCCGTCCGGCGTAATCACCCTCCAGGGCGGTGACGCTGACGCCGCAGCGCAGATCGACTCCCTTCCCGCGCTGCAGCCGGTCGGCGACCGCGCCGATCACCCCGCCCAGTGCGCCCACCAGCGGCGCGGGGCCGCGTTCGGCGACCGTGACCTCGAGGCCCAGCTCCCGGCAGGCGGAGGCGACCTCGGAGCCCGTGAAACCGGCGCCGATCACCAGCACTCGGGACGGGCCGCCGGCCAGCTTCCGCTTCAGGCGCGCGGAGTCGTCGCGGGTGCGCAGTGCGAAAACCCCGTCAAGAGCTGCCTGTTCCGGGTGGAACCAGGGCCGCGCTCTGGTCCCGGTGGTGATCAGCAGGCGGTCGTACGGAACGGCGTCACCGTTCGCCAGGCGCACCTGCTCGGCGTCCCGGTCCAGGCCCTCGGCCGCGACGCCCAGACGCCATTCGGCATCGATCTCACGCCGCCGCGGTAGCGCCGTGTCCTCGGCCCGCGCCCGCCCGAGCAGCGCCTGCTTGGACAGCGGCGGCCGGTCGTAGGGCTCGTACGGCTCATCACCGATCATGGTCAGGGATCCGGTGAAGCCCTCGTCCCGCAGGGTCTCCGCCGCTCGCAGACCGGCCAGCGAAGCACCCACGACGACGATGCGGCCCTCCCGCCGCAGGACCTCGACGTCCGCTTCAGCCGACATGGGGCTCCACACCCTTCGTCGGCTCGTCGGAGTAGTCGACAAGTATGGCCTGGACCGGGCAGGCCGCAGCAGCCTCCTCCACCCGGTCGCGCTGCGCCTCGTCGAAGCGAGGGGAGAACAGCAGCGCCTCATCGCCATGCAGGGCGAAGACGTCCGGAGCGAGATAGACGCACTGCGCGAATCCCTGGCACCGGTTGAGATCGACGACAAGCCTCATCGGAACCCGCTCCCTGCACGGGCCGCGGTGGCCGAGCCCCGCAGCCGTCTGCGCTCGGTCGATGTGATCGGTGGCATGCCTCACTTTCAGGTTCTGCCCTCCGCAGAGGTCTCGCAAGGCGAGGGCGGTGCTGGGCGGGCCAGGCGCCTACGACACCTCTCGATCTGGCGCTGCCACTGGTCGGTGCGCAGCTCTTCGGTGGGGGCCGGGAGCATCACTCCGGCGTTGTTGACGAGCAGGTCGACGGTGCCGAGCTCCCGCTCGATCCGCTTGGTTGCCGCCCGCACGGTCTCGGCGTCGGTGACGTCGACGGCCAGGACGACGAAATGTCACCGTGCGTGACGATCGTCGCGCACGGTGATTCTCGTTCATGGGCGGGCGCTCGCCCGAGTCCGTCCCCCGTCGCGATCGAGGCGGGCCGCGGTCCGGGAACCGCCCGTTCGGGTGGTCTCTTCGTCCGCCCGTGTGGCTTCGCCCGGGCTGTTGGGGGGTGGGTGGTTTGCTGTGCGGCGAGCTGCGGCCGACAGGCTTCCGCGGCGACGTGCGGCGGCGTGGAGAACGGGCGACCAGGCTCCCCTCCCGGGCCGCAGGGGCCCCGGGTGCCGAGGCCCCGGGGGCTCCCGAGCGGCTGGAGGTGGTCGGTGGTGACGGCTGGGCGCGGTGGTGGATCGTCCGGGAGCCGGGTCCGGCCGCGGTGGGGCGCCCGCGCGGGGCGTCGGCTGGGCCGGGCCATCGGGCGGGCCCGTACCGCGGCGGGTGCCAGGCTGTCGGAGGCCGCGGGCGCGATCGGGCGGCTGCCCGCCCCGCCGGGGCCGTTCCGGCCCGGCTTCTGGCGCAGTCCGATCCGCGGGCCGTGGCTGACCTCGGTGTTCGGCTCGGTGCTGCTCGTCGGGATGCCGGTCCTGTTCGTGACCGGGGCGCTGTCCTACGCCGCGTACAACCCCGACCTCGGGCCGCTCAACGACCAGACTCCGGACAAGGGCCTGCTGGGCTTCTACCTCTTCGACTGGCCCACCCGCCCCTCCTGGCTCTACCGGCTCACCCAGGGCGTGCACGTGACGCTCGGCGTCGTCCTGGTGCCGGTCGTGCTGGCCAAGCTGTGGTCGGTGATCCCGAAGCTGTTCGAGTGGCCGCCCGTGCGCAGTGCCGCCCACGCCCTGGAACGGCTGTCGCTGCTGACGCTGGTCGGCGGGGTGGTCTTCGAGTTCGTGACCGGGATCCTCAACATCCAGCTCCACTACGTCTTTCCGGGCTCCTTCTACACCCTGCACTTCTACGGGGCGTGGGTGTTCATCGCCGCGTTCGTGGTCCACGTCGCGCTCAAGCTCGGGAAGCTGGTCCGCGCCCTGAGGTCGCGCCCGCTGTGGGGGGAGCTGCGCACCGGCGTCGCCGGCACCCGGCCCGAACCGCCGGACGCGGACGGCCTCGTGGCGTCGGACCCGGCCCCGCCGACGATCGCCCGGCGCGGTGCGCTGGCCCTGGTCGGCGCGGGTTCGCTGGCCCTGTTGGTCGTCACGGCGGGGCAGAGCATCGGCGGCCGGCTCCGGGCCACCGCGCTGCTGGCACCGCACAACCGCGAGCCCGCGAACGGTCCGAACGGATTCCAGATCAACAAGACGGCCGCCTCCGTCGGCGTCACGGCGGCCATGATCGGCCCCGACTGGCGGCTGGAGCTGTACGGTGCCGCTCCGGTGCGGGTGTTCACCCGGGAGCAGCTGCTGGCGCTGCCGCAGCGGTCGGCCCGGCTGCCGATCGCCTGTGTGGAGGGCTGGTCCACCGAGGACCAGCACTGGAGCGGACTGCCGCTCGCCGAGCTCGCGGCCATGGCCGGGCTCCCGGACGCGGCGGACGTCCTCGTGGAGTCGGTCCAACCACCCGGGCCCTACACCTCCGTGCTGCTGCGCGGCAACCAGATCCGGGACCCGCTCTCCCTGCTCGCCCTGCACGTCAACGGAGCCGACCTCTCGCTCGACCACGGCTATCCCGCCCGCATCATCGTCCCCGCCAACCCCGGTGTGAACAACACGAAGTGGGTCGGCCGGCTGACCTTCAGGACGTGACGATGGACCGATTCGCCCCCATCACCCGCTGGTACGGCGCGCGGCCCCTGCACCTGCTCGCGCTCCTCGCCTCCTTCGCCCTCACCGGCTACGCGGTCCAGCGCCTGGTGGCCGAACGGCCCGTCGCGGTGGCGGTCTGGTTCGTCGGCGCGGCCGTCGCCCACGACCTGATCCTGCTCCCGCTCTACTCGATCGCCGACCTCTCGGCCCGCTCGGTGCTGCGCCGCCTGCCCGCGCCGGTGCCGGCCGTGCCCTGGATCAACCACCTGCGCGTTCCGGCCTGCCTGTCCGGCCTCCTGCTGCTCGTCTGGTTCCCCCTGATCCTCCGCCTGTCCGAGCCCTACCCGGGCGCCACGGGTCTGTCGGACGAGGTCTACCTGCCCCGGTGGCTCGTCATCACCGGGGTCCTCTTCGGGGCCTCCGCCGTCGCCCTCGCGTTCCGGATCCGCGGCGCGCGCCGGGCCGGCCGATCGGCGCGCGCCGGCGAACACGGCGTCCGCGAACCGTAGGACCGTATGCGGACGGCTTTCCTTCCGGCCCGCGCCCGCGGTGACCGGACGTCTCCCGACGAGAGGTGGTGCACATGGCAGTGCGTCAGGATTCCCCGCAGGCCGAGCTGGGCGTGATCGGCGGCTCCGGGTTGTACGAGCTGCTGGACGCGGTCACGGAGGTGCGGGTCGACACGCCGTACGGGCCGCCGAGCGACGCGCTGGTCCTGGGCGAGGTGGCGGGGCGCCGGGTCGGGTTCCTTCCCCGGCACGGGCGTGGCCACGCGTTGGCCCCGCACCGGATCAACTACCGGGCCAACCTCTGGGCGCTGCACTCGCTGGGCGTGCGGCAGGTGATCGCGCCGTGCGCGGTCGGCGGGCTGCGGCCGGAGTACGGGCCCGGGGTGCTCCTGGTGCCGGACCAGTTCGTGGACCGGACCTCGGGGCGGGTGCAGACCTTCTACGACGGGCAGCCGCTGCCGGACGGCTCGCGGTCGCACGTGGTGCACGTGTCGATGGCCGACCCGTACTGCCCGGCGGGGCGGTCGACCGCCCTGGAGGCGGCGCGCACGGCGGCCTGGGAGCCGGTGGACGGCGGCACCCTGGTGGTGATCGAGGGGCCGCGCTTCTCCACCCGGGCGGAATCCCGCTGGTTCGGCGCGAACGGCTGGTCGGTGGTCGGCATGACCGGGCACCCGGAGGCCGCGCTCGCCCGCGAACTCGGGCTCTGCTACACGTCGTTGGCCCTCGTCACGGACCACGACGCCGGCGTGGAGAAGGGCGAGGGCGTCACCCAGGCGGAGGTGCTGGCGGTCTTCGCCCGCAATGTCGACCGGCTGCGCACCGTGCTGTTCAAGGCGCTGGAGGCCCTGCCCGTCGACCGGGAGTGCCCCTGCCCGCACGTCCTGGACGGACTGGCGACCGGCCTTCCCGGCATCCCGGGTGACTGACCGGGCCCGGGGCGTCCTGCCCTGCGCGCTGGCCGTCGCCGCGCTGGTGGCGGGCCTGGCGCTGACCGTGACCGGCGGCGGGACGCTCGCCGACCGGTCGCGGCTCCCCGGCTGGTACGTCCTCGATGCCGCACTGTTCGCCTTCGCGCTGCTCCTGCTGCGGAGGGTGGCCGACCGCCACGTGGCGCCGCTGGTGGTGGTCGGGAGCATCCTGGTCGCCGGGACGGGGCTGCTGGCACCCCCGCGCACCAGCGACGACGCCTACCGGTACGTGTGGGACGGGCGGGTCCAGGCGGCCGGCGTCTCCCCGTACGCGCACACCCCGGACGATCCGGCGCTGTCCTGGCTGCGCGACCCGGGCCTGTTCCCGGACGGGGACGGGTGCTCGGCCTGGGACGAGCGGAGGACCGCGGCTGGGGACTGCACCCGGATCAACCGGCCCGCCGTGCACACCGTCTACCCGCCGGTCGCGGAGGCCTGGTTCCTCGCCGAACACCCCTTCGGCGGCGGGGTGCGCGGCGTGCAGGTCGGTGGTGCCCTGCTGGCGGTCGCCACCACCGGTGTGCTGCTCGCCGTCGGCGGGCGGAGCCGGCGGGCGGCACTGTGGGGCTGGTGCCCGGCAGTGGCGCTCTGGGCGGTCAACGACGCCCACGCCGACACCCTGGGCGCCCTCCTCATGGTGGCGGGGCTGGGCTGCGCGGCCCGCCGCCGGACCGGTGCCGGCGGCGCGCTGCTCGGCGCGGCGGCCGCGGCCAAGCTGCTCCCGGCACTCGCCCTGCCCGGGGCGCTGTCCGGGGCGCTGTCCGGGCTGTCGGCCCGGCGGCCGACCAGGAACGACGTGCTGCTCGCCACGACGGCCCTCGGCACTTTCGCGGCGGCCTACCTCCCGTACGTCGTGCTCTCCGGCGCCGGCGTGCTGGGGTACCTGCCCGGCTACCTGAGGGAGGAGGGGTACGAGCAGGGGCGCCTCGAACGGTTCGGCCTGCTGCGGGTGGTGCTGCCCGACCCCTGGACGCCGTGGGCGGCCGCACTGGTGCTGGCGGCGGTGGTGCTGCGGGTCCTACGGCACGGTGACCCGGCCAGGCCCTGGCGCGGCGCGCTCCTGGTGACCGGGACGGCGCTGCTGCTCGTGGCCCCGAGCTACCCCTGGTACGGGCTGCTGGTGGTCGCCCTGGTCGCGCTCGACGGACGGTGGGAGTGGCTGGCGGTACCGGCCGCCGGGCAGGTGCTCTACCTGACGGGCGGCGAGGACGCCCAGCGCGCCGCGTACGGGGCCGCGCTGCTGTGGGTGCTCGCGGTGCCGCTGGTGCGCGGGCGGCTGCGTGGCGGAGCGCGCCGGGCGATGGCCGGGGCGGTGCCGGAGACGACCAACCCCTGACCGGACGGCCAGGCTGCCCGCGCTCCCGGGCCGGTCCGGTCGGGGACCACGGCAGGCCCCTGGGTTCAGCCCTTGCGCAGGGCGAGGAAGCGGCGTCCGCAGGAGGTCCAGCGTTCCGCCTCGACGAGGCCCGCCGCGCCGGCCAGCCGCAGGGTCGCCGACCCGCCGAGACGGGCCCAGGGAAAGGAGGGGCCGAGCTGCCCGCCCGGCCCCTCCACCCGGACGACGGCCCGTTCGTCCACCTCCTCCGTCTCCACCTCGACCAGCAACAGCCCTTCCGGGGCGACGAGTTCGGCGCCCCGGCGGAGCAGCGCGCCCGGGTCGCCGCCGATGCCGAGGTTGCCGTCCGCCAGCAGCGCGGCACCCCAGCGCCCCTCGGCGGGCAGGCGGTCGAAGACGGATCGGCAGATCGCCCGGCCGCCGAGGCCGACCGTGCGGGCCACCGCGGTCCTCGTCACGTCCACCCCGAGGACGTCCACCCCGAGGGTGAACAGCGCGGCCACCAGCCGGCCGGGGCCGCAGCCGAGGTCGAGGACCGGCGCGCCCAGACGGGTGCAGCGCCGCAGCAGGCTGTGGTCGGCGCCGGCCGCGGGCGCGCACCAGCGCTCGATGTCCAGGTGCACCCGGTGGCCGTCCTCGTGACGCAGCCACAGCGGGCCGCGGCCCGTGCGGACGGCTTCGGCGAACGGGTCGTCCACCCAGGGCGCCGCCACCGTCAACTCGCCACCTCCGGCGCGGTCGTGAGGGCTCGCAGCCGGGAGGCGAAGCGGCTTCCGGGGGACTCGGCGGCGACCTGCCGGGCATCGTCGGCGGTGTCCACATCCGTCAGTACCGGCAGCCGGTGGACGGCCAGGCGGGCTTCCGCCAGGCGGCGCAGGAGCCCCGTGCCGGTGTCCGGCGTGGACATCGGCACGTCGTGCAGCAGCCGGGCGGCCAGCTCCGCGGTCGGCCGCGCCAGGCCCAGCGCCCAGAACCCGCCGTCGGCCGCCGGGCCGTACCAGGCGTCGACGCCCGGCCGCCGGACGGCGGAGAGCGGCTCCGACAGCGTGGCGGCGTCCAACTGCGGGGTGTCCATGCCGACCAGCAGCGCGGGGGAGCCCGGAGCCAGCCGGGCCGCGTGCGCGAAGGCGTCGGCCAGCCGCCGGTCCAGGCCGCCGTCGCACTGCGGGACGACCGTCCAGCCCGGCGGCAGCCAGTCGCCGGGATCGCCGTCCAGGACCAGCAGACGGCGCCCGGCGGGCATCGAGTCCAGGGAGCGCAGGGTGTCCGTGAGCGCGGCCTCGGCCAGGGCCGCCGCCTGGGACGGGGTGAAGGGCGGGGTGAGACGGGTCTTGACCCGGCCGGGGACGGGCGCCTTCGCGATCACCAGGAGCGTGGGCGGCGGCGCGGCCAGCACCACCCGCATGTCGCGGACGGCCTGGCGGGTGCCCCGTACGGTTCCGGTGACCTTGGACCGGCCGGCCCGCGGCAGGTAGTCGACGGAGGTCTCGGCGATCCGCAGCCCGGCGGCCGAAGCCGCGAGCACCATCTCCAGTGGGTAGCCGGAGCGCCGGTCGCCGAGCCCCAGGGCCAGCAGCTGCTCCCGGCGGGCGGCCCGCATCGGGCCGAGATCGTGCAAACGGACGCCCGTGCGGGCCCGCAGCCGGCGGGCGAGGACGGCGTTGGCGAACCGGGCGTGCAGGGGCCAGGCTCCGGCGGTGGCGGGCCGGCGGCGGCCGAGCACCAGGTCGGCCGTGCCGGCCAGCACCGGGGCGGCGACCCGGGGGAGTTGGGCGGGATCGAGCGAGCCGTCACAGTCCAGGAAACAGACCAGCTCGGCGGTGGCGGCGCGCAGTCCGGCGTGGCAGGCGGCACCGAAACCGCGCCTGGGTTCCTCGACCACCGTCGCGCCGAGGGAGCGGGCGAGTGCGGCGGAGCCGTCCCGCGAACCGTTGTCCACGACGATCGCCCGCCAGCCGGGCGGGATCCGTTCGAGGACCCAGGGCAGCGCCTCGGACTCGTCCAGACAGGGCAGGACCACATCGCCGACCGGTGGGGGAGGGGGAGCTTCTGTCACGGCGGTCACGGTAGCCGCCGGGTGGCGCGGCAGAGCCGAACCGCGCCTTCGCGGACGGGCCGCACCCGTCCGGCCGCACCCGTTCGGGCGAGCCACGGTGGCTCCCGCGAGCAGCCCGGCCTTCCGACCGCCGGGCGTCAGGCGCGGAGCGGCGCGGTCGCGAACTCCGTCATGCCGTCGGCGAAGGCGACCCGGGCCCGCCAGCCGAGCTCCCCGCGCAGCCGCGCGGAGTCCGCGGTGATGTGCCGGACGTCGCCCAGCCGGTACTCACCCGTCACCACCGGCACCGGCCCACCGTGGGCGGCGGCGAGTGCCACCGCCATCTCGCGGATCGTCCGGACCTCACCGCTGCCCACGTTGTACGCCCGGGCACTGCCCGGAAGCCGCCCGCCGACCGCCGCGAGCGCGGCGACGTTGGCCTCGGCCACGTCCCGGACGTGGACGAAGTCCCGTCGCTGCCCGCCGTCCTCGAACACCCGCGGCGCCTCACCCCGGGCCAGGGCCGAGCGGAACAGCGAGGCGACCCCGGCGTACGGGGTGTCGCGCGGCATGCCCGGCCCGTAGACGTTGTGGTACCGCAGCGTCAGGACGCGTCCCCCGCACGCCCGGGCCCAGGCGGAGGCCAGGTGTTCCTGCGCCAGCTTGGTGGCGGCGTACACGCTGCGCGGATCGGTCGGGGCGCCCTCCGCCACCAGCCCGGGGCTCAGCCCGGCGCCGCACCGGGGGCACGGGGGCTCGAACCGTCCGGCCTCCAGGTCGGCCGGGCGTCGCGGACCGGGCGAGACGTCCCCGTGCGCCGGGCACCGGTAGCGGCCCTCCCCGTAGACCACCATCGACCCGGCGAGCACCAGGTCCCGCACGTCCGAACGGGCCATCGCGGCGAGCAGGACCGCCGTGCCGAGGTCGTTGCAGCCGACGTACCCGGGAGCGTCGTCCAGGTCCAGCCCCAGGCCCACCATCGCCGCCTGGTGGCAGACCGCGTCCACGCCCGCCAGCGCCCGCTCGACCGCCGCCGCGTCCCGCACGTCACCGTGCCGCGCCTCCACGCGCTCCGGCAGCACGGGCATCATCCCGGAGGGATGGACGGCGGGCAGCAGCGCGTCCAGCACCCGGACCTCGTGGCGCGCGGTCGCCAGGGCCCGTACGACCGCCGAACCGATGAACCCGGCACCGCCGGTGACCAGAATCCTCATGACCAGGGACGTTACCGGCGGCAGCGGGCCGACCGGCCGAGGCGGTCGTCGTGTCACCCTCGCCGGAGCCCGGAGCCCGGAGCCCGGAGCCCGGAGCCCGGAGCCCGGAGCCCGGAGCGCCGGCAAGTGCCTCACCTGACCCCGGCTCCAGGGCCGTCGAGGGCCGCCGGGCTCGCCCGTTCGGCGTATGCGGGGGGAAGGCTCGGCCGTTCCGGGTGGTGTCCGGCGGTACGGTACGTCACGGTCCGCGCGGGCGGCGTGGCATCGACAGCAGGAGGAGACGCCGATGCCGGAGGGCTTCAGCGCGGCCGACACGGCGTTCGTGCTCATCGGTGCCGCACTGGTGATGCTGATGACCCCCGGGCTGGCCTTCTTCTACGGCGGCATGGTGCGGGTCAAGAGCGTCCTGAACATGCTCGCCATGAACTTCGTAGCGCTGGCGATCGTCAGCGTGCTGTGGGTCCTCTACGGTTACTCGCTCGCCTTCGGCACGGACTCCTTCGCCGGTCTGATCGGGACCCCGGACCACCTGGGGATGCGCGGCATCGGCCTGGACGACCTGAAGGGCTCGATCCCGGTCACCGTGTTCGCCGCGTTCCAGCTGATGTTCGCGGTCATCACCCCGGCGCTGATCAGCGGGGCGATCGCGGACCGCGCCAGGTTCACCGCCTGGGTGCTGTTCGTCGCGCTGTGGGACACCGTGGTCTACCTCCCGGTCGCGCACTGGGTGTTCTTCACCGACAACGGGAACGGCGGCTGGCTGGTCGACCGGGTGGGCGTGATCGACTTCGCCGGCGGTACGGCCGTGCACGTCGACGCCGGTGTGGCCGGCCTCGCGCTCTGCCTGGTGCTGGGCAGACGGATCGGCTTCAGGAGGGACCCGATGCGGCCGCACTCGTTGCCGCTGGTGATGCTCGGCTCCGGGCTGCTCTGGTTCGGCTGGTTCGGCTTCAACGCGGGCTCGGCGCTGGCCGCCGACGGTGTGGCCGGCATGGCGTTCATGAACACCCAGGTCGCCACCGCCGCCGCGATGATCGGCTGGCTGGCCTACGAGAAGACCCGACGCGGCGTCTTCACCCTGCTCGGAGCCGCCTCCGGCGCGGTGGCCGGCCTGGTCGCGATCACCCCGGCCTGCGGCTCGGTCTCGATGCTCGGCGCCATCGCGATCGGGCTGGTCGCGGGCGTGGTCTGCTGCGCCGCCGTCTCGCTCAAGTACCGCTGGGGCTTCGACGACTCGCTCGACGTGGTGGGCGTGCACGCGATCGGCGGGGCGGTCGGCTCGCTGCTGATCGGTCTCCTGGCCACGGGGCACGTCGGCCAGAGCGCGAAGGGCTTGTTCTACGGTGGCGGGCCCGGGCAACTCGGCAAGCAGGCGATCGGGGTCGCGGCGGTCGCCGTCTACTCCTTCGCGATCTCCTGGCTGCTCGGGCTGGCGATCCAGCGGACCATCGGCTTCCGGGTCTCCCCGAAGACCGAGACGGTCGGCATCGACCAGGCCGAACACGCCGAGACCGCCTACGACTTCACGAGAGCGAGGATTCCCTGGCCGGTACCCGAGGAGCCCCGGACGCGGCCGCGAGGGCCGGCCGGGCACCTGATGGGGGCGCTTCGACGAGGCCTGAGGAGGAACTCCTCCAAGAAGGCGGGACCGACCGGGACCGACGCCGGATGAGGCCGGTCGCACGTCGTCGGTCGCCGATCGTCCGCCGACGTGTCCGTCCGTCCGGGCCGGCCGGTCGTGGCGTGCCGAGCAGGAGGTGTCCCGGCTTCGACGATCCTCCGGCCGCTCCGCGAAGCGGCCGGAGGATCGATAGTGGGGGACGCGTCCTGGGCGCTCAGCAGCTCAGATTCGAGCCCGGCACGGTGCCGAGCAGCTGGGTGAAGCGCTGGTAGGCGTCGATGCGGCTCTGCACCTGGGCGGGGTTGCCGCCGTTGCACTCCAGTGAGCCGTTGATGCTGCGGATGGTCTCACCGAAGCCGTAGCCGTTGACGATCGCGTTGTGCGCGGTCATGGTGCCCGGCCCGTTCTGGGTGTTCCAGTACCAGAGCGCGGTCTTCCAGGCGACGGCCGGATCGGTCTGCACCAGGTTGGGGTTGCGCAGCAGGTCGATGCCGAGGGCGTCGCCGGCCGCCTTGTAGTTGAAGTTCCAGCTCAGCTGGATCGGGCCGCGCCCGTAGTACGCGGCCTGCCCGGCCGGGCAGCCGTACGGCTGTGAAGTGTCGCAGTAGTGCGGGTAGTTGGCGGTGTTCTGTTCGACGACGTAGACCAGTGCGCCGGTCTCGTGGCTGACGTTGGCCAGGAAGGCCGCGGCCTCCTGCCTGCGGACGGTGTCGCTGCCGGTGGCCGCGAAGGCGGGGTAGGCGGAGAGGGCGTCGATCAGGCCCTGGTAGGTGTAGAAGGGGTTCCGGTTCGGGAACATCTGGTCGAACCGGGCCTGGCTGACGGGGAATCCGCCCGGGTTCGGCGTGCCGGTGGACGTCGGCGTGACGGTCGGGGTGGGGGTCGTCGTCGGGCCGGTGCCGCAGCCGCCCTGGTCGGACCAGACGCCGGAGCCGCCGGTGCCGGGCGGCTCGTTCTGGGTCCACCACTTGGCGAGCCAGTTGTGGCCGTTGTAGGAGACGGCGGCGCCGCCGGTGTAGACGGCCGAGGAGTTCCAGGGCGTGGCGCAGACGGCGGCGCTGGCGTTGGCCGCGGGCAGCAGCAGGACCACCACCAGCGCCGTGACGACGGCGGAGAGCAGTGCGAGCAGGCGTTTCGTGGGCACTTGATCACCCCTTGTGCGGTGTGGGGCCGCACGGTCGTGGAGGTAGGGACGTCGGGGCAGGGGAGCAGGGCCCCGCGGGGTGGGGCACGTCGTGGGGGACGGGCCGACCGGGGTGCGGGCCGGTGCGGGGCTGCCCCAGACTCAAGCGGAGTGGTCTATACCTGTCAAGGGGTTCCGGCAAAAGACGCACCCTGCGGGCGCGGCCTCGACGGTGCGTCAATTTATCGATCACTGTCAGTAGTTGTTTAGGAATCCTTTAAGCTCCTGGTCGACAAGGCGGATCACCGCCTGAGCGATGAGAGCGGGAATGACACCTACAAGTGAAGAGATGAACGGCGTCGCGCGCGGGCCGGGCCGGCGGCGGTCGGGCTTGCCGGGCCGGCGGTCGGTGGGCCGGGTCGCGGTGCTCGCCCTGGGGATCGGCAGCTGCTCGGTGCTGGCGGCTCCGGCGGCGTATCCGCAGGCGGACGACGGCTCGGTGACGGTGCGGGTGGTCCGGGCGGTCGACGCCACCGGCGTGTGGAGCCCGGCCCTGGAGCCGGGCATCGGTGGGGTCACGGTGGTACTCGCCAATGACGACGGCGCCGAGGTCACCGGCGTGACGGCGGCCAACGGCACGGTCACCCTGGCGCCGGGCACGGCCCGGTCCGCCGGCGGCAGGTACCGGGTCCAGGTCGTGAACCCGAAGCCGGGCCTGCTGTTCCCGGCGTTCGCGTCGCGGCAGGGACTGGACGGCGCGCCGAACCTGCTGAGCAGCAACGAGGAGTTCGTCGACCTCGGTGGCGGCAAGCACGTCGAGTTCACCACGGGTCTGTGGAACCCCGGCGACTACTGCCAGAAGAACGCCCCGCTGGTCACGGCCTGCCAGCCCGCGACGAGCGAGCCGCAGAACCGCCGCACGCTGGTGACGTTCCCCTACGGCGCGCGCGGCGACAACACGGACACGACCGACCTGGCCACCAACGCCGAGACCGGCACCGTCTACGGCATCGGGTGGAGCAAGTCCGGCAAGCGGCTGTTCAGTTCGGCGCTGGCCAAACGGGACACGGCGTACGGCCCCGGCGGCGCCGGCGCGATCTATGTCACCGACGTGGCGAACAGGACGACGTCGCTGTTCACCACCGTCCCGGACGCCGGAGTATCGGCGCACGGTGCCGGCTCCGCCGACGACGCCTTCCTCTCCGCGGCGGGCAAGGAGAGCCTGGGCGCGCTGAAGGTCTCCGAGGACGGCCGTGACCTGTTCGTCGTCAACCTCAACAACCGCAGGCTGTACCGCTACGACGCCGCCAAGGCGACCGCGCCGGAGCCGCAGGCCTCCTACGCCGTTCCGGACCCGGGCTGCCCCTCGCCGGCGGACTGGCGTCCGTTCGGCCTGGGCCTGCAGGACGGCGTCGGGTACCTCGGCGGGGTCTGCTCGGGCGAGTCGACCGGGAAGGTTTCGGACCTGCGTGCGGTCGTCCTGCCCTTCGACCCGGCGACGGGAGCCTTCGGCAGGGCGGTGCTGGACCAGCGCCTGGACTACCCGCGCGAGGTCACGGCCAAGGGCCTCTGCCCCGGAGCGGGTTGGTTCCCGTGGACGGGCACCATCCCGGCCCAGCAGAGCGGCAAGGCGTGCACCGGCACCGGGTTCTACGCCAACCCCGAGCCCGAGCTGGCCGAGATCGCCTTCGAGACCGACGGCTCCATGCTGCTGGCGTTCCGCGACCGGCACACCGACAAGGCGACGGCGTTCCCACGGCCCGGAGACCCCACGACGTACCACAGCTTCGCGGCCGGCGGTGACCTGAACAAGGCGTGCCTGTCCGGCGGCATGTACGTGATGGACACGAACGGCGGCTGCGGGACGGCGGCACGGGGGACCAGGTTCTTCAGCGTGGGCACCTTCCAGGGCAACCATCCGAACGCCGCCTACGCGGGCATGGCGTTGTCGAAGGTGGAGGACTCCATCGCGATCTCGGCCGTGGACCCCACCGACTCCGCGTGGGTCATCGGCACGATGTTCACCAACCGCGACGGGACGAGGGCCCCGGGCTCCGGCCTGGGCCTGAACTCCACGAACCCCACGAACCCCAAGAACTCCAGGCCCGCCTTCGGGAAGGGTGCTTCGATGGGCGATCTGGAGGTGCTCTGCGACCAGGCGCCGCTGCAGATCGGCAACCGGGTCTGGTACGACCCCGAGCGCAAGGGCATCCAGAGCCCGAGCCAGCGTCCGGTCCCCGGTGCCACCGTCAACCTCTACGACGAGTCCGGCACGTTGGTCGCGTCGACGAAGACGACACCGCGCGGTGAGTACTACTTCGACGACTCGAACGTGCCCGGCGGCCTGAAGCCGAGGACCACGTACACGATCAGGATCGACGAGCCGGCGGACTACGCGCCGGGCGGGCCGCTGTACCGGTGGGTGCCGACCGAGGCGGGCGTCGGCGACAACCGCTTCGTGGACTCCAAGGGCACCGTCCCGCAGGGCGCCCGCTTCCCCGAACGGTCGCTGACCACCGGCGGACCGGGCGAGAACGACCACACCTTCGACATCGGCTTCCGACGGCAGGAAGGCGCGGTGCGCCTGGTCAAGCACGACCAGGACGGAAAGCCGCTGGCCGGGGCGGAGTTCGCCCTGTGGAAGGAGACGAACGGCACCGACGGGCTGCAGACCTCCGGGACGAAGCCCGACACCCGCGTCGGTGACCCCTGTACCACCGGGGCCGACGGAGTCTGCCGGTCCACGGTCGAACCGGGGACGTACTACTGGCAGGAGATCAGCCCGCCCCAGGGCTACGCCGTTCCGGACCAGCCGGTCTCCGACCCGCTGGTGCTGAACCCGGAGAACCTCGACGCCGGGGTCTCCGTGACCGCGGTCAACCGGTTGCTGCCCACTCCCGCGCCCGTGCCGTCGGCGACGCCGAGTGCTCCGGCCGAGCCGCCGACGGCGTCGGACACGCCTGCGGCACCGGTGCCGCCGACGCGACCGGCGGCACCGCCCGCACCGTCCGGATCGCACCTGGCGAGCACCGGCACGGACCTCGTGCCGGTGGCCCTCACCGCCGCGGCGCTCACGGCCCTCGGCGGGGCGCTCGTCGTGCTCCGCAGGCGACGGCCCCGACACCGGTAGCCGTCCGGGCAGGTAACCGGAACGGCCACAGGGCCCGGCAGTGTCGAACTGCCGGGCCCTCGGTGAACTTCCCGAACTCCATCGCGCCCGCCGGGCACCCCTGGCATCATCCGACGTACGACCCGGGAGACCACCGGGGTACGTCACACGCGGAACATACGGAACACACGGAACACGCGGACGCGGTAGGGCGGGTGGGGATCCGATGGACGGCTGGGCGGGGACTCCGAGCAAGCCGAAGCGGCGGTGGCGGGACTCCCGTACCGCGCGCACCCTCATCGTCCTCGCGGGCCTGCCGCTGGTCGTCCTCGGCTTCGTCCTGTTCGTCGGCACGTACGAGGAGCGCGGCGCCTACCGCACCGCCCCCGTCTGCGGCACTCCGGCGCCCGGGCCGGACGCCGACTGCCTGCTGCTGGAGAGCGGCCAGGTCACCAGGAAGTGGGTGTCCTCCTCCGTCGAGGACGGGACCAGCTACTACCTGAACATCGCACGCGGGGAGGGGGCCACCCAGAAGTACATGGTCGACGAGCCCCTCTACCGGCACGTGGAGGCCGGTACCGCCGTGGACCTGAAGATCTGGAAGGACATGGTGGTCCGGATCGCCCATGACGGGCACGAGGTGAGCACCCTGGCCCTGTCCTGGCGCAACTGGCTCGGCCTGGCGGAAGCCGTGCCGCTGATCGCCGTGGGCACGGTGGTGACCACCTACGGACTGCCCGGCCGGAACCCGGAGTTCTGGGACAGCTCACTGCTCCTGACCATGGGGATGGTCCTGGTGACCGCCATCGGTGCCGTCGTCCTCACGCTGGTGCAGTGGCCCTTCCCGGTGACCCTGGGCCTCGCCGTCGCGGCCTGGCTGATCGCCGCGCCGACCGTCAGGTACCTGCACACCTCCTTCTCCTGAGGCTCGTCGCCTCCGTCGCGCCGACCGGTACCCGGACCTCGTCGCCCTCTCTCCCGGCGGTCACGCGAGCGGCACCCGGGCCAGAGCCGCCCGCACGGCGGCCGCGATGTCGCCGACGTGGACGCCCAGGTCGCGCAGGTCCCGGGCGGTCTGTGCCACGGGCAGGTCGTCCCGGCGGAACAGCTCGCGGTCGAGCTCGCCCGGCCGCTGCGGCAGGACCATGCCGACGCGGACCCGGTAGGCCGCCAGCCGGCCGGTCAGCTTCCGCAGGCTGAGCCCCAGGTTCTCGGACACCTCGATGAGCTGGTGGAAGCTCGGCGCGCGGTCCGTGCGGAAGGGGGACCAGTCGACCTCCCACCCACCGGCCAGCAGCTCGAAGTCCTCGGGTGACTCCCGGCAGTCCGCGCGCGGCGGCAGGGTGAAACCGAGGCGCGCGTACTCGGCCCGGACGTCCTCGACGGAGAGCTCCAACCAGCCCTGGGCGGCGACCAGTTGCCACGGCGGGAGCGGCGTCGCGGCGCTCACCCACGGCCATCTCCCGGTGTGGTCCCGGCTGAGCCACTCCACGTAGGCCTGGTCCGGCCGCTCGGGGAAGTCGAAGGGCTCCGTCGTGAGGCCGTAGCGTTCGAGGCGGCGCCGCACCTCCACCGGGCTCAGCCCCGGATGACTCACCTTCCAGGCGGTGAGAACCGGCTGGATCGGCTCCCGGGCTTCGCCCGACGAATCGCCTCCGAGGACCAGATGTTGTGGGTCAGTTGGCCGGGGGCGTCCTTCCCTACCGGCAGCGCCGTGCGCTATGCCTGTCCCATCCGAACGAGGAGGCGCCCTGATGACCACCGCCGGGAACGAGCGCACACCGGGTACGCCCACACAGATGACCCGCTTCGACGACATCTACGACCGACCCGACCCTCGGTCGTACTTTGGCGCTCTGGGGCCGCTGGAGTACCAGACGCCCCAGCACGCCCGGAGTGTCTTCCGCGGTCTCCTGCCGCTGGTCGGCCTTCCCGAAGCCTCCGAAGCCTCCGAAGTCACCGAAGCCCCCGAACGCCCGGCCGACGGCCAGGACGGCGAGCCGCAGGCAAACGTCCTGGACATCTGCTGCTCGTACGGCATCAACGCGGCCCTGCTCAACCACCACGTCACGCTGGACGAGCTGTACAAGCGCTACACATCACCGCAGGTGGCCGACCTGACGACCGCCGAACTGATCGAGTCGGACCGCGAGTACTACGCGGCGCGCCGCCGTCCGGACGCCGTGCCCGTCATCGGCCTCGACATCGCCGCGCAGGCCGTCGCCTACGGCCGAGCCGTCGGCCTGCTCGACGCGGGGTTCGCCGAGAACCTGGAAACCGCCCCGCCCAGCCCGGAGTTGTACCGGGCCACCCGCGGCACCCGCCTGATCACCGTGACCGGCGGGTCGAGCTTCCTGTCCGCCCGCACCTTCCGTCCGCTGCTGGAAGGCCGGCGGGAGCTGCCGTGGGTGGCCGCGTTCGTGCTGCGTACGGGTTCCTACCAGGACATCGCCGACGGGCTGGCCGCCCTGGGCATGACCACGGAGAAGGACACGTCCCGCACCTACCGGCAGCGGCGCTTCACCGACTCCGACGAACAGAGGTACGCCGTCGCCGCGGTGTCCGCGCTCGGCGACGACCCCCGCGGCAAGGAGACCGACGGCTACTTCCACACGGCCCTGCACCTCACCCGGCCCGCCGCGCAGGCGGCGGCCCGTCCGCTGCACGCCCTGCTGCGGGATCGGTGAGCCCGGCCCTCGGCCCGCTCGGGAGTCGTGCCCACCATCCGGTCAGGCCCGTACGCACTCCGACCGCGACGGGGAGGTCAGCGTCGAGTCGGCGGTGCGCGGCGCCGTCCTCGCGGTCCTCGTCGTCCCGTGCCTGCCCGACGACTACACCCCGACCCCGGGGACCGTGGCCCGGGTCGAACGCCCACTTCGTGTTCGACAGCAAGACCGGCGCCGAAGTGTGGGACTACTCGGTCTACCCCGCCGAAGCCGAAGTGCTGTTCCACCGTGACCTCACCTACAAGGTGGACACCCGGAACGAGAACCCGAGGGACTTCTGGAACTTCACCGTCCACGAGGTCCCGACCGACTGGTGTGGAGGGTCCCCCAATGCCTGAGCTGACTCCGGATTCGGCCCGCGAGACCATCGCCGGCCTGGGCACGCACAGGGTGGCCATGACGTGCTCGAACGCGGGCGCGTCGCCGGCCTGTCCGGGCGTGAGGAGGAAGCACGGCGGGCGGCAGCGGCCGTCCGCGGCGAGGTGGATCTTCGTCGTCAGCCCGCCGCGGGAGCGTCCGATGGCGTGATGGGCCGGCTCATCGGCCGGGGCCCGATTTGACGGGCCCCGGCCGCATGCTGGTGGGCGCGCACGGGTCTGGGCCTGCTCAGTGCTCACCCCATGGGCATCCGCGCTGTTCACCCAGCCCCGCACGCCCTGACCATCCGGCTCGACGCCCAGCCCTTCGTCATCCGCCACTGGGCCGAGCGACTGCTGCCTGTCGACCCCGCTGCCCCCGATGAGATCCACGGCATCTGCGGCCTCCGGTTCCGCGCCACCGTGTGGCACCGCCGAATGTGGGCCAGAGTCAACTGTCTGACGCTTCCGGTCGGGGATGTGGCCGGGTGTCAGTGTTCGTTGTCGTCGGTGGTGGGGATGAGGTGGCGCGCGGTCAGTTCTTGGTGGATCCGAAGGAGGTGGGAGGTCTCGGCGGCGGCGGGGTTGGGTCCGGTGGCGGTGGGAGCGGTGATGCCGGCGAGGGGGTCGTCGGTTCGCGGGGTGGTGAGGGTGAGGGCCGCGCCGAGGTCGGGTGCGGCCTTGTCGCGGGCGGTGAGCGGGGGCAGGTTCCAGCGGCGCTGGACGGTTTTGAGGATGGAGGTGTGGTCGATGGGTGTGGTGCCGTCGGGGACGCGTAGGACCGTTGCGGCGGGGATCAGTGGCGAAATGAGGATGGCGGGTACGCGAACGCCGTAGCGGGTGAAGTCGTAGCCGTACTCGCCGGCGGCACTGTCCGGCGGGACGGCGGTGGGCGGGGGTACGTGGTCGTAGCAGCCGCCGTGCTCGTCGTAGGTGACGATCAGCAGGGTCTTGTCCCAGGCGGGGCCCTGGCGCAGGGCGTAGTACACGTCGTGGATGAGCTGTTCGCCGAGGGCGACGTCGTAGTTGGGGTGTTGACTGTTGCCGGTGGAGGACCAGCTGGGCTCGAGGAACGTGAACGGTGGGAGGGCGCCGTTCGCGGCGGCTTTCCGGAAGTCGGTGAACAGTCCGAAGTGCGAGGCCGGGGCGGCGTAGATGTCGGGGAAGTTGCCGCGGGTGAGGGGCTGGGCGCAGTAGCCGTAGACGGCCCAGTCGAGGTTGTGGCCGGAGAGCAGGCCGAAGACGGACGGCACGGTGAAGGTGTGGGTGGCGTCGTCCATGTGGCCCTGGCTGGTGGCGGCGCAGGCGAACGCCCGGTTGGGCAGGGTCTCGGTGGGAGCCGAGGAGTACCAGTGGTCGCAGACGGCGTAGCCGCGGGCGAGGGCGGACATCACCGGCAGGGTTTCGGGGCTGAAGCAGCCCATGATGCTCTTGGCGGTGGTGCCGGGAAGGATGGAGCGGCCCTGCTGGGCGCGCAGCGCGAGGGTGGCGGCGAAGTTCGCGACGAAGCCCTGGTTGGTCGCGGCCGGGGCGGGGGAGGCGACGGTGGTGGTGCCGAAGAGCTGCTGGTTGGTGGCCTGGTAGCCCTCGCCGGGGTCGGCGCCGGGCATGTAATACGCGCCAGGGTCGGCCGGCTTGATCCGGAAGACCGGGACCTGCGCGCCGGTCGTATCGGGATTGGACTCACGGCCGGTCAGGCCCTCGTACGGCTGCCCGGATGGGGAGCGGTTGCCCTGATCGGTGTAGAGGAATCCGAGCATGTGGTCGAACGAGCGGTTCTCGAGCATCAGCACCACGATGTGGTCGATCGCTGCGAGCTGGTCGGGGTCGGGCATCGCGTACCTCCTGGGCGACGACTGCCATCATTGTGCAACTGAATGCCATCTCCTGATCGCTCAAAGTAACGCGTGCGGGCCGCCCGCGACGGGTACGCCGAGGCCGCGGCGGGCTGGACGGAGGTGGCCCGGCTGATCGGCGCGGCATTGAAGAAGCTGGACGGCTACACCGCGTAGTCGCTCGACGGCACGGGCGATGCCATTCAGGGCCCCGAACAGGATCCTTCGAACCCACTGGCAGGTACCCCCGGGTGTGCCCGGGACCACCGAGAACCCTGGCCTGTCCGCACCCCGTGCGGACAGGCCCTCGCACGTCC
Source organism: Kitasatospora sp. NPDC048298 (assembly GCF_043201465.1). Classification (NCBI taxonomy): domain Bacteria; kingdom Bacillati; phylum Actinomycetota; class Actinomycetes; order Kitasatosporales; family Streptomycetaceae; genus Kitasatospora; species Kitasatospora sp. NPDC048298. Next base: position 55,943 of record NZ_JBICYZ010000042.1, read on the forward strand.
TGGGCGCCGACGGTGCTACTTCTGCCAGCCGATGGTCTCGGGCAGCGGGCTGTAGAAGATGGTGGCACCGACGTTGGCGAGGCCCTTCCGGATCCCGTAGGTGGAGGGTCCGCTGTACAGCGGCAGGAAGGCGTACTGCTGGAGGGCCTTCTGCTCGACCTTGTTGACGGCCGCGATCTGCTCGCCGAGATCGGCGATCTCCCCGGTGGCGCGGATCTCCCCGTCCAGCTCCGGGGTGCCGGCTCCGGTGATGTTGGAGTCACGGTCCGAGCAGTAGAAGTCGCACAGGTACCGTGCGCCGAAGGGGTCCGTCGAGCGGTTGCCGGAGACGAACAGGTCGAAGCGGCGGTCGCTGAGCACCTTGGAGAAGTCGTTCGAGGAGACCTTGTTGATGTCCACCTTCACGCCGACGGCCTTGAGCATCGCGGTGAACGCTCCGGCGGTGGCCTTCTCGATGGGGTCGTCGCCGAGCAGGGTGTAGCCGAGTGCGAGCTCCTTGCCGTCCTTGGTGCGGATGCCGTCGGCCCCGGGCTTCCAGCCGGCCGCGTCGAGGGTCTTCCGCGCCTCCTGCGGGTCGTACTTCAGTACGGCGGCGACGTTGTCCTGGTAGCCCTGCTGGAAGCTGTAGAGCACCGCCGAGCCGGGCAGCGGCTCGGTGTAGTCGAGGCCCTGGAAGCGGATCTTCGCTATCTGTGCGCGGTCGATGCTCTCCTGCACCGCCTTGCGGACCTGGATGTCACCGAGGAGGGGCGACTTGGTGTTGAGGTACAGCGAGTACTCGAAGGGACTGCCGCCGCTGCGGACCTCGGTGTCCTTGACCGTCTTCACCTGCTTGAGGTTCTCGGCGGTCCCGACGGGGGCGTAGTCGAGTTCGCCGTTCTTGAAGGCGTTGATCGAGGCGGCGCTCTCCAGGTTGACGTAGACGCGCTTGTCGAGCTTGCCCGTCCGGCCCCACCAGGTGGGGTTGCGCACGAAGGTGATGTTGCCGGAGTGGTCGTCCCAGGTGCCCACGGTGTACGGTCCGGTGCCCCATTCGGGGTGGGCCGTCTTGACGTACGCCTTGTTGAAGTTGTCGACGGTGGCGGCCTGGGGGTGCAGGAAGGTGGTGAACAGCGCGGACCAGGAGGCGTTGACGCCCTTGAAGGTGATGACCGCCTGCTTGTCGTCCGCGCCCGGGGTGACGGAGGTGATGCGGTCGTAGCCGTCGGTGGAGGAGGCCGCGTAGTCCTTGTTCGAGCCGTTGTTGGCCTTCCAGGTGGCCTCGATGGCCCGCCAGTCGATCGGGGTGCCGTCGTTGAACACGGCCTTGGGGTTGAGGGTGATGACGACCTTCTGGTCGCCGCCCTCGACCGAGACCTTCACGTCGCTGTAGTAGTCCGGGTTGTACTGGACCTCGCCGGTGGGCGAGTAGGTGATGGCGTCGGCGTTGTACCAGGACCAGATCCGCAGCGCGTTCAGGGTGCCGTTGACGTTGAAGGGGTTGCCCTGCTCGTCGAAGGTCCCCGCGGTGGTGTAGGTGCCGCCGTCCTTGATGTTCTCGTACGGCTGGGGGTTGTAGTCGGTGACCGAGGACGCGACCTGGGCGGCGTTCTTGGCGTCCTGCCCGGAGGAGCCGTCGGTGGAACCGCCGGAGGAGGACGGGGAGGAGCACGCGGTGGCGGCGACCGAGACGGCCGCGACCAGCGCGAGGGGCAGGGCGAGCTTGCGACGCATGGGATGTCCTTGGTGGGAATCGGTGAGAAGGGGCGAGAAGGAGTGAGGCGGCGGGACAGGGCGGGGCGGGGCGGGAGTCAGACCGCGTGGCAGGCGTACTGGTGATCCGAGCCGTCCGGGACGCCGACGGTCGCCGGCCGTTCGGTGCGGCAGCGCGTCCGCACGCTCTCGTCGGCCTCCCGGTGGAGCGGGCAGCGGTCGACGAACACGCAGCCCTCGGGCAGCCGGGCGGCGCTGGGCTGCTCGCCCGCGAGGACGATGCGCTCGCGGTGGCGCTCGCGCTCCGGGTCGGGCACCGGGATCGCCGACAGCAGGGCCTTCGTGTACGGGTGCCGGGGCCGGGCGAAGATCTCCTCGGTGGCGCCGGACTCGACGATGTGCCCGAGGTACATCACCGCGATGCGGTCGGAGAAGTAGCGCACCACGGCCAGGTCGTGCGCCACCACCAGGTAGGCCAGGCCCAGTTCGCGCTTCAGCCGGGCGAGCAGGTTGATGATCCCGGCCTGCACGGAGACGTCCAGGGCGGACAGCGGCTCGTCCAGGGCCAGCAGCCTCGGCTCGCGGGCCAGGGCGCGGGCGATGCCGACGCGCTGGCGCTGGCCGCCGGACAGGGCGGCGGGGAAGCGGTCGTCCATGGCGCGGTCCAGACCCACCAGGTCCAGGAGCCGGGTGACCCGGGACCGGATGGCCGTCCGGTCGGCGCCGGTGGCCTGGAGCGGTTCGGCCAGCAGGTCGAAGACGGTCAGCCGGGGGTCCAGGGCGTCCGTCGGATCCTGGAGGACGATCTGGACGTCCCGCCGCAGCTCGCGCACCTGGGCGGCCGACCGCAGCGTGGCGACGTCGGTGCCGGCCACTTCGATGCGGCCGCCCTCGGGTGCGCGCAGCCGCAGCACCTCGCGCAGCGTGGTGGTCTTGCCGCTGCCGGACTCCCCCACCAGGCCCAGGGTTTCGCCCGCGCGCAGTTCGAAGCTGACGTGGTTGACCGCGTGCAGGGTCCCCACCCGGCGCTTGAGCAGGGCCCCCTTGGTGACGGGGAACGTCTTGACCAGGTCCTCGACGCGCAGGACCACGTCGCCGGCGGTCCGCGCCCCGGAGCCGGCCGGTGGCACGGGGGCGGCCTCCCCGGCCGGGTCGAGGCTTCCGTCGGCGATCTCCTGCGCGCGGTGGCAGGCGACGCGGCCGGGCCGCCCGGCCGGTGCGGGCGGGACCGCTTCGGTCGGGTCCGGTGCGGTCAGGTCCGGTTCGGTGGTCCGGCACACGTCCCGGGCCACGGCGCAGCGGGGCGCGAACGGGCAGCCGCTGGGCAGGCCGACCAGGGACGGCGGCTCCCCGCCGATCGGGATCAGGGGCCGTTCGACACCGCTGTCCACGGTCGGGACGCTGGCCAGCAGGCGGGCGGTGTAGGGCATCGTGGGACGGCGGAAGAGCTGGTCGACGCTCGCGTGCTCGACGATCCGTCCGGCGTACATGACGGCGACGTCGTCGGCGTGGCCGGCCACCACGCCCAGGTCGTGGGTGATCAGGACGAGACCGGCGCCGGTTTCGCGCTGGGCCAGGCGCAGCACGTCGAGGATCTGGGCCTGGACGGTGACGTCGAGCGCCGTGGTGGGCTCGTCGGCGACGAGCACCGAGGGCTTGTTGGCGATGGCCAGGGCGATGACGACGCGTTGGCGCATGCCGCCGGAGAACTCGTGCGGGAACGACTTGGCGCGTTCGCGGGGGTCGGGGATGCCGACCAGGTCGAGCAGTTCCACCGCCTGTTCCCAGGCGTCCTTCCTGGACAGCTCCCGGTGCACGCGCAGGGCCTCGGCGAGCAGCCGGCCGACGCTGAAGATGGGCGTGAGCGCGGACAGCGGGTCCTGGAAGACCATGCCGATGTCCTTGCCGCGCACCCGGGAGAGCTCCTTGTCGTCCATCGCCGCCAGGTCGCGCCCGCCCAGCAGGATCCGGCCGCCGAGCCGCGCGGTGGGCGGCAACAGGCCCATGACGGCGAGGGCGGTGGCGGACTTGCCGGAGCCGGACTCGCCGACGATGCCCAGGGTGCGCCCGGGCAGGAGGTCGAAGTCGACGCCGCGCACGGCCTCCACCGGTCCGGCCTCGGAGGGGAAGGAGACGCGCAGGTCGCGTACGGACAGGACGGGCGCGGGCCCGGTGCGGGGGGCGGGTGCGAGGGTCATCGTCGGCCTCCTGCCGCGCCGGTGGTGGACGTGGGGTCGAGGGCGTCGCGCAGGCCGTCGCCGACGAAGGTCATCGACACGGTGAGCAGCACGGTCAGCCCGGCGGGGAAGGCGAAGAGCCAGGGGGCGCTGGTGATGGTGCCCGCGCCGTCGGCGAGCATCGTGCCCAGCGACACGTCCGGGGTCTGGACGCCGAAGCCGAGGAAGGACAGGGCGGTCTCGCTGAGCACGGTGGAGACCACGCCCAGGGTGAGGTTGACGATGAGCAGGGAGCCCAGGTTGGGGATGATGTGGCGCACCACGATGCGCAGGGGGCGCACGCCCATGAACTCCGCGGCGCGCACGTAGTCGCGCTCGCGCAGGGACGTCGACACCGACCAGACCACGCGGGCGGTGGACATCCAGCCGAACACCGTCAGGACGAGGATGAGGACCCGCCAGTCGCCCGCCAGCCGGTGCGAAACCAGGGCGAGGATGAGGAAGGAGGGCACGATCAGCAGGAAGTGGACGAGGGCGAGGGTGGCCTTCTCCACCCGGCCTCCGAAGTAGGCGGCGCCCGCGCCTACGACCGCGGCGATGGCGACGGTCAGCAGGGACACGGTCACCGCGATCACCAGCGAGCGCTGGAGCCCGTGCACGGCGGCGGCATAGACGTCGTTGCCGCCCTGGTTGGTGCCGAACCAGTGCTCGGCGCCGGGGGACTGGGTCAGCGCCGAGAAGTCGGCGTCCGCGTAGCCGTACGGGGTGAACAGGCCGCCGAGCGCGCTGAACAGCACGAGCAGCAGGAAGATCACCACACCGGCGACGGCGATTCGGTTGCGCAGGAAGCGGCGCAGGTAGAGGCGGCGCCGGCCCGGATAGCGCCTGTCGTGCCCGTCGTGGCTGTCGTGGCCGCTATGCCCGTTGTGCTCGGTGAGCAGCGGATCGGCGGTCGGCCCGGGGGCGGTGGCGAGGACGCCTTCGGAGGTCCCGTCGGGACTCACAGGGGTGCCCATCTCAGTTCACCCGCACTCTCGGGTCGAGGAGAACGGTGGCGATGTCCGCGAGGATCGCGCCGATCGCGGTCAGGGCGGCGGCGAAGGCGGCGGTCGCCACGGTGCCGTGTACGTCGTTCTTGTTGATGGTCTGGATGAAGTACTGGCCCATGCCGTTCCAGCCGAAGATCGTCTCCGTGAGGACCGCGCCGGTGAAGACGGCCGGGATGCTGAAGGCCACGGACTGGGCGGTGGGAATCAGGGCCGTGCGCAGGGCGTGCCGACGGATCGCCTGGGCGCGGGTGAGCCCGGTGGCCCGGGCGGTGCGCACGAAGTCGGAGCCTATGACGTCCAGCAGCAGGGAGCGCTGGGTGAGGTGGTAGCCCACGTACCCCGTCAGGGTGAGCGTCAGCGTCGGCAGGATCAGGTGCAGCAGCCGGTCGCCGATCGTCGCCCAGAACCCTTCCACGTCGGGCGAGTTCTCTCCCGCGACGTACAGGAAGTGCCAACCCGCGTGTTCGTTCAGCCCGATGGCCAGCAGCACCAGGGCGAGGGCGGCGATGGACACCGGGACGTTGAAGAGCGCCATGGACAGGGCCTGGGCGGCCCGGTCCCGCCAGCCGTACTGGCGCGAGGCGGTGTGGACCGCGAGTGCGACGCCGACGACGACGGACAGGATCGTCGCCCCGATCACCAGTTCGGCGCTGACCAGGGAGCGGTGGCCGATCTCCCCGTTCACCTGGACCCCGACCGGGGAGCGGCCCCAGTCGAAGTGCAGGGCCACCCCGGTCAGCCAGTCCCACCAGCGGTGCAGCAGCGGCTCGTGCGGGTCGAGGTTGTACGGGGCCAGAGCCCGGGAGATCTGCTCCTCAGTGCGGACCGGGCGCAGCTCCTTGAAGTTCGAGCGCGGGTCGAGGAACCAACTGGCCAGGAAGTACGTGGCGTTGGTGGCCGCGGCGATCACCAGGAACCAGCTCACCGCCCTGCGGGTCACATACCGGAGCACGGACGGCACCTCCCCACCGGATGCGGCGGGTGAGGCTGGGGAGCGCCGGGTCTGGGGCAGGTACGCATGCGGGTGGAACTTCCTCGATCCAAGGGGTGGTTGCACGACCGTGCAGTGGCCAGTCTGTGTGTGGGCGACACGTGACACCAGGGATCAAGGCATCTGGACACGAAGACGAAACACCCCCGCAGCAGGCGGAGGTGTTCGCGTCACGTTCCCGTCGAATTCGCAGGTGGGAGGGGTCGTAGGGGCTGCACCGCCGGTCGGTCACCGCCGGTCGGTCACCCCCGGTCGGTCACCGCCGGTCGGTCACCGCCGGTCGGTCATCCCCGGCCGGTCGCGATCCGGCCCAGCAGGGCGGCGAGTCGCCGGGGCATGGAGAGGAACGGCGAGTGGCTGCTCGGCCTCGGCCTCGGGAACGTCGGCGAAGAGGATGTGCCGGGAGTCCCGGTAGGGCGGGGCCTGACCGTCCCAGGGGGGACCATGCGCACCCGTACCACCGCCGTCGTGCGGTGACGGCCGCGTTCGTGGACGGGCTCGTCGACGGCGTGGCGGGTGCGGTGGCCGGCGGGGCGGACCTGCTGCTCACCGCCTTCGCCCCGTCGCCGTTCAGTCTGACGGTGGGGGAGGCCCACGGCGTGCCCGTCCTCGGCACGTACCTCACGCCCGCCTTCGCCACCAGTCAGTTCCCGTTGCCCGGCCCCGCCGGCGGCGGGGACCTGGGGCCGGAGGCCAACCTCGCCGCCGGCCAGGAGCGGCTGCGGAGCGCGGAGCTCTCCGCCCGGGCGGAGGCGGACCACGGTGCGAGCCGGTGAGCGGTCGGGTGCGGGTTCAGGGATCTGCGGTCAGGGACCAGGACGCGGCGGGCGGTGACGCGGCAGGCCGGGGGCGCGGCGGCGCGCGCCCGTCACGGCGTCTCGGCCGACGCGACGGTGCGTGCCAGTCGGTGCAGGGCGGACTCGGAATCCGACCCCGGCACCGCCGTGTACGCCACGATCACCAGGTCGGGATGGTCGGCAGGGTGCAGCGCCGACGCGGACAGCCGCAGCGGGCCGCTCACCCGGGGGGAGGCGAGCAGCAGCGTCGCATGGGCCTGTTCCAGCACCACCTGCTCGTCCCAGAACCGCCGGAACACCGGGCTGTGCTCGCGCAGTTCGCCGATCTCGCGGGCGAGCGCGGCATCCCGGGGCCGTCTGCCGACCTCGGTGCGCAGCAGGCCCACGGTCTCCCGGGCCTTGGCCTCCCAGTCGACGTAGAGCCGGCGCACGCGCGGATCGGTGAAGACCAGCCGGCCGACGGTGCGCTCCTGCGGGCGCAGGCGCCCGAAGTCGAGGAAGACGGCGGCGGCGAGCCGGTTCCAGGCGAGGATGGCGCCGCCCGGGCCGACCAGGTACGCGGGGGTGAGGGCCATCGAGTCGAGTACCGCTTGCAGGTCCGACCGTCGATCGTCCGGAAGGCGGGGCACGTCGGTGCCGGCCGGCCGGGCCAGGCTGCGCAGGTAGCGGCGTTCCCCCGGGCTGAGCCGCAGGGCCTCGCAGACCGCGTCGAGGATGCCGTCGGAGACGCATGACGCGTTCCCCCGCTCCAGGCGGGTGTAGTGCTCCACGCTCATCGCCGCGAGGTCGGCGACCTCCTCCCGGCGCAGTCCGCTGACCCTGTGGGTGCCGTGGACGGGGAGTCCGACCTCGCGGTCGGTCCGGCTGCCGTTCGCCTGTGTGGAGGGCGTGGACGACGTCCTTGCCAAGGTGCGACGCCGTCACCCGCTCAGCGCGCGGTGAGGAGGCCGTCCACCAGGGAGCGGAGTCCGTCCCGGTAGGTGTCCTGGGCGGTCAGTGGCTCCCAGCGGTCCGCGAGCTGTGCCAGGCGGGGCAGATCGCTCGGGTCGAGGCCGGCGAAGACCTGCTGCCGATAGGTCGGGCGGTCAACCCCCGTGCGGCGCCGGGTCGCTGTCGCGCGGACCATGATCTCTCCGGCGGTGTAGTACCAGATCGCGCGGTAGCCCCGCGCGGCCCCTTCGAGCGACAGGCCGCAGGCGATCAGGCCGTCGATGATCTGCTCGACGAACCACAGGGCGTGGGCGGACATCAGGTCGTCGGCGGTCAGCACCTCCACGATCCAGGGGCAGGCGGCGAGCGCCTCGTGGATCGCTGTTGCGGCAGCGACCACCCGCTCCCGGGGTTCGGTCGGCAGTTCGGTCCGGTGCAGTGTCCGCGAGGCGTAGTCGTCCAGCAGGAGGACGAGCAGATCCTCCTTGTTGCGGACGTGGTGGTAGAGCGCCATCGGCGTGCTGCCGATCTCCGCGGCCAAGCGTCGCATGGTCAGCCTCTCGACACCTTCCTCGGTCACGATCCGGCGAGCCGTCCCGATGACCTCCCCCCGGGAGATGCGGGGCGGCCGGCCGGTGGCCTTGCGGGGTGCGGAGGGCTGCTGCATGCCCTCCATCATCCCCCAGGCCTCGACAACGCAGAGCCTCCGGTCTACTTTACTTACATGTACAAAAACTAGGGGGCGTCCGGGCCCGGGCGGTCGCGCCCGCGACCTGTCCCGTGCCTCGCTGCCGCCACGGAGAACCGACTGGAAGGAACGCCCTCATGACGACGATCCCGATCACGTCCGTCGACCTGTTCGCCTCGGCGCTGTACATCCACCCCGACGGGAGGGCCCGAGCCGCCGAACGCCGGATGGCCGGCATCGACTCCGACGCCTGGCAGATCGCGACGTTCCACGTGGAGACCGACGCCGACGTCCATGCCGACCACTGGGAGATGCACCCCGAGGCCGAGGAAGCGGTGTGCTGTCTGGCCGGCGGTGTCCGCCTCTACTTCCGTCCCACCACGCCCGGTGACGCCGAGGACATGGTGCGGCTGCCGGCCGGTACCGCCGTGATCGTCCCGCGCGGCCGCTGGCACCGGCTGGAACTCGACGCCCCCAGCGACCTGATGTCGATCACCCTGCGCAGGGGCACGCTCCTCGAACCGCGCACCGATGCCCTTGCCGGGGGGACCGGAGTGCGGCACCCCATGCATGACGGCAGCGCGCCGGCCTGACGAGCGGTACGGCGTCGCATGCGGCAGCCGAGGACGCCGCATGCGACGCCGGGCGCCGCGGTCCGCCGGTGGGCTGTCCGGAGGCGAGCGGCAGGTCGGCACCGCGCTGCGGCGGCATCATCGACGACGCCGACGCGGACCGCCGACTCGTCTCCCGCCCGGGGCGCCGTGGACCAGCGGCATCAGAACTCAACGTTCCCGTGGAAAGCCGTCAGGGGCGGGGACTCGGGTGGGCTTTCAAGCCGGTCGGTCGCCGGGTAGGGATCCCTGGAAGCCGGGCCGAACCCAAGGAGGACTCGCATGTTCACCACCCGTCCGACCCTGCAGGGCACCTTCGGCATGGCGGCCTCGTCCCACTGGCTGGCCACCGCGGCGGCGACGGCGGTGCTGGAGGACGGCGGGAACGCCTTCGACGCCGCCGTGGCCGCGGGGTTCACGCTCCAGGTCGTCGAACCGCACATGAACGGCCCGGCCGGCGAGGTGCCGATCATCCTCGCGCCGGCCGGGGGACGTCCGCAGGTGCTCTGCGGCCAGGGCGGAGCACCCGCCGCGGCCACCATCGGGCACTACACCGCGCTCGGCCTGGACGAGGTACCCGGCACCGGGCCGCTGGCCGCCACCGTCCCCGGCGCCTTCGACGCCTGGCTGCTGCTGCTCCGTGACCACGGCACCAAACGGCTGTCCGAGGTGCTCCGGTACGCCATCGGCCATGCGGAACACGGCCACCCGGCGCTGCCGGCCATCGGGGCGGCGGTCACGGCGGTCCGCGGGCAGTTCGAGCGGCACTGGCCGAGCTCGGCCGCGCTCTACCTGCCGGACGGCCGTCCGCCGGCCGCGGGCGCGCTGCTGCGCAACGTCCGTCTCGCCGACACCTGGAGGCGGCTGCTGGCGGAGGCGGAGGCCGCCGGGGCGGGGCGGGAGCAGCAGATCGACGCGGCGCGGCGGGTCTGGCGACAGGGGTTCGTCGCGGCCGCGCTGGCCGAGTTCGCCGCGCGCCCGGCGATGGACGCCTCCGGCGTGCCGCACGCCGGGGTGCTCACGGGCGACGATCTCGCGGCCTTCGAGGCGACGTACGAGGAGCCGGTCAGCCACGAGTGGGGCGGCTGGACGGTCTGCAAGCCCGGGCTGTGGAGCCAGGGGCCGGTCTTCCTCCAGCAACTCGCCCTGCTGCCGGACGACTTCGGGTCGAAAGGCCCGCGGTACGGCGGAGCGGAGTACCTCCACACGCTGATCGAGGGCGGCAAGCTGGCCATGGCCGACCGGGAGGCCTGGTACGGCGACAACCCCGAACACGCCGGCGTCACCGTGGCCGACCTGCTCGATCCCGCCTACAACGCCGAACGCCGCTCGCTGATCGGCGAGTTCGCCTCCGCCGAGCTTCGCCCCGGCCGGCCCGGCGGTCGGCCGCCACGACTCGGCCGACGCGCCGTCTCCGCCCCGGGGGCCGGTGACTGGGCGATGGCGCTCGGCGGCGGCGAGCCGACCGTCACCGGCCCGGGCGGCGGCGAGCCGACCGGCCCCGGCGATGTGCGGGGCCAGGGTGGTTTGACCACCGCCGCCGACGGGGCCACCAACGGCGACACCTGCCACGTCGACGTGGTCGACCGCTGGGGCAACATGGTCTCCGCCACACCCAGCGGCGGCTGGCTGCAGTCCAGCCCCGTCGTCCCGGACCTGGGGTTCCCGCTCGGGACGCGACTCCAGATGGCGCGGCTCGAACCGGGACTGCCCAACTCCCTCGCCCCCGGCCGCCGTCCGCGCACGACGCTGTCCCCCTCGCTGGCACTGCGGGACGGCGAGCCGGTGCTGGCCTTCGGCACACCGGGCGGCGACGCCCAGGACCAGTGGACCCTGCACTTCTTCCTGGCCGTCGCCCTCCGCCCGGCCGTGCGCGGCGGCCTCGACCTCCAGGGCGCCGTCGACGCCCCGAACTGGCACCAGGAGAGCTTCCCGTCCTCCTTCCACCCCCACGCCATGGACCCGGCCCGGGTCGTCGTCGAGGCGCGGATCGGCGACGCCGCCATCGCCGAGCTGCGCCGACGCCGGCACCGGGTGCGGGTCGCCGGGCCGTGGAGCGAGGGCCGCGTCTGCGCGGTGGCCCGCGATCCGCGCACCGGGCTCCTGTCGGCCGCCGCGGACCCGCGGGGCATGCAGGCCTACGCGGCCGGACGGTGACGGGCGCCGCCGGCCCGAGCACGTACTACCCGGTGCCGTGGCGACACTTGCGGGCGGCGCCGGGCGGGTAGGGATCCTCCGGGGGTACGGCCCGGACTCCGGTGCGGGGTACGGGCCGAGGTGGTGTGTCCGGCCCGATGCGAGCCCAGGAGCAGGAGTATGGCGTCCTTGCGAGGAGATGTCGCCGTCGTCACCGGCGCTGCCAGTGGTATCGGCCGGGCGGCGGCCCTGCGGCTGGCCCGGGCGGGCTGGGTGGTCGCGGCGGTCGACGTGGATGAGGCAGGTCTCGACCGCCTGGCCGCGGAGGCGTCGGGGGTGCGCCCGTTCGTCTGCGATGTCACCGACGGGACGGCCGTCGCCGCCGTGGTCCTCGACGTGGGGCGGGAGTTGGGCCCGCCGCGCCGGCTGGTGCACTGCGCGGGTGTCGCCGTGATGGGGCGGCTGCTCGACCGGGATCCGGCGGACACCCTTCGTGTGATGGACGTCGTCTACGGCGGCACACTGCGTGTGGTGCACGCGGTGGTGCCGTTGATGGCGGCCCGGGGCGGCGGTGAGGTGGTGCTGTTCGGGTCGATCGGCGGCTGGGTGCCGGTACCGCTCGGCGGCGGGTACGGCGCGGCGAAGGCGGCGGTGCACTTCCTCGCCGAGATCGTCGCGGCGGAACACCGTGCGGAGGGCATACGGGTCCTGTGCGTCTGCCCGCCGGCCGTGGAGACGCCGATGCTGGACCGGATCCGCGTCGAGACCCCGCAACTCCTCGGCCCACGCCGGGGATTGAGTGCCGAGGCGGTGCTGGACTCGATGGACCGGGCGCTGGCGCGTCGCCGGTCGTGGGCCTTTCCGGGGCGTGGGACCCGGGCCCTGTGGACGGCCCGTCGGCTGGCGCCCGGGGCGCTCAGCGGGATCGTCGCCCGGGTGCTGGTCGGCAAGTAGGGCGCCGGCCGCGGCTACCGGTACCGCCCCGAGGCCGCTGTTCGAGGACGATCACCAGGTTGTGCCGGTCGCCGGCGGCCTCCTCCTTCGCCGCGGACCGGACGTCCTGGGTGGGAGGCGAAGAACGGTCTCGGCCCCTCCGTCGGGGCTTTCGTCGCACTCACCCCCTCCGGTAGGCCATCCTTGTGCACCGGGCCTGCTTTCGGCAGGGCAGTCATCCTTCTGCGTGGCGAGGTGTCCCCATCAGTAAGAAGAACGGATCGACGCTGGCCGCATGGCTTCGCGGTCTTGACGCGGCCGAGTTGGAGCGGGTCCTGGCGGCGCGCCCGGACGCCGTGTCGGCTCCGGAACCGCGGTCGGTCGGCGAACTGGCGGACCGCCTCCAGCGCCCGGCGTCCGTGGCGCTGGCCCTGCCCCGACTCACGCAGCCGTGCCTACAGGTGGCGGAGGCCGTCGCCGTACTGACGGTTGCGTCGCGGGACGACCTGGCAGGCCTCCTGGACGCGACACACGGTGAACGCGCCCACGGGTTGGCCGCCGCCCTGGAGGCACTGGCGGATCGCGCTCTGATGTGGCCCGACGGCAACGGCCTGCTGCACATGGCCGCGCCGCTGCGGAACGCGTGGACCTCGCCGCTGGGACTCGACGCACCGCTCGCACGACTGCTCGGGGGCTCGAACTCCGACGAACTGGGCCGCATGGTGGCGAAACTCGCCATCAAACCCGCCGCCAACAGGAAAGAAATGCGCCTGGCGGCGCTGATCGACCATCACAGCGACCCGGTCCGGGTCACCGCGCTGGTGGCCAAGGCGCCCGCAGCCACGCGGAAACTCCTCGAGCGGCGGGCACAGGAGGCTCCGGAACGACCGGGCTTCATCATGTTCGGGGGGCCTCGGGCCGACTCCGAGCCCGGCGAACAGTGGGCACTGGAAAGGGGACTACTGATCCGGGACCGGCACCGGTACGGGCCGGCCCGCATGCCCGCGGAGGTGGCACTCGCACTGCGCGGCCCCGACTGGCACGCCCCGTTCACACCCCTCCCGCCCGGCGTGCGGCCGGCGCCCGCCACCGTCTCGGACATCGACCGGGAAACCTCGGCCGCCACGATGGCGTTCGCCGCCCACGCCGTGTCCGTCCTCGGGGTGTGCGCCGCCGCTCCACCGGCCCGGCTCAAGGCCGGCGGGGTCGGCGCCCGCGAGCTGGCCCGGATCGGCAGAGCGGCACAGTGCGACGAGATCCCGGTACGCCTCGTCCTGGAGGCGGCGAGCGCGGCCGGGCTGCTGGCCCGGGACGGCGACCGGGTCGCGGCGACCGCGTCCTACGACAACTGGGCCGAGCAGGAACCGGCCGACCAGCTCGCCGTGCTGCTCCGGGCGTGGTGGGCACTCCCGCTGACCCCCGGCGGGAGCCGCGACGAGGACGGGAAGGCTCTGCCGGCGCTCGCCGGGGCACCGCCCTGCGGAGGCTGCGTGCAGGCCCGGCACGGGTTGCTCACCGCCGCGTCGCAACTCCCGGCCGGCGAAGGCGCGGCGAACTCGGCGGACCTGGGAGCGCTGCTCGGGTGGCTGCGCCCGCTCGTCGACGAACTCCCCCAGGACACCACGCCGTTCGCCACCCTGATCCGGGAGGCGGAACTGCTCGGCGCACTCGCCCTCGGGGCCGTGTCCCCGATCGGCGCCGCCCTGCTCGCCGACGACGCCCAAGCCCTGACCGACGCCTGCCGGCGACTGCTGCCCGCCGCGAGCGGGACTGCCCGCTTCGGAAGCGATCTCACCGCCGTGGTCGCCGGCACACCGTCGGCGCACCTCCTCGCCCTGCTGGACTCCGTCGCGGACCGGGAGAGCGCCGGTGCGGCGTCCGTATGGCGGTTCAGCCCGGGAAGCGTCCGCCGTGCCCTCGACGCCGGCCTCACCCCCGACGCCCTCACAGCCGACCTGGCCGCCATCGCCGTCGAGCCGCTTCCCCAGCCGCTCTCGTACCTGATCCACGACACCGCGCGCAGCCACGGTCGAGTGCGCATCGTCTCCGCGGCCTGTGTGATCCACGGTGAGGAGCCCGCCCTCCTGGCCGAACTGGCAGCGCACCGCAAGCTCACCCAGCTCGGCCTGCGGCTGCTGGCACCGACGGTGCTGATCAGCCGGACCCCGCTCGACAAGACGCTCGCGGCACTGCGGTCCGCGGGCTACGCCCCCGTCGCCGAGAAGCCCGACGGGTCCGTCCGCATCGAGCGGGCCCAACGCGCCCGCGCGGCGAGCACCCTCCCGCCGCCGCGCCCGTCCGGTGGCAGGTCCCGCACACAGCGGGCGGACGCCCACACCACGGACGCCCGGACGACCGTCGACCTGCCCTCCCTCGCCGTCCGGCTTCGGGACGCCCCGCAGGACATCCCGGAGCCGGACCCGTGGGACGACCGCCCGTACGCCAGCGACACCGAGGAGATCATCGCAGGGCACGCGCGCAACCTGTCCTTCACCGACGTCCGCCAGCTGGCCCATGCCGTCGACGACGGCCAGGCCATCACGATCGAGTACGTCGCGACCTCGGGCGACGAGACGGTCCGCACCCTCAGCCGGCTCGAACTGGACGCCCCCTACCTGCACGGCTGGTGTCACCTGCGGAACGACGAGCGGATGTTCACCATCTCCCGCATCCACGGGGTGATGCCCGCGTAGCCCGGGCGGGATCGCCGCCGGAGCGGGCACCTCGCGGTGGGCCGGGAACGGAGTTCACCCCGCTCCCGTGCCGGTGGTCGCGATCAGTCGTCGTGGTGGCCTGTCTGTTCTCTCCTGTGGCGGGGGAGTCGGTGGGACTCGACCGGTCGTCCGCCGGCGAGGTGCTCGGTGACGATGCGGTCGGCGACAGCCGGGTCGATCCTCCCGTACCAGATGTCGTCCGGCTGCACGCTGACGACGGGGGCCTGGTTGCAGGGGAACTGGCACCCCGTCTGGGTGACGAGCACGTCGTCGTCGCCGAGGCCCAGCTCGGTCAGTTTCCCTACCAGGGCGCGTAGTCCCTCCTCCGCGCCCACGGCCGCGCAACGCGGACCGCGGCACACCATGACCTGGTGCCGGTGGCCGGGGACCTCCTCCCAGGCCGTGGACGTGAGGCCGGGCTCCGTGCCGCTGATGGCCTTCGTCACCGCGGCCACCGCGGCGACCGCGTCCGGTGAGTCGGCGAGGCGGGTCGCGACGAGGAGTTCGGGGCGGTGGCCCGCACGCTCGCGCCACCAGTGCGCGGCGATCCGCCGTAGCCAGGAATGGGCCGGGCCGGAAGCCGCGAGGCGGACGCCGATCACGACCACGGTCTCGTTGCCCTCGTTGGCCAGCCTGGTCAGCGCGGCCGACAGGGAGGGGTCTCCCTGCTGCAGGAACGCGATCGAGGCCCGGTGCGACGCCGCCGTCCGGAGGAGTTCGTCACGGCGGACGACTTCCCCGATCGACATGCCGACCAGGAGTACGGCACTGCGGCGGGCGGGGGCATCCGGCAGGGGGGAGGTCATGGGGTCGTCCTTTCGCGGAGCAGTCCGTTCCACCGGATGTGCGGTCTGTCGTGCCGGGGGTGTCGTTCCACGGTGACGTCGACGCCGTAGACGTGCGCGATCGTGGGCGAGGTGAGCACCTCGGAGACGGGCCCGTGGGCGACCAGGCGGCCGTCGAGCAGGACGACCACCTCGTCGCAGTAGGCGGCGGCGAGTTCGAGGTCGTGCAGCGCGGCCACCGTGGTGACGCCCAGCCCGCGTACGGTTTCGAGGAAGCCGAGTTGGTGGCGTAGGTCGAGGTGGTTGGTGGGCTCGTCGAGCAGCAGCACGCCGGGCTCCTGCACCAGCGCCCGCGCGAGCTGGACCCGCTGCCGCTCGCCGCCCGACAGCGTCGGCCAGGACCGGTCGAGCAGGTGGCCGACGTCGGCCGCGGCAACGGCGTCGGCGAACACGGACCGCTCGTGGGCGCCGGCCGCGGAGTTCGTCGGCACGGGCCAGCGGCCGCGGTGCGGCGTGCGTCCGAGCTCGATGACCTGACGGACCGGCAGCGACAGCCGGGTGTCCGCCTGCTGCTCCATGAAGGCCACCTGTCGGGCTCGTCGGCGGGCCGTGAGCGCGTGGAGATCCGCTCCGTCCAGGAGGACCCGTCCCGCGCTCGGCCGGGTCAGCCCGGCGACCGCGCGCAGCAAGGTGGTCTTCCCGGCGCCGTTGGGCCCGAGCAGGCCCGTGACCCGGCCGGGGCCGAACGCGAGCGAGACCTCGTCCAGCAGCGTGGCTGCGCCGATCCGCACACGGAGTCCCTCCGCGCGCAGTTCGACGGGGGGCGTCTTTGTCACTGCCCCCTCCCGTCGGCCCGCCCCTGGCGCCACAGCAGCCAGGCGAAGAAGGGCGCTCCGAGCCCGGCCGTGATGACGCCGACGGGAATCTCCCGGTCGGGCAGGACCGAGCGCGCCACGATGTCGCTGCCCACCAGGAGGGACGCGCCCACCAGCGCCGACACGGGCAGCAGGAGGGCGTGGCGCGGCCCGCAGACGAGACGGACCACATGCGGTACGACCAGGCCGAGGAATCCGATGACGCCGGTGTTGGCGACCAGGCACGCGGTCACCAGCGCGGCTGTGGCGACGAGGGCCCAGCGGGTGCGCTCGACGTGGACGCCGAGGGAGCGGGCGGAGGTCTCGCCGAAGGCGAAGGCGTCCAGGTCGCGGGCCGAGGAGGCCAGGACCGTGACACCGATCAGCGCGACCGCGGTCAGGAAGACGGCGGTGGGCCACCGCACGCCGGCGACCGAGCCGAGCGTCCACTCCATGACACCGCGCGCCGCGTTGCGGTCCCCGAGGACCATCACGACGAACGAGGTGTACGCCCCGCACATCTGTCCCACCGCGATGCCGGCGAGCACGGTCCGGGCGGTCGGTAGCGACCGGGTGCGCGCGCCGGCCAGTGCCAGGACGACGACGGCGGCGAGCAGGGCACCGGCGAAGGCCGCCGTCGCCACCGCACCGGTGCCCACGACGCCGGACACGCCGGCGCCGAGGACGATCACGGTGACCGCGCCGGCGGCGGCTCCGTCCGAGATCCCGAGCAGGAAGGGATCGGCCAGGTCGTTCCCGGTCAGCGTCTGCAACACCGCACCGCAGACCGCGAGGCCGGCGCCGGTGGCAGCCGCTCCCAGAACCCGGGGGAGCCGCAGCTGCCAGACGATCTGATCGTCCAGCAGCGTGACGTTCGGGTCGCCCAGCCCGAGACGGCGCACCACGACGTCGATCACGGTGTGGACCGGCTCGTGTTGCGAGCCCACGGCCAGGCCGAGGAGCACGGTGGTCAGCAGCAGGGCCACACCGATGGCCAGCGCCGCCGTCGCGCGGCCCGGACCGGAGGACCGCACGACGGGGTGGGGCGCGGTGGTCATGAACCCGGGTGCAGCCGGCCCAGCCCCGCGGACACCCGGGCGGCACCGTCGGCGAGCAGCACGCCGGGAGTCGACTCCGAGAACGGCACCACCACGAAGGCCTTGCGCTGCACGGCGCCGAGCTTGCTCAGCACCGGGTCGTTCTCCAAGTAGTCGATCTTGGACTGGGCGGTGTCCCAGCCTGCGTCCGCCAGCACGATGGCGTCCGGGTCCGCCGCGACGACCTTCTCCCAGCTCACGTTCTGCCAGCCACCGGGCAGGTCCCCGAAGACGTTGCGGGCGCCCACGGCATCGAGTACGAGTTGAGGTCCGCCGTGGCCGGCACCGACGAACGGCGTCTTGGTGTCCGAGTCGTACCACAGGACCTTCAGGCCCTTGCCCGCGGCCGTCGCGGTGAACCGGGCAAGCTGCTGCTCCTGCTGCTGCTGGATCGCGACGGCCCGCTCCGGGACACCGAAGACCTTGGCGACGTCGTTCAGTTCGCCCCACATCGCCTGCCAGGTCGTCGGCGGTACCTTGCTCTTGTCCGAGCAGCCGAACGGGGACACGTACGACGGGATGCCCTGGTCGCGCAGTTCCTCCCGGCTGCCCGCGACCTTGTCGGTGAACGCGCTGGCGTAGGAGGCGTACAGGAAGTCGGGACGGGCCGCGAGGAGCTTCTCCTTCGTCGGGTACTCCTTGGAGAGCACCGGGACGGAGTCGTAGGCCGCCTTCCACTTCTCCGGGACGGAGTCGTCGAGGTAGGCGGTGCCGGCCATGCGGGACTGCAGGCCGAGGGCCAGGGCGACCTCGGTGGCACCCTGGTTGAGGGTCACCAGCCGCTCGGGCGGCGCGCCGACCGTCACGGTGGTCCCGCAGTTGTCCACGCCGACCGGCGCGGCACTCCCGGCCGTCCCGCCGGACGCGACGGGAGCCGGGACGCCCGCGCAGGCGCCGAGCATGCCGGTGAACAGGACGGCCGCGACCGCCCGGCCGACACGTATCGGCCCTCTGGGACGTGCGGAATGTACAGAATGTGCGGAACGTATGGATCGAAACGGGTACGGCAGACCGCTGGGCACGTGTTCTCCAAAACCCTCGTGGAACATGTCGCGCCGTGGCCGGTCTCCTGGCTTCCGCATCGACGCGCCGCGGCCGACCTTCCCAAGCGGCTCTTCCAGCCCGCCCAGTGGCCCTGACCGGCGGCAGAGCCGGTCAGCGAGGGCCGCGGAACTCCGCGGCAACAGTGGCGAGGGCCGCACCGGAATTCGACCGGTTTCCCGAACACCACGGCGCTGGCAAGATATCAGGCCTAGCGATCTTGTCCGGGAACAGTCCGGGACCGCAGGGCGGACGGGGAGCCGCGACGACCCGCGGATGCCCACCGACGCCGCGCGGGCGGGGCCGCACCGCGGCGGCGGTGGTTCATCGGGCGGTCGGTGCCTGGCAGGTGAGGTCGCCCCCCGGGAGCTTGCCCGTGGTCAGGTAGCGCGTGGTGGCCGCGTCCGCGCAGGACCCGTTGCCGTAGACGCCGTGCCCCTCTCCTCCCAGCACGGTGATCATCCGGGAGCCGTGCAGGGACCGGTGCATGCTCTGGGCGGCGGTCAGGGGCGTCTGGGAGTCCCACTCGTTCTGCAGGATCAGCGCTTGGACGTCGTTGTCCACCGTGGTCGGGGCTTCGCTGCCGGGCTTCCAGAAGGCGCACGGCTTGATGCCGTACGCGAAGTCCCCGTACAGCGGGTACCGGGCCTTGCCGCGCACGGTGTCGCGCCGGTACTGCTCGGGGTCACGCGGCCACGATGCGGCGGTGTCGCCGCACATGACCGTCCAGAGGCTCGCGAGGAGGTTCTCCGGGGGGAGTTCGGGGTCGGGCGCCGGCGCGGCGGGCTTGTCGTCCTCGGCGGCCTTCTTCAGTCCGGCGATCCAGTCGGCGGCCTTCCGCTCCGTGAAGAAGATGTCGCGCACGGCGCGGATGTCGTCGCCGGTGAGGGGGCCGTCGCCGGTGTCGACGGGCTTGCGATCCGCCCGGGCGACGATGTCCCAGAAGGTGTTGCGGACTTCGGCCGGGGTCCGGCCCAGGTGGTACGTGGTGTCCTGCCCTGCGGTCCACTCGCTCCACCGCGTGAAGGCGGGCTCGGTCGCCTGCGCCATCTGCTGGAAGGTGCCCCGCCCGTACTGCGTGGGGTCGACCGCGCTGTCCAGCACGAACCGGTCGGCCCGCTGGGGGAACATCTGCATGTAGACGGCGCCGAGATAGGTGCCGTACGAGCCCCCGTAGTAGGAGATCCTCTTCTCTCCCATGACGGTGCGGATGAGGTCCATGTCGCGGGCGGTGTTGCGGGTGGTGATGTGCCGCAGCTTGTCCCCTTCCGCGGCGGCGCACTTGTCGGCCACTGTTCGCGCCCACCGCACGTCCTTGGCGAAGGTCTCGGCGTGGTACGGGCGGTCGATGTTCAGCTCGTCGGGAGTCAGACCGCAGCTGACGGGGGAGCTCTGCCCGATGCCCCTCGGATCGAAGCCGACGAGGTCGTACCGGTCCTTCACCTCCTGGGGGATGACCGGCTCCATGGCGACCGGCAGACCCAGACCCGAAGCGCCGGGACCGCCGGGGTTGAACAGCAGTACGCCGCGGCGGTGTTGCGTACTGCTCGCCTTCAACCGGTTCACCACGACGTCGAGCTTCTCGCCATCGGGGTTGTTGTAGTCCAGTGGCACCTTGACGGTCGCGCACTGGAAAGCGGCCGGCGTGTGCTCGTCGCAGTGCCCCCAGCGGAGCGTCTGCTGGGTGTACGGCCGCATCGGGTCCTCGGCGACGGTGCCGGACGTGGCGGAGGCCGTCGCCGGTGTCAGCGTCGCGGCCAGAACCACCGCAGCTCCGACGGTCACGAGAGAGGATATGGGTGTGTTTCGCATCGTCATGCTGATCCTTCGAATGATCGGATGATGAGCTCTCCGCGTCTCCGCGTCTCCGCGTCTCCGCGTCTTCACGGAGGCCGACGAGCCCGGGAACGGGAGCGGAGGCCGGGCGACGCCGGCGAGGTATCGGTCGCTTCGACCGGGCAGGACATGATCATGGCTCTCGGGGGACGGCCACACATCACGCGAAGTAGGGAAGGGGTTCTCCCCCGATCGGGGGAGAACCCCGGCGCGCTGAGGCCGGAGCACGAGGGTCACGTACTCGGTCGGCAGGTCGGTGCCGGTTCGGCCCGGGAGGTCATCCCGGTTCGGAAGCCCCGGGGAGGCGTGGTCGGGTGTCAGGGGCCGCTCCTACACTCCGGCCCATGGGACTTTCGATATCAGTGGGACTCCTCTACGACCAGGCGCGCAATGACGCCGAGGGGCTCGACTACCACCGCTCCGCCTTCGCCCGCCTCAGCCGGGCGCTCATGGCGGAGGGAATCGGCTGGCACGAGCCGGAGATGACCGATCCGCCGCGCACCCGTACCTTCTCCGCCGGCTTCCCCTACGGGTACCTGACCCAGCTGCGCCGCATCCTGGTGCTCACGGACTTCGGCGAGCCCGTCACATCGGCTCTGGAGGTCAGCGAGAGCCAGTACGAGCGCGACTGCGAGAAGGTCCGGGACGAGATGTCGAGGTTCGACTCTCATCTGCTCTGTCACTCCGACAGTTCCGGCTACTACGTGCCGGTCGACTTCGAGGATCCGCTCTTCCTCCCTGACGAGGCGGACGTCGACGGCGATGGCATCGTCGGTTCCAGTCAGCGACTGCTGGCCGAACTGTCGGGTATCGCGTCGTCGATCGGCATCGAGCTCGACGGTGAGGGCGTTCCCTTCGATGTCGGGGCGGTCGGGCCGGCTGTGGATCCCGCGATGGACGGACCGTTCGAGACGGAACGTTTCGCCTGGCGTCAGCTCCATCGGGCGTGCCTGGCGAGCATCGAGGGCGGCCACGCCATCGTCTTCCACTGAGGCCCGGGGCCACCGGACCTCCAGTGGATGGCACGTCAGGCCGGATGCGCGGCCTTGATGGGACCCTGACAGCACCTCAGGTTACTTTGAGGTAATTTAGCGGTGTCGTCCGGGTGAACGTCCCCGGCCCCGCATGAAGGACTCGCACGTGCTCTCTCCCCAGTCCCGCCGTTCCGGCCGCCGTCTGGCCGGTTCCGCACTGGCCCTCGCCGCCGCCGTCGGTGTGCTGCCCGTCGCCCCCGCGTTCGCCGACCCGGCTCCGGCTCCGGCTCCGGCTCCGGCTCCCGCGCCGGGGGCGGCCCAGGCCGACGGTACTCCCCACCTGGACGCGGTGGAGCGGATCCTGCGCCAGGTGTCGCCCGGGCTGGAGGGCGTGGTGTGGCAGCGGACGGCGGGCAACCGGCTGGACGCACCGGCCGGGGACCCGGGCGGGTGGCTGCTGCAGACGCCGGGGTGCTGGGGGGACGCCTCCTGCGCCGAACGGCCTGGGACCAAGCGGGTGTTGGACCGGATGCGGGAGAACATCTCGAAGGCCACCCGCACCGTCGACATATCAACTCTCGCCCCGTTCCCGGACGGTGGGTTCCAGGACGCCATCGTGGACGGCCTCAAGGCGTCGGTGGCCGCCGGGAACGCGCCGCACGTGCGGATCCTCGCCGGGGCCGCTCCGCTGCTCAACATCACCGCGCTGCCGTCGAAGTACCGGGACGACCTGGTGGCCCGGCTCGGCACGGCCGCCGACCGGGTGACCATCGAGGTGGCCTCGATGACCACCGCGAAGACCGCGTTCTCCTGGAACCACTCCAAGTTGCTGGTCGTCGACG
This sequence comes from Kitasatospora sp. NPDC048298, assembly GCF_043201465.1. Lineage (NCBI taxonomy): Bacteria > Bacillati > Actinomycetota > Actinomycetes > Kitasatosporales > Streptomycetaceae > Kitasatospora > Kitasatospora sp. NPDC048298. The sequence goes on from NZ_JBICYZ010000042.1 coordinate 78,090, forward strand.
GGCAGAGCGTCATCACCGGCGGCATCAACAACTGGAAGGGCGACTACCTGGACACCGCCCACCCGGTGACGGACGTCGACCTCGCGCTGAACGGTCCGGCCGCCGCCTCCGCCGGCGCCTACCTGGACACCCTGTGGGACTGGACCTGCCGCAACAGCGGTGTCTTCTCGGCCGCCTGGTTCGCCTCCTCGAAGGGCGCCGGATGCACCCCCGACCTGGAGAAGCGGCTCAACCCGGCGGCCGCGCGGGTGCCCGCCGCCGGCAACGTGCCGGTGATCGCGGTCGGCGGCCTGGGCGTCGGGATCCGCGACAGCGACCCCACCTCCGACTACCGTCCGGAGCCGGCGGCCGGCGCCGACGACGTCACGTGCGGCCCGGTCGGCCTGCACGACCGTACCAACGACGACCGCGCCTACGAGACGGTCAATCCGGAGGAGAACGCGCTGCGCTCGCTGGTCGCCAGCGCCACCAGCCGGATCGACATCTCCCAGCAGGACGTGACCGGCACCTGCCCGCCGATGCCCCGCTACGACGCCCGGCTCTTCGACCTGCTCGCGGGCAAGCTCGCCGACGGGGTGAAGGTCCGGATCGTGGTCAGCGACCCCGGCAACCGGGGCACGGTCGGCAGCGGCGGCTACTCGCAGATCAAGTCCCTGAACGAGATCAGCGACACCCTCGCTGCCCGGCTCACCGCCCGCCTCGGCGACCCGGCCCAGGCCCGGACCGCGATGTGCCGGAACCTCCAACTCGCCCCGTTCCGCGCGGCGTCCACCCCCACCTGGGCCGACGGGCACCCGTACGCGCTGCACCACAAGCTGGTCTCGGTCGACGGCTCGGCGTTCTTCATCGGCTCGAAGAACCTCTACCCGGCCTGGCTGCAGGACTTCGGCTACGTCGTGGAGAACCGCACCGCCGCCGCCCAGCTGGACGCCCAACTGCTCGCCCCGCAGTGGCAGTACTCGCAGGCCGCCGCGACCTTCGACTACAGCAGCGGCCGCTGCCAGGGCTGACGCCGCGAGAACGCCGTGAGCGCGTCGTGAGAACGCCCTGAGAACGCCCTGACCACACCGCGGGCCGCCGCGCCGAACCCGGCGACGGCGGCCCGCGGGGACCCGCCTCAGTAGTAGTGGTGGTTCGGCTTGTCCATCCACGCCCTGTAGGCACGCACACCGAGCTTGCGGTGGAGCTGCTCGATGTGGATCCGTCGATCCTTGTAGGGCTTCTCGAAGTCCTCGTACTGGAAGGAGTCGTCGAAGCCGATGGCCCGGGTGTCCTCCAGGGAGCAGCAGAAGTAGACGCTGTCGATCCGGGCCCAGTAGACGGCGCTCATGCACATGGGGCACGGAGCGCCGCTGACGTAGATGGAGCACCCCTTGAGCATCCGGGCGCGCTCCGGCACGGGGTCGCAGGACCCGGGGTCCCGCGGGACGTACTGGAGGGTCCACTCGTTCTGCCGGTCCTCGGCGATGGACGGCGACTCCGGGTTGAGGATCTGGCTCGCCTTGCGGATGGCCTCCACCTCGGCGTGCGCGGTGGGGTCTCCGGTGAGCAGGACCCGGTTCTGGCCGCGTGCGATGATCTCCCCGTCCCGGGCGATGACGGCACCGAAGGGGCCGCCCCAGCCGTTCTCGACGGATTCTCGGGCCAGCCGTACGGCTTCCTTCAGGAAAGCCTTGTCGTGATTCGGGAAAGCCTCACATCTGTCCATGAGATGACCTCTCAGCGGCCTGGCGTGGAGCTGAATGTCACATGCGGGCGATTGTCGGCTTTGCCCGATCGGTCCTGTCGGACCAGCGTAGTCCGGGCGGAGGCTTCCGCAAGCCGTGGGGGAGTTGGTCCAGCCGTGGGGGGAGTCGGCCCGGGCCGCCGCGCAGATCACTCCCGTCGATCAGACACCGGCCGGGAGCCAGCCGTGCTGGACGGCGCGCACCCCGGCCTCGAAACGGCTGCGGGCGCCGAGCCGCTCCATCAGCTCGGTGGCGATCCGCCGCGCCGTCCGCGGCGAGACGCCCAGCCGCTTGGCGATCGCCTCGTCGGTGTGCCCCTCGGAGAGCAGTCGCAGGGCGGCCGACTCCTGGCCGCTGAGGCCCCGGGAGTCGCGCACGGCCTGGCCCCCGAGGGGCTGCGCGGCGTCCCAGACGTTCTCGAACAGCGCGCAGAGGGCCGTCAGCGTGCCGTGGCCGGTCAGCACCACGGCCGCCGCCGCCGTGTCGTCGCTGTTCACCGGGATGACGGCGGCGGCACGGTCGACCACGATCATCCGCGTCGGCAGCGACGGCACGACCCGCACCTGCCCGCCCCGCGCGGCGAGCCACCCGGTGTACGCGACGGTCGGCGCGCTGTTGCACACGCTGTCGAGGTAGACGGTGCGGATCTTCACGCCGCGACCGAGCAACTCCTCGTCGAGCGGGCGGGCCGCCTCGATGCTCTCCGGCGTGTGCCCGCCGTCCGGGGCGAAGGTCATCACCTCCTCCTTCACCTCGCGGGTGAGGGACGCCAGCCGGTCGCGGATCGCGTCCAGGCCGACCAGTTGCTCGACCCCGGAGTGCGCGGCGGCCGGACGAAGGTCCGAGAAGTCGGTGATGAGCTGCGCCGCCGCGACGCGGGAGGCCTCGATCCGCTGCCGCTGGAGCGCCAGTTCGGCCTGCTGGCGGGCCATCAGGACCTCCATGCCGACGTCCGGCGAGACCGCGCGCAGCGCTCCCTCCCGTTCGTGCGAGGGCCGGACCAGGGCGAGCTCGCTGAGCGTGTCCAGTGCTGAGCGCACCTGCGCCTCGGGCAGCCCGACCGCTGCGCAGAGTCCCGCCACGCCGTCCTGAGGACGGGCCAGCATGGCCCGGTACACGGCTTCGGAAGTCGCGTCCAACCCCAGAATTGCCAGCATTCCTACCCCCCGGTAGCAGTACTGCGAAAGATGCGCGCATGATCATCGCACGGAGATCGGAAGCTGGACCAGGGGTGTGCGGTGGACCGTTCCGGCCATGGCCCGAACAGTCCCGGTCGACCCCCTGTGCGCCGCTCGCGCGGCCTGGGAGTCTCGTGCGCATGTACCTGATCCACATTCACCTGCGTTCCCCGGACCAAGCACCCCTGCCGGGCGGCGTCGCCGACCTCGTCCGGTCCGTGGCGACCCCTGCGGACCGGCTGGAGCACGTCGCCGTCCACCCGGACGCCGCCCCCGACCCGGTGCTCGGCCTGTACCTCCTCGCCGACGGCCTCGCCGACGCCGAGTCCCGGGCCGCCGCGCTCTGCGGGCGGGCCCTGGCGTCCGCCGCAGCGCTGCACGGCTGGTCCGTGGCCCGGGTCGGCGCCCCGCTCGTCTCCCCGTTCTACGAACTGGAACTGTCCCGATCAGGCCTCGCTGGACGGAACCGGCAGGGGACGTTTCCGTCCACCTGACATCCCTTCCATCCGCCCCGGGCCTCGACGAAGGTAGTGATCGCCGGCCGGGACCACCGACCGGCAAGGCCACCAGGACGAAGCGTCACCGCGGGACGCACGGTCCGGCCGCCCCTCCTCGCCCCGTCCCTCCTCCGTCGAAGGATCAACCACCATGCTGCGCACCCGTCTTGCCGAGGCCGCCGCGGTCGTCGCCCTCGCCCTCGCCGCCGTCCTGCCCGCCGTCGCCCTGTCCGCCGCCGGGCACGCCGGCGCCTCCGTCTCCCGCGTCGAGGCCGCCGACGTGCACGACGACAACATGATCTGGCAGTAGCCGGCACCGCGCCGCAGGCCCACGACCGGCTTCTCCTGCAGGGCAGCCGTCGCCGCCCCGTGCCGCCCGACGGCGATCCCGCCCCGTGCCGGCCCCCGCCCCGGCACCGGCCCCGGCACCGGTCCCGCCACGTCGCGTGACCCGCGGGCCGTACCTCCACCACCTCACCACGCCTGTCCCAGCCATGCCCGAAACAGGAGAACCCACCATGCCCAAGCGCTCCCTCCGTACCCTGCTCACCGCCGCCTTCGCCACCGCCGCGGTCACGCCCGTCCTCATGCTGACGGGGGCCCAGGTCGCCGCCGCCGGCGTCGGGTCGAACATCGTCGGCATCGCCGAGGCCAACCTCGGCCACGGGGCCTGCGACACCAACAGCGCCGGCGGCAGCGGCTACTACGGCAGTTGCGGCGAGAGCTGGTGCGCCGACTTCGCCCGGTGGGTCTGGGCGCAGAACGGCGTCAACATCTCGGGGCTGACCGCGGGGGCCGGCAGCTTCGCCAAGTACGGCTCCGGAATGCACTCGACCCCCCCGCGTCGGTGACGCCGCCGTCTTCAACTACAACGGCGTCGACTACGCGGAGCACGTCTCGCTGGTCGTTGCGGTCAACTCCGACGGGACCGTCAGCACCATCGGTGGCAACCAGGGCAACAGCCAGGTCACCCGCGGCACCATCACCACCGGCGGGATGTACGGGTCCAAGCACGTCAGCGGCTACGTGTCGCCGATCGGCGGCCGCGGATCCTCCGCCGGTACGGAGTCGGGTGGGGCGAACCGGGTGCGGTGGGCGGACTTCGACGGTGACGGCCGTGCCGACTACGTGATCGTGAACGACAACGGTTCGGTGCGGGTGTTCCTGAACAAGGGTGGTGACGGCCACGGCGGTTGGAGTGACCTGGGTCAGGTCGCCACCGGGATGACCAGCGACCGCGGCCGGGTCCGCTTCGCGGACTACGACGGTGACGGGCGTGCCGACTACATCATGATCAACGGTGACGGTTCGGTGCGGGTGTTCCTGAACAAGGGCGGTGACGGCCACGGCGGTTGGAGCGACCTCGGTCAGGTCGCCACCGGGCTGACGGCCAACGCGGCCCAGGTCACCTTCGCCGACTTCGACGGTGACGGGCGTACGGACTACGTGATCACCCAGCCCGACGGTGCGGTGGGTGTCTTCCGCAACAACGGCATCGGCAACTGGACGGACCTCGGCAAGGTCGCGAGCGGCGTGACCAGCGACCTCAGCCGGATCAAGTGGGCCGACATCGACGGTGACGGGCGGGCCGACTACAACATCGTCAACCCGGACGGCAGCATCACCAGCTACGTCAACCACGGTGGCGACACCGGTGGTGGCTGGACCCTCCGCTCCAAGATCACCACCGGCATCACCAGCAACCAGAACACCCTCGACCTCGCCGACATCAGCGGCGACGGCCGCGCCGACTACCTGGTCACCACCGGCCCGACCACCGCCTTCCTCAACAACGGCGGCGACGACCAGAACAACCCCGGCTGGATCGGCTACGGCCAGATCGCCGCCGGCGCCTGAACCGCGACCCGAAACAAGGAAGGAATCCCGTGAAGCGCACCACCACACTCGCTCTCGCCGCGGTGACCGCGGCGGCCGCGCTCGCCGCCGCCGTCCCCACGGCGTCCGCCGCCGCGCCGACGCCCGCCCCGGTGCTGCGGGTGATGCCGCTCGGCGACTCGATCACCTCCGGGTGGCGGAGCACCTCCGACGCCGGGTACCGCGGACCACTCGCCGACCTGGTGGCCCAGCAGAACCGCTACACCATCGACCTGGTGGGCTCGCTGCGCAACGGCGCCACGGCCGACCCGGACAACGAGGGACACGGCGGGTCCATGGTCAACGACCTCCTGGCCGGAGTCGACGGCTGGCTGGCCGCCGCGCAGCCGGACGTCGTACTGCTCCACATCGGCATCAACGACCTGGACCGAGGTACCGACAAGGCTCGCGCCGCGGACCGGACGTCGGCGCTGATCGACCGGATCCTGGCCGACCGGCCGGGCGTGACCGTCCTGGTGATGGGTCTGATCCCGACCACACCGAGCCTGACCACCCAGGTGGCCGACTACAACGACAGCCTGAGCCGGGCCGTCCTCGCCAAGCAGGCCCAGGGGCGCAAGGTCCGCTACACCGCCGCACCCGCGCTGACCCCGGCCGAGATGGCCGACGGGCTGCACCCGGACGACCTGGGCTACCAGCGGATGGCGCAGACCTTCGACCAGGCCCTGGACCGCGCCTTCACGGACGGCCTGGCCGCCCCGGCCCCGGTGCACCACGCCGGTACGGAGTCAGGTGGGGCGGGCCGGGTGCGGTGGGCGGACTTCGACGGTGACGGCCGTGCCGACTACGTGATCGTGAACGACAACGGTTCGGTGCGGGTGTTCCTGAACAAGGGCGGTGACGGTCACGGCGGTTGGAGTGACCTGGGCCAGGTCGCCACCGGGCTGACCAGCGACCGCGGCCGGGTCCGCTTCGCCGACTTCGACGGTGACGGGCGTGCCGACTACATCATGATCAACGCCGACGGTTCGGTGCGGGTGTTCCTGAACAAGGGCGGTGACGGTCACGGCGGTTGGAGCGACCTCGGCCAGATCGCCACCGGACTCACCACGGACCCCACCCAGGTCACCTTCGCGGACTTCGACGGCGACGGCCGCGCGGACTACCTCATCACCCAGCCCGACGGCGCCGTGGGCGCCTTCCTCAACCGGGGCGGTGACGGCCACGGCGGCTGGATCGACGACGGCAAGGTCGCCGGCGGACTCACCTCCGACCGGAGCCGCGTCCGCTTCGCCGACTTCGACGGTGACGGCCGCGCCGACTACAACGTCATCAACCCCGACGGCTCCATCACCACCTTCCTCAACAAGGGCGGCGACGGCCACGCGGGCTGGACCGACCACGGCCGCACGGCGACCGGGCTCACCACCGACCAGACCACGGTGGCCCTGGCGGACATCGACGCCGACGCCCACGCCGACTACCTCGTCACCACCGGCCCCACCACCGCCTTCCTCAACAACGGCGGTGACGGCCACGGCGGCTGGATCGACGACGGTCGGATCGCGGCAGGCGTCTGAGCGGGCGTCGGGCAACCGACCGACTGCTTCGCGCGACGCGCCGGCGGGGGGGGGGGGGGGGGGGGGGGGGGCGCGGCGGGCGGCCCCCCCGCGGGGGGGGGGGGGGGGGCCCGCCCCCCCCCCCCCCCCCCCGCCAGGTGCGTTCCGGGGGAGGCCGCGGCCGACACCGACGTAACCGCTCAGCCGGCCTCGGGCAGGCGGACGTGCAGGACGCCGTCACCGTCGGTGCGGGTCTCGAAGCGGGGCTGCGGGGCGGTGGCGGGCCCGCCGACGTTCCAGCCGTCGGCGAGCCGGAACAGGCTGCCGTGCCAGGGGCAGCGCACGCACCCGTCGACGATCTCGCCCTCGGTGAGCGGTCCGGCCATGTGGCTGCACCAGGCCGCCAGGACGTGGACGGTGTCCTCGGACTCGCGCACCACGAGCAGGGGGACGTCGCCGACGGTGCGTCGGGCGGGCAGGCCCACCTGGAGGTCGGCCAGTCGGCCGAGCGGGTGCCAGCCGGGCCCGACCAGGTGCGCGACGGGTTCGGTCTTGTTCGTTCCCGCGCCCTGTCGGTAGGCGACGTGGCCGCCGAGGTAGGCCCCGGCGGTCGCGGCGGCGGCGCCGGTGAAGCCGAGCAGTCGGCCGAGCCCGTGGTGGCCCCGCCCCCGGGCGGCCCACGAGCCGCCGTACAGGGCGATCGCCGCGCCGACGCCGAGGGCGTGCACCAGGCCGGTGCGCATCTGCTGTTCGTGCTGCTCGGCCCAGTCGACCCAGCCGCTCCAGGCGGCGGGGACGGCGGTGATCACACCGAGCGCCACCAGGAGGTGGGCCGGCCGGCGGGCGCCGGGTGTCAGGTCGAGGACGGCCGCGCAGGTCCAGGCGCCGATGGGGATCTGGACCAGGGCGGGGTGCAGGGGATGGCCGAGCGGGAGCCCGTGCAGCACGTCGCGTGCCCGGCCCAGCGGCAGCGCCCGGATGATCCGTCTCAGCGGCTGGGTCACGGAGTCGAGTCCGTCGGCTTCCGCGAGCGCGTCGATCGCCTTCAGCAGGCGCTCGGTGGCGCCCCGGGAACGGTGGTCGGCGGTGTCGCCGACGCAGGTGAACAGGCTCCTCGTCATGGACCTCAGCCTGCGGGCGGGCCCGGCCGCGGGCACGGCGGCGTGGGCCGTGCGGAGCAAGCTCCGCCGGCCGGACGTCCCGGCGGATTGCCGGGCCCGCCGATCCGAGGCGAGGCGAGCCGGCGGCCGGCCGGCGTCCCACTCGTCGCCGTACAGGCACCGGTGCGGTGGACGAGCGGCCGCGGCACGCCGTCGCGCAGGCCCACGCCCTGTGTCCCCGGTTGTCGTCACCGCGTCGGCACGGTGTGGTGGCGGTCTCAGTTGTGGCCGGTCGGTGGTGACTCGGCGTGGTGGGGGCGGGTCGGGTGGTGATGCTGTCGGGGTTCAAACGGTGAGTGCGCTCACATGCGGTTGCGGTGCACGACGACGGCTAGGAATGTCCGTTTTGCCCGCTTTTCGCCGGGGGGTGGGTGATGTTTACGCAGGTCAGAAGGGGGTGGCGCGCTCGGCGTGACCTCTCCTTCGAATCGGAGCCGCTGTCCTCGCTACGACTCCAGGTCGTAGCGAGGGGGTCTTGGCGGGGCCCGTTGCGGTCTGGCAACTTTGCATTCGTCGCCAGCCACACCGGCTCCTGTCCCGCCGGATGCGGCTTA
>NZ_JBICYZ010000043.1:0-85820 GCF_043201465.1 Kitasatospora sp. NPDC048298
ACATTCCGAACCCGGAAGCTAAGCCTCACAGCGCCGATGGTACTGCAGGGGGGACCCTGTGGGAGAGTAGGACGCCGCCGAACAATTCTTCTGAAAAGCCCCTGATCCATTCGGATCAGGGGCTTTTCGCATTTCCCGGAAACCGGACTCGACGGACTCGACGGGCTCGATGGGTTCGAGGGATTCAACGGATCTGACGGGCCGACGGATTCGATCGATTCGCCAGACGGCCGCGTCAGCCGCGATCAGGGCACCGGAGGCACCGCGTGCCCCGCCCAGCCTTGTCTACGCCCGTAGCACCCCTTCACGGCCCGTCTGAAGGGTCGTGGGACCCCGTTGGCGTCAGTCGCCGGGCTTGGCGCTGGTGATGACGGCGAAGACGGCGCCGTGGGGGTCGACCAGCTGGGCCAGCCGGCCGACGCCGTGCACGTCCATGGCCGGGATCCGTACGGTCGCGCCGAGGGTGGCGGCGATGGCGAGGCTGGCGTCGGTGTTGGGGACCTCGAAGTAGGGGAGCCAGTGCGAGGTGGTGCCGCGCGCGGTGTGCTCGGGACCGAGCTGCATGATGCCGCCGTGGGCGTCGTCCGTGCCGCCGCCGGCCGGGGTGAGGACGGTGTACATCACCTCGCCGAGCGGGACGTCCTGCTCCTGCCACTCGAAGACGGCCCGGTAGAAGGACTTGGCGCGTTCGGCGTCGACGCTGTAGCACTCGGCCCAGCAGAGGCTGCCCTCCTCGGTGACGAGGTCCAGGCCGCGGGTGTCGTGCGGCTGCCAGACCGCGAAGTCCGCTCCGGTCGGGTCGGTGTAGCCGGCCATCCGGCCCGCGGTGAAGACGTCGAAGGGGGCGAACCGGACGCGGCCGCCGGACTGTTCGACCAGGGCGGTGGTGTGGTCGGCGTTCTCGGTGGCGAAGTAGATCGTCCAGCCGGGAGGGGCGCCGTCCTCGGCGACCGGGCCGAGGGCGGCGACGGTCCGGCCGTCGAGCTGGAAGAAGCCGTAGCCGCCGGCCTCGGGGCCGGCCGAGTCGAAGGTCCATCCGAACAGCGCGGTGTAGAAGTCGACGGACGCCCGGGTGTCGGGACTGCTCAGGTCGAGCCAGTCCGGGGAACCGGGGCGGAAGTCGGTGTTGAGCATGGCGGCACTGCTCCTCGGACGGGGCGCGGGCGGGCGCGGTCGACGGCGGTCCCCCTCGGTTCCTCCCACCTTGGCACCTCGGCCGGGGCGCTGCACGGCAGCAACGGTTCCGGGGCTGTCGGGGCAGGGCGGTACGGTGCGTAGCGGAATGATCCACCCGTACCGGTCGAAGGGGGTCCGGTGAGCAAGCAGGCGTCGCAGTCCGGGCAGCAGGTGCCGCGCCAGCTGGCGCAGGTCGAGGGCGTGCTGGAGCGGATCACCTACGCCAACGAGGAGACCGGTTACACGGTGGCCCGGGTGGACACCGGCCGGGGCGGGAACGACCTGCTGACGGTGGTGGGCGCGCTGCTGGGGGCGCAGGTCGGCGAGTCGCTGCGGCTGCACGGGCGGTGGGGCTCGCACCCGCAGTACGGGCGGCAGTTCACGGTGGAGAACTACACCACGGTGCTGCCCGCGACCGTCCAGGGGATCCAGCGGTACCTGGGTTCGGGGCTGATCAAGGGGATCGGGCCGCGGTTCGCCGAGCGGATCGTGGAGCGCTTCGGGGTGGACACCCTGGAGGTGATCGAGAACGAGCCGGGCCGGCTGATCGAGGTGCCGGGGCTGGGGCCGAAGCGGACGAAGAAGATCGCGGCGGCCTGGGAGGAGCAGAAGGCCATCAAGGAGGTGATGGTCTTCCTGCAGGGGGTCGGGGTGTCCACCTCGCTGGCTGTGCGAATCTACAAGCAGTACGGCGACGGCTCGATCGGTGTGGTGAGGAACGAGCCGTACCGGCTGGCCTCGGACGTCTGGGGCATCGGCTTCCTGACGGCGGACCGGATCGCCCAGGCGGTGGGCATCCCGCACGACAGCCCGGAGCGGGTGAAGGCCGGCCTGCAGTACGCGCTGTCGCAGAGCACCGACCAGGGGCACTGCTTCCTGCCGGAGGAGCGGCTGATCGCGGACGGCGTGAAGCTGCTCCAGGTGGACGTCGGGCTGGTGATCGACTGCCTGGCGGAGCTGGTGGCGGCCGAGGGGGTGGTGCGCGAGGCGGTCCCGGGGGAGGGTGGCGAGCCGGTCACCGCGGTGTACCTGGTGCCGTTCCACCGGGCGGAGATCTCGCTCGCCAACCAGTTGCTGCGGCTGCTGCGTTCGGACGAGGACCGGATGCCGTGGTTCGGGAACGTGGACTGGCCGGTGGCGCTGGACTGGCTGGCGAAGCGCACCGGGGCGGAGCTGGCGCCGGAGCAGGAGCAGTCGGTGCGGCTGGCGTTGACGGAGCGGGTCGCGGTGCTGACGGGCGGTCCGGGCTGCGGCAAGTCGTTCACGGTGAAGTCGATCGTGACGCTGGCGTTGGCGAAGCGCGCCAAGGTGGTGCTGGCGGCGCCGACCGGCCGGGCGGCGAAGCGGCTGGCGGAGCTGACCGGGGTGGAGGCCTCGACGGTGCACCGGCTGCTGGAGCTGAAGCCCGGCGGGGACGCCGCCTACGACCGGGACCGGCCGCTGGACGCGGACCTGGTGGTGGTCGACGAGGCCTCGATGCTGGACCTGATCCTGGCGAACAAGCTGGTCAAGGCGGTGCCGCCGGGTGCCCACCTGCTGTTCGTGGGGGACGTGGACCAGTTGCCCTCGGTGGGTGCCGGGGAGGTGCTGCGGGACCTGCTGGCCGAGGGCGGGCCGATCCCGTCGGTGCGGCTGACCAGGATCTTCCGGCAGGCGCAGCAGTCCGGCGTGGTGACCAACGCGCACCGGATCAACGAGGGCAGGCCGCCGCTGACGGACGGACTGGCGGACTTCTTCCTGTTCGCCGAGGACGACGCGGAGCGGGCGGCCGGGCTGACGGTGGACGTGGTGGCGCGCCGGATCCCGCAGAAGTTCGGCTTCGACCCGCGCCGGGACGTGCAGGTGCTGGCCCCGATGCACCGCGGCCCGGCCGGCGCGGGGAACCTGAACACCCTGCTCCAGGCGGCGGTGACGCCGGCCCGGGAGGGGCTGGCCGAGCGCCGCTTCGGCGGCCGCACGTTCAGGGTGGGGGACAAGGTCACCCAGATCCGCAACAACTACGACAAGGGGCGGAACGGCGTCTTCAACGGCACAGTGGGAGTGGTGACCGCCCTCAGCGTGGACGACCAGCGGTTGACGGTGCTCACCGACGAGGACGAGGAGGTGGTGTACGAGTTCGACGAACTGGACGAGCTGGCCCACGCGTACGCGGTGACGATCCACCGCTCGCAGGGCAGCGAGTACCCGGTGGTGGTGATTCCGGTCACCATGTCCGCTTGGACGATGCTCCAGCGGAACCTGCTCTACACCGCTGTGACCAGGGCGAGGAAACTGGTGGTGCTGGTGGGGTCACGCAAGGCGATCGGACAGGCCGTTCGGGCCGTCAGCGCAGGTCGGAGGCACACCGCGCTCGATCATCGGCTGTCTACTGGATGATTATCCAACGGGATGGTTGCCTCTAATGTTCTCTTGACGTGAAGAGATTTACGGCAGAGCCTAGGGTGGTGCCGATCTTGTCCGGTTCGTACCGGCTGCGGCGGCAGGTTTTGTAGGGGCGGGCCCTTTCGGGCCACCCCGGGTGCGCGACTGTCCTCCGGATGGGGGATGGTGGAGACAGTCAGGGCACCTTGGAAGAGGATTCATTTCGTCGGTGAGGAAGACGTGAGCGACAACTCGGTAGTACTGCGGTACCAGGACGGCGAGTACGAGTACCCCGTCGTCGAGAGCACTGCGGGCAACTCCGGCTTCGACATCTCGAAGCTGCTCCCGCAGACCGGCCTGGTCACCCTGGACAACGGCTTCGGTAACACCGCCGCGTACAAGTCCGCGATCACCTTCGTGGACGGCGACAACGGCATCCTGCGGTACCGCGGCTACCCGATCGAGCAGCTCGCCTCCGATGGCGGCTTCATCGAGACCGCGTACCTCCTGATCAACGGTGAGCTGCCGAACGCGGACCAGCTGGCGGAGTTCAACCGCGAGATCACCCAGCACACCCTGCTGCACGAGGACGTCAAGCGCTTCTTCCAGGGCTTCCCGCGGGACGCCCACCCGATGGCCATGCTGTCCTCGGTGGTCGGCGCGCTGTCCACGTTCTACCCGGAGAGCCACAACCCGTTCGACGCGGCCCAGCGCCACCTGTCGACCGTGCGCCTGCTCGCCAAGCTGCCGACGATCGCCGCGTACGCGTACAAGAAGGCGATGGGCCAGCCCTTCGTCTACCCGCGCAACGACCTGAGCTACGTCGAGAACTTCCTGCGGATGACCTTCGCCGTCCCCGCCGAGGACTACGAGCTCAACCCGGTCATCGTCAACGCGCTGGACAAGCTGCTCATCCTGCACGCGGACCACGAGCAGAACTGCTCGACCTCCACCGTGCGCCTGGTCGGCTCCAGCCACGCCAACCTGTTCGCCTCGATCTCGGCCGGCATCTCGGCCCTGTGGGGCCCGCTGCACGGCGGCGCCAACCAGGCCGTGCTGGAGATGCTGGAGAGCATCCAGAAGGACGGCGGCGACGTCGACGCCTTCATCACGAAGGTGAAGAACAAGGAAGCCGGCGTCAAGCTGATGGGCTTCGGTCACCGGGTCTACAAGGCCTTCGACCCGCGCGCCGCCCAGGTCAAGCTGCTCGCGCACGAGGTCCTCGGCCAGCTCGGCAAGAACGACGAGCTGCTGGACATCGCGCTCAAGCTGGAGGAGCACGCCCTCAAGGACGACTTCTTCATCTCGCGCAAGCTGTACCCGAACGTGGACTTCTACACGGGTCTGATCTACCGCGCCATGGGCTTCCCGACCAGCATGTTCACCGTGCTGTTCGCGCTCGGCCGGCTGCCGGGCTGGATCGCCCACTGGCACGAGATGATCAACGACCCGACCAGCCGGATCGGCCGCCCGCGCCAGATCTACACCGGCACCGCGATCCGCGACTACGTCCCGCTGGACGCCCGCTGACCGGAGCGGAGCCGACCACCGGCCCGCGCGGAAGCTGAAAGGGGCCCGACCGCTGCCTGAGCGGTCGGGCCCCTTCGCGTCCCGGTGGCGCGCCCGAGGGCCCGCGCGGAGACGGAACCGTACGGCGCACGACTCCGGGGCCGGCCGCAGCCGGGGACGGCCGCTCAAAGCGTCCCAGGCCCGCCAGAACCCCGGCGTCGTGCGCGAAGGCCGTCGAGAGCCGACGACCGTTCCCGGGGCCCGCCGGAGCCCCGTCGGCGACAGCCGCTGGAAGCGCGGGGACACGATGCCGTTCAGCGTGTCCCCGCCCATCGGAAAAACTGCCGCACTACCAACCTAAGACGTATCAGGGTGCGAGAAGTTACGCCCCGGGGGTGTGAGCTGCCTCTCGCCACGCTCCGTGTGCGCGTCGTACCTCGCCCATATCACACGTTCACACGGGTGGGACGTCACCCTCCCCGCAGTCACGGCAACCGAGCGTGATAGGAATCGTGGCATTCCGGTACGGACCGTCGCGCCATTCGCCACGCGACGGCGGAACTGGGGAGGGAGTGGGCTGATGGCCAGGAACGTCGTCGTCACCGGTGGTGGCACGGGAATCGGGTACGAAGTCGCGCGTCGGTTCGTCGAGGCCGGCGACCGCGTGGTGATCGTGGGCCGCCGCCGGGAGGTCCTGGAGAAGGCCGCGGCCGACCTCGGGCCGAACGTCACCCCGCTGGTGTGCGACCTCGCCGACCCGGACGCCGTCGAGGCCGCGCTCGCCGATCTGCCCGAGCGGATCGACGTCCTGATCAACAACGCCGGCAGCCGGGAGACCGTGGTCGGCGGCGGCCCGCACGCCCTGCTGGCGCGCTGGCGCGGCGACTTCGAGCGCAACGTGCTCACCGTGGTGCTGCTCACCGAGTCGGTCCGCGACCGGCTCACCCCGGGCTCCGGCCGCGTGGTCACCATCAGCTCCATCGCCGCCCTGCGCGGGGCCGGTTCGTACGGCGCGGCGAAGGCCTCGCTGCACGCCTGGAACCACTTCCTGGCCGCCCAGTTGGGCACGTCGGGCATCACCGCCAACATCGTCGCGCCGGGCACCGTCGCGGGCACCGAGTTCTTCGGGCCGCGGCTGGACGAGGCCGAGGTCGCCCGCCGGTCCGCCCGCACCCTGCTCGGCCGGATCGGCGAGACCGGTGAGGTCGCGGCGGCGGTGTACTTCCTGGCCTCGCCCGAGGCCGGGTTCATCACCGGCGAGATCCTGCACTGCAACGGCGGCGAGCTGCTGGGGCGTTGAGACGAGCCCGGACAGACCCGAGGGCCCCGGACCGGTGTCGGTCCGGGGCCCTCGCGCGTGCGGTCGGGGTGTCCCGGTCGGGGTGTCCGGGCTCAGGCGGGCCGGAAGCGGCGCAGCCGCAGGCTGTTGGTGACCACGAAGACCGAGGAGAAGGCCATCGCGGCCCCGGCGATCACCGGACTGAGCAGGCCGGCCGCGGCCAGCGGGATCGCCGCCACGTTGTAGCCGAAGGCCCAGAACAGGTTGCCCTTGATGGTGCCCAGGGTGCGGCGGGAGAGCCGGATCGCGTCGGCCGCCGAGCGGAGGTCGCCGCGGACCAGGGTGAGGTCGCCGGCCTCGATGGCGGCGTCGGTGCCGGTGCCCATCGCCAGGCCCAGGTCGGCCTGGGCGAGCGCGGCCGCGTCGTTGACGCCGTCGCCGACCATCGCCACGACCCTGCCCTCGGCCTGCAGCCGCCTGACGGTGGCGACCTTGTCCTCGGGGAGCACCTCGGCGATCACGTGCTCCGGCGCGATGCCCACCTCGGCCGCCACGGCCCCGGCCACCGCCCGGTTGTCGCCGGTGAGCAGCACCGGGGTCAGGCCCAGTGCCCGCAGCCTGTCGACGGCCTCGGCACTGGTCGGCTTGACCGCGTCGGCGACCTCCAGCACGGCCCGGGCCTCGCCGTCCCAGCCGACCGCGATCACGGTGCGGCCGGCCGCCTCGGCGGCGGCCTTGGCGCGGGCCAGGGAGGGCGGCAGGTGCAGGGCGCGGTCGGCCAGCAGGGCCTCGTGCCCGGCGACGACCGCGCGGCCCGCCACGACCCCCTCCACGCCCCGTCCGGGCACGTTGCGGAAGTCCGCGACGGCGGGCAGTTCGCCGGCCTCGGCCGCGGCCTCGGCGACCGCCCGGGCGATCGGGTGCTCGGAGGCGTGCTCGACGGCGCCGGCCAGGCGCAGCGCCTCGGCCTCGTTCACGCCCTCGGCGGTGTGCACCGCGACCAGGGCCATCCGGCCGGTGGTGACGGTGCCGGTCTTGTCCAGGACGACGGTGTCCACCGTGCGGGTGGTCTCCAGCACCTCGGGGCCCTTGATCAGGATGCCGAGCTGGGCGCCGCGGCCGGTGCCGACCATCAGCGCGGTCGGGGTGGCCAGGCCCAGGGCGCACGGGCAGGCGATGATCAGTACGGCGACGGCCGCGGTGAAGGCCTCGGTGGGGCTGTCGGTGGTCAGCAACCAGACCACCAGGGTGGCCAGGGCGATCAGGATGACGACCGGGACGAAGACGGCGGAGATCCGGTCGGCCAGCCGCTGGGCGGCGGCCTTGCCGTTCTGGGCCTCCTCGACCAGCTTGGCCATCCGGGCCAGCCGGGTGTCCGCGCCGACCCGGGTGGCCTCGACCACCAGCCGGCCGCCCGCGTTGACGGTGGCGCCGGTGACGGCGTCGCCGACGGTGACCTCGACCGGGACGGACTCGCCGGTCAGCATCGAGGCGTCCACCGCCGAGGCGCCCTCGACCACCGTGCCGTCGGTGGCGATCTTCTCGCCGGGGCGGACCACGAAGCGGGTGCCGACCGTCAGCCGGTCCACCGGCAGCCGTACCTCCCGCCCGGCCCGGAGTACCGCGACGTCCTTGGCACCGAGGTCGAGCAGGGCGCGCAGGGCGGCGCCGGCCCGGCGCTTGGAACGGGCCTCCAGCCAGCGGCCGAGCAGGATCAGCACGGTGACGGCGGCGGCGGTCTCCAGGTAGAGCGAGGAGGAGGGATCGGTGTCGCCGACGGACGGTGAGAACTCGTGGCGCATCCCGGGCCGGCCGGCGTGGCCCCAGAACAGCGCCCAGCAGGACCAGCCGAAGGCGGCCAGGGTGCCGAGCGAGACCAGGGTGTCCATGGTGGCGGCGCCGTGCCGCAGGTTGGTCCAGGCGGCGCGGTGGAAGGGCAGGCCGCCGTAGACCACGACCGGGCCGGTGAGGGCGAAGGCCAGCCACTGCCAGTTGGTGAACTGGAGGGCCGGGACCATCGACAGCAGGACGACCGGGAGGCTGAGGACGGCGCTGATCAGCAGCCGGTCACGCAGAGGGTCGGCGGGCTCGGGCTCGGGTCCGGGCTCGGGGGCGGCCGGGGCCGGGGGCGGCGGGAGTTCGGCGGTGTAGCCGGTGCGCTCGACGGTGGCGATCAGCTCCTCGACCGTGGTGCCGGGGCCGAAGTCGACCCGGGCCTTCTCGGTGGCGAAGTTGACGGTGGCCTCGACGCCGTCCATCCGGTTGAGCTTCTTCTCGATCCGGGCCGCGCAGGAGGCGCAGGTCATCCCGCCGATCGACAGCTCGACCCGGTCCCGGGCCCCGAGGTCCGGGGCGGACGTGCTCATGCGGATCAGCTCCTTGGTCGGGCGGACGGCGGGAGCGGTTCGAGGCCCCCGCCGTGCCGGGGGGTTCAGGCGCTGCGGCCGACCAGCTCGTAGCCGGCCTCGTCGATCGCGGCGCGCACCTGCTCGTCGTCCAACGGGGCGGCGGAGGAGATCGTCACGGTTCCGGCCGTGGCGTCGGCGGCGACCTCGGTGACCCCGGCCAGGGCGGAGACCTC
Source organism: Kitasatospora sp. NPDC048298 (assembly GCF_043201465.1). Taxonomy (NCBI): domain Bacteria; kingdom Bacillati; phylum Actinomycetota; class Actinomycetes; order Kitasatosporales; family Streptomycetaceae; genus Kitasatospora; species Kitasatospora sp. NPDC048298. The sequence continues at coordinate 8,907 of NZ_JBICYZ010000043.1, forward strand.
CTCGCTGATCGCCTTCTCGCAGTGGCCGCAGCTCATGCCGGACACGGTGTAGGTGATGGTGCTGGACATGGAGGCCTCCGGGAGGTCAGGGCGGCCCGGGTGCTGCCCGGGATGCGGCGCCGACAACGACTCTGCTACCGACACCATACCCCTCCAGGGTATTTCCGGGCGGGGTGGGGTGGGATGTCCCGCGGTGCGGGGGACGGGCCGGTAGGGCCTCGCCCGTGATCGTCCCTTATGTTCGGTATGTGTTTCCGCTCCGCCGCGCCCAGTCTCCCTCGGCTCCCACGGCAGCCGGACTGCCGCCGGACCGGCAGCGCGGCGCCCTGCTCGCCGCCGACCTCCAGGACGTGCCGTTCTGGCGACGCGCCACCCCGGCACTGATCGCCGTCCTGCTGGTCGGGCTCGCGGACTTCCTCTCCGGCAAGGACCGCTACCTCGCCCCGCTGATGACCGTGGTGCCGACCGTCGCGGCGCTGACCCTGAAACCCCGCGAACTGCTCCTGGTCTGCTCCCTCGGGCTGGTCACGGTGTTCGGGCTCAGCCACCACGACGAGGTCGACAACATCAACGACGCCCGCTTCCTGTACGGGGCGATGGTCAGCTACGTCGTGCTGACGCTGTTCTCGGCCTGGGTCGCCAAGATCCGGATGCGGCGGGCGGCGGCCTTCGCGGCCGTCAGCTCCGTCGCCGAGGCCGCCCAGCGGGCGCTGCTGCAACTGCCGGGGCCGGCCGTCGGACCGCTGCGGCTCGCGGTGCGGTACGTGTCGGCGGCGGACGCCTCACGGATCGGCGGGGACCTGTACTCGGTGCTGGAGACCCCGCACGGCACCCGGGTCGCGGTCGGGGACGTCCGTGGCAAGGGGTTGGCGGCGGTGCAGACCGCGGCCGTGGTGCTGGGAGCGTTCCGCGAGGCGGCGTACGACGAGGCCGGGCTGCGGGGCGTCGCCGCGCGGATCGAGGCCAGCGTCGAACGGCATGTGCCGGACGGGGAGTTCACCACGGCGCTGTTCGCGGAGTTCCGGACGCCGGGGGCGATGGAGCTGCTGCAGTACGGGCACGTGCCGCCGATCCGGGTGGACGGCGACGGGCGGGCGCACGTGCTGCACGCGCCCGACCCCTGGGTGCCGCTGGGGCTCGGCCGACTGGCGGCGGGGGAACCGACGACCTGGGGGCAGCCGTTCGGTGCGGAGGACGTGCTGGTGCTCTGCACGGACGGGGTAATCGAGGCGCGGCACCGGACGAACGGGGAGTTCTACCCGTTGGCGGAGCGGGTCGGGCCGCTGGTGCGGGGAGCCGCGCGCTCGGCGGGGGAGCTGGAGGCGGCGGTGGGGCGGGTCTACGCGGACCTGCTGGCGCACACGGGCGGGGAACTGCGGGACGACGCCCTGCTGCTGCTGATCGCGCGGACGGACGGGTGAGGGGCGCTCCGCGGGGGCCGGGGGTTCGGGGGTTCGGGGGTTCGGGGTTCGAGGGTTCGGGGCGCGGTGCGGGTGGGGGCCTTCCGCTTCGCGCAGTTCCCCGCGCCCCTGCCGGGGCTCGGGGAACTGCGGGGGGAACAGGAAGGGAAAGGGCCCGGGATCTGCCCGAGAGCGCGGGCCGGGAGGGGAGCGCTCGGGGAACCGGGCGAGGAGGAACGGGGGGCTCAGGTGGCGGTGATGTCGGCGAGGGTGCGGAAGACGAGGGCCGTGGAGGTGGCGCCCGGATCCTGGTGGCCGATGCTGCGGTCGCCGAGGTAGGAGGCGCGGCCCTTGCGGGCCCGGAGCGGGACGGTGTCGAGGGCGCCCTGCTCGGCGGCGTCGGCGGCCGCCGACGCCGCCGCGGGGAGGCCAGCGCCGGCCGCGGCGCGGAAGGCGGCGACGGCCGGGGTCCAGGCGTCCACGATGGTCTTGTCGCCGGGTTCGGCCTTGCCGAGGAGGCGGACGGCGTCCAGGCCGGCCGACAGGGCCTCGGCGACCGCGGCCGGGCCGGCCGGTTCGGGCAGGGCGGCGCCCATCGCGCGGAAGGCCTTGCCGTAGAGCGGGCCGGAGGCGCCGCCGACCTTGGAGATGAGCGTGGTGCCGGTCTTGGTGAGGACGGCGCCGGGGCCGGCCGGTTGGAGGCCGTCCAGGGCGGTCAGGGCGGCGGCGAAGCCGCGCTGGAGGTTGCTGCCGTGGTCGCCGTCGCCGATCGCCGAGTCCAGCTCGGTGAGCCGGGAGCGCTCCTTCTCGACGGCCGCGGCGATCGCGCGGATCCAGGCCTCGGCCAGGGCGGTGTCGAAGTCCATCGGGTCTCCTTCGGTGTGGCTCGGGGCTGGGGCGAATTGATCGGACACGCCCTACGCCCGCTTGAGGGCGGGGGTGTCGACCGGGGCGTCCCAGAGTTCGAGCAGCTGGGCGTCGGCCTTGGTGAGGGTGAGCGAGAAGCCGGCCATGTCCAGGCTGGTGACGTAGTTGCCGACCAGGCTGCGGGCCACCGTGATGCCGCGCTCGGCGAGTCTGGCGGCGACCTCGCCGTAGACCACGTACAGCTCCAGCAGCGGGGTCCCGCCGAGGCCGTTGAGCAGGGCGATCACCTCGTCGCCCGGGGTCAGGTGGTGGTCGGTCAGGATGGTCTCGACCACCTCGGCGGCGAGTTCGCGGGCCGGGCGGAGCTTCTCGCGCCGGCGGCCGGGCTCGCCGTGGATGCCGACGCCGACCTCGACCTCGTCCTCGGGCAGGTCGAAGCCGGGCTTGCCGGCCGCCGGGACGGTGGCCGCGGTGAGCGCGATCGCGAAGGAGCGGGAGGCGGCGTTGACCCGCTCGCCCAGGGCGGCCACCTCGTCCAGCGGGGCGCCGCGCTCGGCCAGCGCGCCGGCGGTCTTCTCGACCAGGACGGTCGCGCCGGTGCCCCGGCGCCCGGCCGTCCAGGTGGAGTCCTCGACCGCGACGTCGTCGTTGACCAGGACGGTGCGGACCTCCAGCCCCTCCTCGGCGGCGAGTTCGGCGGCGAGCTCGAAGTTCATCACGTCGCCGGTGTAGTTCTTCACGATGAAGACCACGCCGGCGCCGGTCTCCACGGCCTTGGCGGCGGCCAGCATCTGGTCCGGGACGGGCGAGGTGAACACCTCGCCGGGGCAGGCGGCGTCGAGCATGCCGGGGCCGACGAAGCCGCCGTGCAGCGGCTCGTGGCCGGAGCCGCCGCCGGAGATCAGCGCGACCTTGGCGGCGGCCGGGCGGGCGGCCCTGGTGATCACCCGGTTGGGGATGTCCACCGCCAGCTCCGGATGGGCGGCGGCGATTCCGGCCAGCGCGTCCTCCAGGACGCCTTCCGGGGTGTTGATCAGCTTCTTCAACGCTCTTCGCTCCCTTGGTGACCTGGGTGACCTGGGCGGGGACGCCACGGCAGTCGACGCCGTCGCCCCGACGCTACGCCAGACGGGGGTGGTGGGCACGGGGTGCGACACGCGGGATTCCGACCACTCTCCCGGAGCAGCGGGTTCCGGCCGTAGGGTCGGCCGCATGAGTGAGAACGTGGGCATTGTTCTGGTCTCGCACAGCGCCCGGCTCGCGGAGGGGTTGCGCGAGCTGCTCGGCGAACTCGCCTCGGACGGCGTGCGGGTGGTCGTCGCGGGCGGCACCGAGGACGGCGGGCTCGGCACCAGCTACGACCTGATCGCGGCGGCGATCGCGCGGGCCGACGCCGGGGCGGGCGTGGTCGTGCTGCCGGACCTCGGCAGCTCGGTGCTCACCGCCGTCACGGTGCTGGAGGACGAGCCGCGCCCGGGCGTGAGGCTGGCCGACGCGCCATTCGTGGAGGGTGCGGTGGCCGCCGCCGTCACCGCCTCGACCGGGGCCGGGCTGGCCGAGGTGGTCGCGGCGGCCGAGGACGCGCGCGGGTTCCGGAAGCTCTGAGCTCCGGGCGGCGCGGAGGGGCCCCGGAAGGAAGCGCCGAAGGAAGCGCCGAAGGAAGCCCGGATGGGAGCCCCCGCGGGAAGCCCCTCAGGAAGCTCCGGTCACTTGGCGTCGGCGTAGCAGTCCACCACCGCCGTGCTGAGCGGGAAGCGCACCGGGGTGTCGCCGAACACCAGCCGGCGGGCCTCCTCGGCCGCCTCGGCGATGGCGGAGGCCACCTCGTCGGCGAGGTTGGCCGGGGTGTGCACGATCACCTCGTCGTGCTGGAAGAACACCAGGTGCGGGCGGTCCGCCGGGCTGGGCACCGGCAGTGCGTTCAGTCGGCGACGCAGCGCCGCGAGCAGGGCGAGCGCCCAGTCGGCGGCACTGGCCTGGATGACGAAGTTGCGGGTGAAGCGGCCACGGGCGCGGGCGGTGCGACCGCCGGCCTCGCCCGCCGTCTCGCCCTCGGTGAGGTCGAGGAAGTCCGCGGAGGCCGGCGGGCAGACCCGGCCGAGCCGGGAGGCGACCACGCCGCCGTCCTCTCCGGTGCGGGCGGCGGCCTCGACGTAGCCCATCGCGGCCGGGTAGCGGCGGTGCAGGGTGTTCAGCAGCGGGCCGATGTCGCCGCTGGTCTGCCCGTACATGGCGCCGAGCAGGCCGAGCTTGGCCTTCTCGCGGTCGCCCTGGAAGGCGTGGGCGGCGAGTGCCTCGTACAGGTCGCCGCCGGCGGCGGTGCGGGCCAGCCCGGCGTCCTGGGAGAGCGCGGCCAGCACCCGCGGCTCCAGCTGGGCGGCGTCGGCGACGACCAGGTGCCAGCCCGGGTCGGCGACCACGGCGCCGCGCAGGATGCGCGGGATCTGCAGGGCGCCGCCGCCGCGGCTGGCCCAGCGGCCGGAGACCACGCCGCCGACCACGTACTCGGGCCGGAACCTGCCGCCGCGGGCCCAGGCGTCCTGCCAGGCCCAGCCGTGGGCGACGTGGATCCGGGACAGCTCCTTGTAGCGGATCATCAGCCGCGCGGCCGGGTGGTCGAGGCCCTTGAGCTCCCAGGAGCGGGTGGAGCCGAGCTGGAGGCCCGCCTCGGCGAAGGCGCGCAGCACCTGGGCGTGCGAGTCGGGGTTGAACGGCTTGGCGCCGAGGGCCTGGTGGAGTTCGACGGCGAGTTCGGCGAGGAGCCTGGGCTGGGTGCCGGAGACGTTCGGGCGGGGGCCGAGCAGCTCGGTCAGCAGCCGGTCGTGGACGTCGGCCCGCCAGGGCAGCCCGTCGTGGGCCATCTCGGCGGCCACCAGGGCGCCGGCCGACTCGGCGGCGACCAGCAGCCGGAACCGCTGCCGGGCGGCCGGGTCGGTGAGGGCGGTGATCCGGCGCTGCTGTTCGGCGTGGACGGCGACCACGGCCGCCAGTGGGTCGGCGCCGGGCGGCAGTTGCAGCCGGTCGGGGGCGAACAGGCTGTCCTGGCCGTCGTCCGCGTCGGCCAGGCCGGGCTCGGGCAGGTCGTCGGGGACGGGCAGGCCGCGCAGCCGGGCCCAGGCCGCGCCGAGCGAGCGGGGCGCGCCGAAGCGGCCCTCGTGCGCCAGCAGCAGCGCCTCGACCAGCCGGAGGTCGTGGCAGCGGGCGAGCCGGTCGGGCAGGTGCGGCAGCAGCGGGGCGTACGCCGAGTCGGCCGCGGCCCAGACCCAGCGCGGACGCTCGGCGGCCTCCCGGGCGGCGACGGCGGCGGCGAGGTCGCGCACGGCCTCCGGCGGGCCGAGCGGGGCGCCCGCGTCGTCCAGCGGCTGGAGCCTGCCGCCGGGGCCGTGCGGATCGGGCGCGAGGGCGGTCCTGGGTGCCACGGGGGCTGCTCCTCTCCGGCGCGCGGTCGGGCGTGCGGGGACGGGGACGGGACGGGGTGCGAGCCCGCGGGCGGGGCGCGCCGCGGCCCGCGACCGACGGGTCCGCGCCGTCGACGTTAACGGGTGGGTCCGACAACGGGCGGCAGGCGGGTTCGGCGGGGGTCGGCGGGCGGGTGTGACAGGCGGGTGCGGCAGGGCCGACGGGTGGTCGTCCGCGGTGGGTGGTAAAGCGCATGAGCGGGGCGGGTGACACGGCGTATGGTCGCGAAATGACCGAGAACCCGTTCTTCCAGGCCAGCCCGCTGGTCTACGAACTCCCGCCGTTCGCCGAGATCCGCGAGGAGCACTACCTGCCCGCGTACGAGCGGGGCATGGCCGAGCAGCTGGTCGAGATCGCGGCGATCACCGCCGACCGGAGCCTGCCGACCTTCGAGAACACCCTGGTGGCCCTGGAGCGCTCCGGGGAGCTGCTGCGCCGGGTCGACGCGGTGTTCCTCAACCAGTCCTCCTCGGACACCACCGACGTGCTGGACGAGGTGGAGGCGAAGGTGAGCCCGCTGCTCGCCGCCCACCACGACGCGATCCACCTGGACCTCGCGCTGTTCGCCCGGATCGAGGCGTTGTACGAGGAGCGCGCCGGGCTCGGCCTGGACCCGGAGTCGCTGCGCCTGCTGGAGCGCCGGTACACCGCCTTCGTGCGGTCCGGCGCCCGCCTGGGCGCGGCCGAGCAGGCCCGGCTGCGCGAGCTGAACGCCGAACTCGCCGCGCTCGGGACCACGTTCCAGCAGAACGTGAACGCCGTCACCCGCTCCGCCGCGCTGGTGCTGGACTCCGCCGAGGAGCTGGCCGGGCTGTCCGAGGGCGCGATCGCCGGCGCCGCGGAGAACGCCCGGGTGCTCGGCCACCCCGGGAAGTACGTGCTGAGCGTGCGGAACACCTCCGGCCAGGCCGAGTTGGCCCAGCTCACCGACCGCTCGGTGCGCGAGCGGCTGCTGGCCGCCTCGCTCGGCCGGGGCCTCGACGTCAACGGCCCGCTGGCGATCCGGACGGCCGCGTTGCGCGCCGAGCGGGCCGCGCTGCTGGGGCACCCGAGCCACGCCTCGTACGTGGTGGCGGACGAGACGGCCGGCACCGTCGAGGCGGTCTCCGGGCTGCTGTCCCGACTGGTCGGCCCGGCCGTGGCGATGGCCCGCCGGGAGGCCGGGGAGCTGGCCAGGGAGGCTGCCGCGGACGGGATCGGGGAGATTGCCGCGCACGACTGGGCGTACTACTCGGAGAAGGTCCGGCAGAGCTCCTACCAGGTGGACGCGGCGGTGCTGCGCCCGTACTTCGAGCTGGAGCGGGTGCTGCGGGACGGCGTGTTCTTCGCCGCGAACCTGGCGTACGGGGTGAGCTTCACGGAGCGGCCGGACCTGATGGCGCACCACCCGGACGCCCGGGTCTTCGAGGTGTTCGAGGAGGACGGAAGCCCGCTGGGCCTGTTCGTCGGCGACTTCCACGCCCGGGCGTCCAAGCGCGGCGGCGCGTGGATGTCCGAGCTGGTCGCCCAGTCCGGGCTGACCGGGCGGCGGCCGGTGGTGCTGAACAACCTGAACATCCCGCGTCCGGCGCCCGGCGAGCCGGCGCTGATGGACTGGGACGAGGTGCGCACGCTGTTCCACGAGTTCGGGCACGCGCTGCACGGGCTGTTCTCGGACGTGCGCTACCCGCTGTTCTGGGGCACCTCGGTGCCCCGGGACTTCGTCGAGTTCCCCTCGCAGGTCAACGAGATGTGGATGGTCCGGCCGGAGGTGCTGGCCAACTACGCCCGCCACCACGCGACCGGGGAGGCGCTGCCGGCCGAGCTGGTCGAGCGGATGACGGCGGCCGAGGGCTTCGGTCAGGGCTTCCGGACGGTGGAGTACCTGGCGGCCACGCTGCTGGACTGGGCGTGGCACACCGTGCCGCGGGGCACGGAGATCGCGGACGCCGAGGAGTTCGAGGCGCGGGCGCTCGCCGCGGCCGGGATCGCGGTGGACGCGATCCCGCCGCGCTACCGGACGGCGTACTTCCAGCACATCTTCGCCAGCGGCTACAGCGCGGCGTACTACGCGTACATCTGGTCGGAGGTGCTGGACGCCGACACCGTGCAGTGGTTCGAGACCAACGGCCGCCCGGTGCGGGAGAGCGGCGAGCTGTTCCGCCGCGAGCTGCTGTCGCGCGGGTTCAGCCGGGACCCGCTGGAGTCCTTCCGTGCGGTGGTCGGGCGGGCGCCGGAGACCGGGCCGCTGCTGGCCCGCCGGGGGCTGGCGTGAGCGGCCCGGCCACGACGCTCACCGGGTTGCTCGCCGGGCGGCTCACCGCGCGGTGAGCGTGACCGTCACGGTCGTGCCCGGGCGGGCGTGCGGGAGCCGGATGCGTACGGTTCCCGCGTGCCCGCCCGTCGGCTGCTCGACCTCGACCCGGGCGCCGGCCGGGGCGACGGTGACCGCGGCCCCGTGCGGGAACGCGGCCGGGGGAAGCAGGAGTTCGCTGCCGCGTCCGGTGCCGTCGGCGCGCCAGCTCACGCCGGTGGCGGCCGTCCGGACGTCCGTGCCCGCGACGGCCACCGGGTACGGGCCGAAGGCGGGCTCGTCGCCGGGGGCGGGGCGTCCGGCCGGGTCGAGCGCGCAGTAGCCGCCGGCGCCCCGGCACCAGTACCACATCGTCCAGCCCTCGGCGAAGCCGTCCATCGCGGCGACCTGACGGCGGACCAGCTCGGCGTTGCCCGGGGTGCGGGAGTTCGGCGGGCCCCACTCGCCGACCAGGACGGGCAGGCGGTGGGCGGCCGGGTAGTCGGTGATCGCGGCGGTGTACCGCTCGACGAAGCCGCCGGTCGGATCCCAGTCGGCGCCGCCCTCGACCGCGGTGTCGTAGAAGTGCGGCGCGTAGCCGAGCCGGGGTGCGCCGGGGCGCGGGTCGGCGAAGCCGGGCAGCCGGGTGGGCACGCCCTGGCCGACCAGCACGGTGGGTTCCACGAACAGCCAGGCGCGGGAGTCGGACCGGCGCACGGCGGCGATCAGGCGGCGGTACATGTCGGCGAGCCGGCCCTGCTCCAGGGCGGCGGCGGAGGCGGCCAGCACGGCCGGGTCGGTCGGGTCGCCGTCCACCGGGCCGAACGGCTCGTTGAACAGGTCGTAGCCCAACAGCGAGCGGTGGCCGCGCAGTTCGCGGGCGAGTCGGGTGTAGAAGTCGGCCTGCCAGGCGCGCAGGTCGGGGTCGTCGTAGAGGTGCCGGAAGGCGGCCTGGACGGCGGGCTGGAAGTAGCCGGCGAACCAGTCGTCCGGGTCCGGGGTGAAGGGCAGGTCGTCGTCCCGGGTGGCCCAGGCGGGGACGCCGTTGTTGCCGCCGACGAACTTGGGCCCGTAGACGTCCTGGTGGAAGTCGACCAGGACCAGCAGGCCGAGTCGGTCGGCCCGGTCGAGGAGCCGCTGGAGGCGGCGCAGCTCGGTGGCGTCGAGGTGGCCGCGCCGGGGTTCCAGCCTGGTCCAGGAGACCGGCAGCCGGACCAGGGTGAAGCCCTGGGCGGCGACGGAGTCGAGGTCGGCCGGGGTGGCCTCGGCGTACTTGTCGAGGTTGAAGCCGCGCAGCCGCAGGTGGCGGCCCTGGGCGTCGGTGAGGGAGGTGCGGCCGTCGGCGGCGGTGACGGTGCCGGTGGGGAATCGGTCCGGCGGCCCGTCGTGGGCCGAGGCCGGGACGGCGGTGAGGGCGGCGGTGGCGGCGAGCAGCAGGGCGACGACGGTGCGGCGCAGGCGCATCGGGGACCTCGCACGGCGGGGGTGGGGGTGGGGCCCGATGATGCCCGGACTGTCGTGTGCCGCACAAGAGTTCAGTCGGCGGAGGGTGCGGTCCGCGGGTGCTCTGGCCGGCGGGCGCAACGGTCGGCGGACGTGTCGGTCGGCGGACGGTTCAGCCGGCGGACGGTTCAGCCGGCGGACGGTTCCGGCGCGGGCGGCAGGACGGCGGTCGGCAGGTCCGCGGCGGCGGCCAGCCGGCCCCAGAGCAGGTCGGCCAGGGCCTGCACCATCCGGGTGCGTGAGCAGGGCTTGCTCTCCAGCCACCAGTCCCCGGCGGCCAGCACCATGCCGGTGATGCCCCGGCCCCAGGCCTCGGCGAGCAGGTCGCGGTCGGCGCCGAGGTCGACCTGGCTCTGCACGGCCCGGGTGATCTCCTCGGCGATCTGCCGGAGCGCGGGGGCGAGCGCGTTGCCGGCGCCGCTCGGGTCGCCCGGCTCGGGGTGGGTGAGCAGCCGGTAGACCTGGGGGCGGGCCTCGATCCCGGCGAGGTAGGTGTCCAGGACGTGCTCGACCCGGTCGCGGCGCTCCAGCGGTTCGGCGAGGGCGGCCCGGACGGCGGCCAGCAGGCCGCCGGTGTGGCGTTCGGTCAGGGCTCTGATCAGGCCGTTCCGGTCGCCGAAGTGGCGGTAGAGGATCGGCTTGGTGATGCCGGCCTCGGCGGCGATGGCGTTCATGCTGGCGCCCGGCCCCTCGCGTTGGATGACCCGGTCGGCGGCGTTGAGCAGCTGCTCGCGGCGGGGCTCTCGGGACATGCGCTGCTCCTCGGGTCGGGTTCGGGCGGGGTCTGCCTGGGCGTTGACACCGGTTACCAATCAGTAGCAGACTCCGACGATGTTACCCGAGGTAACACCCCGGTCGGCCGCACACGTCTTCGGAGGCAAGCACCATGAGCAGCACGTTCTCGCTGGATCCGGGCGCGGACCAGCTCGCTGTACGCGACTGGCTGCACGGCTTCGCCGCCGACGTGATGCGCCCGGCCGCGGCCGAGTGGGACGAGCGCGAGGAGACCCCCTGGCCGGTCATCCAGGAGGCCGCCAAGCTGGGCATCTACTCGCTGGACTTCTACGCCCAGCAGTACTTCGACCCCTCCGGCGTCGGCATCCCGATCGCCATGGAGGAGCTGTTCTGGGGCGACGCGGGCATCGGGCTGTCCATCGTCGGCACCACCCTGGCCGCCGTCGCGGTGCTGGCCAACGGCACCGACGAGCAGATCGGCACCTGGACCCCGCAGATGTTCGGCACCCCCGAGGACGTCAAGGTGGCCGCCTTCTGCTCCTCCGAGCCGGACGCCGGCTCCGACGTCTCGGCGCTGCGCACCCGGGCGGTGTACGACGAGGCCAAGGACGAGTGGGTGCTCGACGGCACCAAGACCTGGGCCACCAACGGCGGGATCGCCGCCGTCCACGTGGTGGTCGCCACCGTCGACCCGGAGCTCGGCGCGAAGGGCCAGGCCTCCTTCGTCGTCCCGCCGGGCACCCCGGGGCTGAGCCAGGGCCAGAAGTTCAAGAAGCACGGCATCCGCGCCTCGCACACCGCCGAGGTGGTACTGGACGGCGTCCGGGTGCCCGGCAGCTGCCTGCTCGGCGGCAAGGAGAAGCTGGACGAGCGCCTCGCCCGGGCCCGCGAGGGCGTCAAGCGCCCGGGCGGCAGGGGCAACGCGGCGATGGCCACCTTCGAGGCCTCCCGCCCGGCCGTCGGCGCGCAGGCGATCGGCATCGCCCGGGCCGCGTACGAGGTGGCGCTGGACTACGCGAAGACCCGGGAGCAGTTCGGCCGGCCGATCATCGACAACCAGGGCGTGGCCTTCCAGCTCGCCGACATGCGGACCCGGATCGACGCGGCCCGGCTGCTGGTCTGGCGGGCCTCCTGGATGGCCGTCAACAACCAGCCGTTCACCGCGGCCGAGGGCTCGATGTCCAAGCTGTACGCGGGCGAGACCGCCAAGTACGTGACCGCGCAGGCGATGCAGATCCTCGGCGGCAACGGCTTCACCCGCGAGTACCCGGTGGAGCGGATGCACCGGGACAGCGCGATCTACTCGATCTTCGAGGGGACCAGCGAGATCCAGCGACTGGTGATCGCCCGGGCGATCTCGGGGGTGCCGATCCGCTGACTCAGCGGGCCAGCCAGAAGGTGAGCCCGGCGGTGACCGCGCCCACCACCGCGCCGACGACGGTCTGCGCGGTGGTGTGGTCCCGCAGCACCACCCGGGACCAGCCGATCACCGGGACCAGCGGGCCGAGCAGCAGCCAGAGCGGGCCGAGCGCGACGGCGAGGCAGACCACCGCGCCGGTGGCCACGGCGGTGTGCACGGAGACCTTCCACCAGGCGGTGATCACCAGGATCGGGACCAGCGAGGCGAACATCGCCAGCACCAGCGCGGTCAGGTCGGTCGGGGCGTCCAGCGCGATCATCACCGCGAAGCCGAGCAGCACCGAGGCCATGATGAGCGGGAAGACGGTCAGCCGGCGCTGCCGCCGGCCGACGTGGCGGTCCGTCACGGTGCCCTTGCGCATGCCGTACCGGATGATCAGGGTCGGGACGACGGCGGCGAACAGGACGGCGAACAGCGCCCAGCCGATGCCCGGCCAGCCGTAGCGCAGGCCGCCCAGCAGCGGGAGCAGCGCGAGGATCACGTTCTTCGGCTCCAGGCCGTCGGTGATCCGGCGGGCCCAGATCGTCCGGCTGGTGGGGGCGGGCGCGGCCTCGGCCTCGGTCGTCATCGGGGTGGTGCTCCGGGGGCGTGTGGGGGTGGGCGGGTCTCGGTCGGATGATCGTATGGGTCGTGGGGTGCGGCCCGAGCCCTCAGGGGCGGGCGGGGCTCAGAAGCGGGCGGGGCGGCCCTCCAGGAAGGCGGCCAGGCCCTCGCGGACGTCCGAGCCCTCCCGGGAGCGGAGCAGCCAGGGGGCCAGGACCTCGTCGGCCCGCTCGGGCGGGGCGTCCAGGACGGCCTTGGCCGCGCCGATGGTGTGGGTCGAGCGGCGGGTCAGCAGCCGGGCGAAGTCCAGGGCGGCGGCGTCCAGTTCGGCGTCCGGCAGGACGCGTTCGGCCAGGCCCAGCGGCAGGGCGTCCCGGCCGGTCACCAACTCGCCCGAGAACAGCAGGTACTTGGCCCGGGCCGGGCCGATCAGCCGGGACAGCCGTACGGTCGGCACCGCCGAGTAGACCACGCCGAGCTTGGCCGGGGTGATCCCGAGCCGGGCGTCCTCGGCGACGAAGCGCAGGTCGCAGGCGACGGCCAGTTGGCAGCCGCCGCCGACGCAGGCGCCGTGCACCACGGCGAGGGTCGGGTGCGGGAAGGCCGCCAGCGCCTCCTCGGCGGCGACGTTGGTCGCGTGGTAGGCCTCCGCGCGGTCCGGATCGCCGTACACCTCGGAGAGTTCGGCGATGTCCGCGCCCGCGCTGAAGGTGTTGCCGGCGCCGGTGAGCAGCAGGACGCGCACGCCCTCGTCGTCGGCCAGCTGCTCGAGCACCTTGGGCAGCGCCTGCCAGATCGCCAGGGTCACCGCGTTGCGGCGGTGCGGGCGGGCGAACTCCAGTACCGCGACGCCGTCCTCGCCGACGTACGCGTTGAGGCCCTCGGCCTGCGCGGGCAGGGCGGAGCGGTCCCGCGTGAGCAGCGGCTGGTCCATGCGCACCTCCGGTCGGTCGTGGTGCGCCAACTCTCTCAGGCGGCGCCGGAGCCGTAGTCGCCGAGGCCGTGTTCGATCAGGGCGAAGGCGCGGCGGGCCTGGTCGAGGGCCGCGGGCAGGGCGTCCGCGGCGCGCCCGCCGGCCAGCATCCGGCGCTGGTTCTCGCCGGTCAGGGTCAGTTGGGCGGCGAGCAGTTGGGCGGCGGCGATCCTGGCGGTGAGTTCCTCGCCGGCCGGGTCCTGCGCCAGCAGCTCGGCCGTCAGCAGGGCCTGTGCCCGGTGGTCGTAGCCGGTGGTGGCGCGCAGGAGCAGGGCCGGGGTCCGGTGGATCACCCGGACCACGTCGAGCACGACCGGGTCGTCGCTCAGCCCGGTGGAGGGGTCGAACCGCTCCAGCGCGGCCAGGTAGTGCGCGCGCAGCGCCGCCACGGCGGAGGTGCCCGGAGCGCGTTCGCGCACCACCCGGGCCGGCTCGTCGAGGTGCTGCTCCATCGGGCTCATGACCAGGTCTTCCTTGCTGGGGAAGTAGTTGAAGACGGTCATCTTGGACACCTCGGCGGCGGCCGCGATCTCGGCCACCGAGACCTGGTCGAAGCCGCGTTCGGCGAACAGCCCGACCGCGGTGCGCCAGAGCCGGATGCCGGTCTGGATCTTCTTGCGCTCCCGCAGGGGGAGTGCGTCGAGGTCGAGGCCGGCGTCGAATCCGGGGTGGGTCGCCATGGGGGGACTGTACCAGGCTCAAATGTTGACCGGGCAGAAAGATTGGTCTGGATGAAGAATTGACCCAGTCTAAAAAGCCTGCCATGGTGAGGGCGTAGCGCCGGCCACCCCGGTTCCGGCGCGAACTCCACGGACCCTGGGGGGACTTGACCATGGCCATCACCGCCGCACCCGCGCCGCCCGATGCCGCCGCCGCGCTGATGACACCCGTCCAGCGCAAGGTGGGCATGCTGCTCTGCCTGGTCACGATCGTGCTGGCGGTGCTCGACATGAACATCGTGTCGGCGGCCACCGTGCCGATCGTCCGGGACCTCGACCCCGTCCACGGCGTCGACCGGCTGCCCTGGCTGGTCAGCGCGTTCGCCCTGGCCGCGACCGCGCTGCTGCCGCTGTACGGCAGGCTCTGCGACGTGTACGGCGCCAAGCGCGTGCTGCTCGGGGCGGTCGGCACCTTCCTGCTCGGCTCGGCGCTCTGCGGGGCGGCGCAGTCGATGGGCCAGTTGATCGCCTTCCGGGCGGTGCAGGGCATCGGCGGCGGCGGGCTGATGAGCGTCACCATGGTGGTCATCGCCCAGTTCAAGGAGCCGGAGGAGCGCGGCGGCAAGGGCGGCGCGGTGGGCGGGATCGTCGCGGGCCTCGGCATGGCGGTCGGGCCGCTGGTCGGCGCGCTGTTCACCGACCACCTGGGCTGGCGGTGGATCTTCTACCTCAACCTGCCGCTCGGGCTGCTGGTCCTGGTCGGCGTCGCCCTGGTGGTCAAGGTCCCGTCGACGACCGGCCGCCGGAGCCTGGACTTCACCGGCGCGGCCCTCGCGGCGGCCTTCTCGGTCGGTCTGCTGCTGGTCACCGAGTGGGGCGGCACGGAGTACGCTTGGACGTCCCCGGTGATCCTCGGGCTGGCGGCCGCGACCCTGGGCGCGTTCGGCCTCTTCCTGTGGCGCCAGGCCACCGCCGCCGAGCCGGTGCTGCCGCTGTCGCTGTTCCGGATCCGCGCGGTGCGGCTGGGCTTCGCGATCCAGGGCCTGGTCGGGATGGGCATGATCGGCTCGATCGTCTACGTGATGCTCTACCTGCAGGTCGCCCGGGGCGTCGCCCCGACCTCGGCCAGCCTCTACCTGATCCCGATGGCGGCCGGGATGACGGCGTCCGGGATCGTGGCCGGCCGGCTGAGCGGGCGCGGCCACTCGACCCGGACGTTCCCGGCGGTCGGCGCGGGATGCTCGGCGCTCGCCCTCGCCCTGCTCGGCCTCAGCGGACCGGACACCGGACTGTGGGCGGTGCTGGCCGAACTCGCCCTGCTGGGCTGCGGGCTGGGGCAGTTGATCGGCCAGCTGATCACGGTGGTGCAGGAGGCCGCGCCCCGGCACCAGCTGGGGGTGGCGACCACCGGCATCCGGTTCTTCCAGAGCCTCGGCAGCGCGCTCGGCGCGGCGCTGTTCGGCACCGTGCTGTCCCGGGTCTTCGCGGCGGGGGAGCCGGGGCGGTCGCTCGGCGCGGTCGGCGCGCTGGCCGGTGCGGCGCGGGAGCACGCGGTGCGCAGCTTCACGGACGCGGTGGACGTGGTGTTCCTGTCGGCGGGCGGGGTGCTGGCGCTGGCACTGGTGTGCGCGCTGCGGCTGCGGTCGACGGAGGAGGCCCCGGCCGCCTGACGGGGGTGGCGGCCGAGGCGGCGGGGCCCGGTGGACGGGGGAGTCCACCGGGCCCCGCGCTGTCGCGTCCCGGACTCGATCGGCTCCTCAGGACCGGCCGGTTCTGCGGGCCCGCGGGCCCCGGTCGGATCCTCGGGCCTCAGGCCTTCAGGCCCGGCCGGTCCACTCCGAGGCCAGGATGGACCAGATCTCCTTGTCGTAGCGGACCCCGTTGTACGGGAACCATTCGCGCAGGACGCCGTCACGGGTCATGCCGACCCGCTCGGCGACCGCCCGGCTGCGGGCGTTGACGGAGGAGCACCACCACTCGGCGCGGTGCATGCCGCGGGTGACGAAGGCGTAGTCGAGCAGCTGCCTGACGGCCGCGGTGACCAGCCCGTGGCCCTCGCCGGCCGGCTCGGTCCAGGCGCCGATCTCGCAGACGCCGGACCGGGCGTCGAAGTTCACGAACATCACGCCGCCGACCAGCGTGCCGTCCAGCCAGATGCCGTAGATCCGCTTCTGGTCGGTGTTCAGGCCGTCGGCGTAGCGCTGGAGGGTGGCGCGGGCGGAGTCCAGGTCGACGGAGAAGGTGGCCCAGGGGATCCACGGGTCGGTGTGGGCGCGGGCGCGGTCCAGGTGGGTCAGGAACTCGGGGGCCTGCCAGGGCTCCAGCGGGCGCAGTTCGGCGTTCTCGGTGAGCGGTACGGCAAACACGGGCGGCCTTTCAGGGTGGTGCCGAGGTTGGTTGGATCATTCATAACAAACGTTTGGTATGTACGATAGCCCCCATGACACCGGCCCGCGGAGACCACGACGCCCGACGTTCCGAAGTGTCCGAGGGGGTGTGGCGCGTGCTCTCCAGTCGGGGCTTCGAGGGGCTGACGCTGCGTGCGGTGGCCGCCGAACTTGGCGCCTCCACCGGGCTGTTGACGCACTACTTCCCGAACAAGCGGGCGCTGCTGAGCCACGCGCTGGAGGAGCTGGACCGGCGCTCGCTGGCCCGGCCGCGGCGCACCGAGCCGGCGGACGGCGGCCCGCCGCCGTCCGGGCTGGCCCGGGTGCGGGCGTCGCTGCTGGACGTCCTGCCGCTGGACGCCGAGGCCGCGGCCGACAACCGGATCTGGGTCGGCTCCTGGGACCACGCCCTGGCCGATCCGGAGCTGGCGGACGCCCACGCGGGCCGCTACGCGCGCTCGCGCACCGCGCTCACGGCGCACGTCGCGGACGCCCAGCGGCTGGGGGAGCTTCCGGCACAGGCCGATCCGGCGGCGCTCGCGGCGGGGGCGCAGGCCTTCGTGCTGGGCCTGGTGGTGCAGGCGCTGTTCGCCCCGGAGGAGTTCCCGGCGCAGCGGCAGACGGGGCTGCTGGACGCCTATCTGGCCGGGCTGGCGGAGTAGGCCGGGCCCGGCGGGCGGAGCGGGGCGGGCTGTTCCGTTCCGTTCCGTGCGAGGGATTCGCCGGGAATTCCGGTTGTTCCGGTTGACCCCGTTTTCGGCCGCGTATTCGCGGCGCTCACCGACACGCATGGTCACGAGTTCTGTGCGATGCGTGCGCGGCTTGTTCACCGCGGGAGATTACGGGGTGGCCCGGAACGGATACGGAAAGTGTTCGCCGACTCGTTGGCCTGCGGAATTGCCGAGTGGTGCCCCCAGCAGGATTCGAACCTGCGACCTACCGCTTAGAAGGCGGGTGCTCTATCCGCTGAGCTATGGGGGCGGGACGGGCGGCGTCCTGGCGGGCGCGACCGTGGCCGGGATCGGGCTGGCGAGCGCCGGGGCGCGCGCTGTACCGGCCCCGTACCTGAGGGAGGGGTGGGGGTGGCGGGCCCTCGCCCTGTCGGGGACAGGATAAGGGTGACCGGTTCCCCGGCCGGGTGTGACGACACCGCCGTTGGTGTGTCGGTTCGGTGGAGCGGTCCGATAATCGCAGGTGAAGGCCGTGAGTGCAGCGGTCTGGGAGTGTTCCGCGCCGGACGTTGTGCAGTCGTTACGGGGCTGCCTCCTCACCCGTTATGGATTCGGCACGGAGAATGTGCCGCGACGGCGCGGGTGGGGGGCCTTAATCGCGCTTGCCCCGGTCGGATGACGTGCGTGGACGGCTGTCGGGGCGCGTTCCGCCGCGTGTTCCCGGGCGGGTTCGGCGGTGCGCCGGCGGGGCGGCGAGCAGCGGGTTTGTTGTCATGGCCGCGAAGAAGCGGGGGTGAAGCGGCCGCGGAGGGCTGAAATTCACCCCTGCGAGTGACAGCAGTTCCGTAGTGGCGAGTTATCCACAGGATTTCGGAAGTCGGTGGCCGGGATTTCCCCGGAAGTGCACGCTCAAGGCGCACCGGTCGATTCCGTACGGTGCATCGGCGAGAGCGGAGGGTGTGCCGTGAGTGAGACGCATGTGACGGTGATCGGCAATGTGGCGACGGAGGTGAGCTACGGCGAAACCAGCGGCGGGGTGCCGATGGCCAACTTCCGGCTCGCCTGCACCGAGCGGAGGTACGACCGGCAGCGCGAGTGCTGGGTGGACGGCGAGACGCAGTGGGTGACGGTGACGGCCTGGCGGGCGCTGGCGGTCAACCTGATCGGCTCGCTGGCCAAGGGCGATCCGGTGCTGGTGAGCGGTCGGCTGCGGGTGCGCGAGTGGACGGAGGGGGAGGTGAAGCGGAGCCGGGTCGAGATCGACGCGCGATCGGTCGGGCACGATCTCACCCGTGGTACCACGGCGTTCCGGTGGGCGGCGGGGGTGCGCGGGCAGCCGCCGGCCGGTCCCGGGCCGGGGGGCGCGGAGGTCGGGGGTGAGGTGGTGCCGGAGTGGATCGTCAGCGCGGTGGAGGCGCGCAGGGGTTCCGGGGCGCCGTACGGGGCGGCGCCCGCCCCGGCCCCGGCACCGCTGGCGGCAGCCGCCGTACGGGCGCTGCCGGCGGGCGGGCGGGCGGCGGCGGGGGAGTCGGGCGAGGCGCCCGGGCGAGAGCGGGGAGGTGACGCCGGAGGGGCGCTCTGATCCGACGGGTCGGTGACCTTCCTGTCGACAAATATGTTGATCGAGATGGTCGTTGTACCCGCGTGCGCAATCCGACGGGATAACAGAAAACCGCACGCGAGTTTCTGGTCGGTCGTCAGCTTGTGTGGGACCTGAGGGGATTGATAACGATCCAGATACGGAATCGTCCTGATTTCGCATGGGGGTTTCGGGGCCTCCGGGGCTCAATAGGATTCGTCTGGTTCATACCCGCAGCGGCGCCACAGGGGGCACGCGCGGGACGGCAAGTCGGCGGGCCGCCCATTCGGTGCGGCCCGGCCCGGAGGGATCCCAGATGTTCCAGAGGCAGGGGCGGAGTCTGTCCCGGATAACCACTGTCATGCTCACGACCAGCTTGGCGTTGGGCGGAGGCCTGTTCGCGGCCGGTGCGGCGGCCGCGGCCGGCGCCGCCGCTCCGACCTCGGGCGTGACCGCCGAGGTCCAGAACGAGATGCTCGGCGAGAAGATCGATGTCGGGAACAGGACCGTCGACGGTGGTCTGTTCACCCTCAAGACGGACGCCGGCGAGAAGCTCCGGACGTACTGCATCGACTTCGACAACCCGGTCTACCTGGACAGCAGCGCCAAGTACCACGAGGCGGACTGGGCGTCGAGCTCCCTCAACAGCAACGCCAACGCCCCCAAGATCCGCTGGATCCTGGACAACTCGTACCCGCAGGCGACCCTGGCGTCCCTGATCACGAACAGCCACATCGAGGGCCTGAGCGAGGCGGACGCCGCCGCCGGCACCCAGGCCGCGATCTGGAAGTTCTCGGACAACAAGGACGCCGTCCCGCGCAACGAGAAGGCCAAGAAGCTGCGCGACTACCTGGTCGGCGACGCCAACAAGGGCGTCGCGGCCGAGCCGAAGCCCTCGCTGACGATCTCCCCGGACTCGGCCTCCGGGAAGTCGGGCGGCAAGCTCGGCCCGTTCCTGCTGAACTCCAGCGCGAACGAGGTCAAGCTGAGCGTCACCGGCGACGCCGCGGACAAGGTCAAGCTGCTGGACAAGGACAACAAGCCGGTCAACGGCAGCCTGGCCGGCCCGATCGGCAAGGACACCCCGCTGTTCCTGGACGTGCCGGCCGGCACCCCGGACGGCAAGGCCGCCATCAGCGCCACCGCCGAGGCCAACGTGCTCAGCGGCCGGGTCTTCATGAGCAAGGTGGACAAGCAGGGCCGCCACAGCCAGACCATGATCCTGGCCAGCTCCACCAAGGTGAACGTCGCGGCCGGTGCCAAGGCCACCTGGAAGCAGGGCAAGGGCGCGCTGATCGACAGCTCCGCCAAGGAGGAGTGCGCCGCCGGCGGCGTGCGGGTGTCCGTCACCAACAACGGTGACGAGGCCGCCACCGTCACGGTCGGCAAGCAGCAGGTCGCCGTCCAGCCGGGCAAGACCGAGAGCGTGCTCGTCAAGGTCGAGGAGAAGGCCAACTACGACTTCACCGTGACCGGCCCGAACGGCTACACCAAGCAGTTCACGGGCGTCCTGGACTGCAAGGTCGGCGTGACCCCGACCCCGGCCCCGACCACCCCGGCCGCGACCCCGTCGGGCACCCCCGCCGCGACCCCGTCGGGCACCCCGAGCAACGGCGCCGGTCAGCCGGCCCCGGCGACCACCAGCGCTGCCCCGGGCACCGGTGGCCTGGCCCAGACCGGTGCCAATGACTCCACCCCGATCCTCGCCGCCGTCGCCGGTGGCCTGGTCGTGGCCGGTGGCGCCGCCGTCTTCGTCCTGCGCCGCCGCGGCCGCCACGGCCGCACCACCGCCTGAACCGGTCGGACCGGCTGAACCGGCCGAACCGACCGAACCGCCCGAGCGGGCCGGGAGGCACTGACCTCCCGAGGCCCTGAGAGCGGCAACCGGCCCGGCTCCCCGCACCCGCTGCGGGGAGCCGGGCCGTCCCGCGTCCGGGGCCCGGCCGGCGTGTCCACGGGGCCCGGCCGGCCGGGGTGTTGCCGGTGGGGCGGGAGCGTCGGGGCCGCGGCGGGCGGGGAGGGGCTCCGGATACCCCCAAGGGGTCACCTGGGCGATTCGGGCCTCCGGGCCGGGTGCGGCACAATGGAAGGCTGCAAGCCGAATTACTCCCGACGACGCCGGAGCGATCTCACGTGGCGGAATACATCTACACGATGCGCAAGGTGCGCAAGGCTCACGGAGACAAGGTCATCCTTGACGACGTGACGCTCAGCTTCCTCCCCGGAGCGAAGATCGGCGTCGTGGGCCCCAACGGTGCCGGTAAGTCCACCGTGCTCAAGATGATGGCCGGCCTGGAGCACCCCTCCAACGGCGACGCCTTCCTCTCGCCGGGCTTCACCGTCGGCATGCTCCTCCAGGAGCCCCCGCTCGACGAGACCAAGACGGTCCTGGAGAACGTCGAGGACGGCGTCAAGGAGATCAAGGGGAAGCTCAACCGCTTCAACGAGATCGCCGAGCTGATGGCGACCGACTACTCGGACGCCCTGCTGGACGAGATGGGCAAGCTCCAGGAGGACCTGGACCACGCCGAGGCCTGGGACCTGGACGCCCAGCTGGAGCAGGCCATGGACGCCCTGGGCTGCCCGCCCGGCGACTGGCCGGTCACCAAGCTCTCCGGTGGTGAGAAGCGCCGCGTCGCGCTCTGCAAGCTGCTGCTGGAGGCCCCCGACCTGCTGCTGCTCGACGAGCCCACCAACCACCTGGACGCCGAGTCGGTGAACTGGCTGGAGCAGCACCTGGAGAAGTACAAGGGCACCGTCGTGGCCGTCACCCACGACCGGTACTTCCTGGACAACGTCGCCGAGTGGATCCTGGAGCTCGACCGCGGCCGCGCCTACCCGTACGAGGGCAACTACTCCACCTACCTGGAGACCAAGCAGTCGCGTCTCAAGGTCGAGGGGCAGAAGGACGCCAAGCGCGCCAAGCGCCTCAAGGAGGAGCTGGAGTGGGTCCGCTCCAACGCCAAGGGCCGCCAGGCGAAGTCCAAGGCCCGTCTGGCCCGCTACGAGGAGATGGCGGCCGAGGCCGACAAGATGCGGAAGCTGGACTTCGAGGAGATCCAGATCCCGCCGGGCCCGCGTCTGGGCAGCGTCGTCATCGAGGTCGAGAACCTCAACAAGGCCTTCGGTGAGAAGGTCCTGATCGACGACCTGAGCTTCACCCTGCCGCGCAACGGCATCGTCGGCATCATCGGCCCGAACGGCGCCGGCAAGACCACCCTGTTCAAGATGCTCCAGGACCTGGAGACCCCGGACAGCGGCACGGTCAAGGTCGGCGAGACGGTCAAGATCAGCTACGTCGACCAGTCGCGCGCCAACATCGACCCGAAGAAGACCCTCTGGGAGGTCGTCTCCGACGGTCTGGACTGGATCAACGTCGGCCAGGTCGAGATGCCGTCCCGCGCCTACGTGTCGGCCTTCGGCTTCAAGGGCCCGGACCAGCAGAAGCCGGCCGGCGTGCTCTCCGGTGGTGAGCGCAACCGCCTGAACCTGGCGCTCACCCTCAAGCAGGGCGGCAACCTGCTGCTCCTCGACGAGCCCACCAACGACCTCGACGTCGAGACGCTCTCCTCGCTGGAGAACGCCCTGCTGGAGTTCCCCGGCTGCGCCGTGGTCATCTCCCACGACCGCTGGTTCCTGGACCGAGTGGCCACCCACATCCTCGCCTACGAGGGCGAGAGCAAGTGGTTCTGGTTCGAGGGCAACTTCGAGTCGTACGAGAAGAACAAGATCGAGCGGCTCGGCGCCGACGCCGCCCGTCCGCACCGGGCCACGTACAAGAAGCTGACCCGAGGCTGACACCCAGCCGTCACAACGGCCCGGCAGACTGCCCTCCGGGGCGGCCTGCCGGGCCGCGGCCCGTCGCCACCGCCCGTCGCCACCGCCCGTCGCCATCGCCCGTCGCGTGACGCTCTGCGCCACCGCCGGCCGACGCCGAGGAACGGCGCCGGCGGGCGACCGGACACCGAGGAGAACTTCCGTGGCTCGCCACATCTACGCCTGCCCGCTGCGCTGGTCCGACATGGACGCCTTCGGACACGTCAACAACGTGGTCTTCCTGCGCTACCTGGAGGAGGCCCGGATCGACTTCATGTTCACCCAGGCCGCCGCGGCCGGCGCCGGGGAGTTCGCGGGCGGCTCGGTGGTGGCCCGCCACGAGATCGACTACAAGCGCCCGCTGGTGCACCGGCCCGAGCCGGTCACCATCGAGACCTGGGTGACCAGGATCGGCGGCGCCTCGCTGACCGTCTCGTACGAGATCAAGGACATCGCCGAGGACGGCGGCGACATCGTGTACGTCCGGGCGTCCACCGTGGTCGTCCCCTACGATCTGGCCGAGGGCCGGCCGCGCCGGATCTCGCCGGTGGAGCGGGAGTTCCTCGGCCGCTTCATGGACGAAGAGCCGGCAGTCGCCACCGTCTGACCCCACCTGACGATTCGAGCTGAACGACTGTGACCATCACCGCCCGTCTCGCCCTGACCGACACCGGGGAGGCCGCCGACCTCTCCGCCTTCCTGCTGCGCCTGCTGCGCTTCGACCGGGCGGCGGCCGTCCGGATCCAGGCGGTGGGCCCGGGTGAGGGGGACGGCGTGCTGGCTGTCTTCGGACGGCTGCCGCTGGGTGGCAGTGGTGCGCTGGCGATCCGCACCGTGCGGCTGAGCGGCCTGGACGAGGCGGTGGACCTGACCGTCTCGGCGGGCCAGTTGCTGGACGGTGTGGACGCCGACGCGGGCGCCGTCGCGCTGCCCGCGCCGGTGACCGGCCCGGCCTGGGCCGGGATGCTGCCGCCGCGCACCGGCTGGCGGCCGGTCGGCGCCCCGTCGGTGGCCGAGGTGTACCCCGAACTGATGGCCGGGGTGCGGGAGTTCCGCGAGCGCAGCGAGGCCGTCCCGGCGCACCACCGCACCCGCGCGGTGCTGGACGCGCTGGCCGACGAGATCTGGTCCCGGCCGGTCACCGCGCTGCCCGAGCTGCCGCTGCGGGTGCCGCACGCCGCGTACGTGATCGGCTTCCTGCGGCCCGACGCCCCGCTGACCGTGCACCGGGCGGGCGGCTGGCTGCGGCTGAGCGCCCCGGCGGGCTCGGTGGTGGTGCGCACCGTGGCCGCGCCGGGTGCGGGGCTGGGGCTGAGCCCGGTCCGGTGACCCCAGGCCGGATCAGGTGACCGCCTGCCGGAGCATGGTGACCCCCGGCCGGATCCCGGGGACGGGCCGGTTCAGCCCGGGGTGTTGATCATCGAGGCGGCGGCGTACGTCAGGTACTCGAGCAGCTGCCGCTCGTGCTCGGCCGACAGCTCCAGGCTCGCCACGGCCGCCCGCATGTGGGTGAGCCAGGCGTCGTGCGCGGCCTTGTCGACCTTGAACGGCACGTGCCGCATCCGCAGCCGCGGGTGGCCGCGCTGCTCGCTGTAGGTGCGCGGGCCGCCCCAGTACTGCATCAGGAAGAGCGTCATCCGCTCCTCGGCCGGCCCGAGGTCCTCCTCGGGGTACATCGGCCGCAGCAGCTCGTCCTGGGCGATGCCCTCGTAGAACCGGTGGACCAGCCGTCGGAAGGTCGGCTCACCGCCGACCTGGTCGTAGAAGGTCTCCTCGCTCAGCGTGCCTCGCCGGATCTCTGTCACCCGACCATGGTCGCAGACGCCGACGGGGTCGTACACCGGGACCAAAGGCGTACGACCCCGTCGGGATCGGTGGACGTCGACCGGCGGACGCCGGTCGGCTGATGTCCGCGGACAGGTCTGAGGACAGGTCTGCGGACGTCAGCCGGGGAGGGTCAGTCCTCCCAGCGGAACAGCTTCCAGGAGATGCCGGTCAGCACCGCCGCGAAGAGCAGCAGGCCGCCCATGGTCGGCAGGGCGTCCATGACGCCGCCGCCGCGGGTGAGCACCGACTGGGCGGAGTCGACCAGGTAGTGCAGCGGCATGACCTGGGAGACGCCCTTCAGCCAGCCCGGGGCCCCGTCCAGCGGGAAGAACGAGCCGGACAGGAAGGACATCGGCAGCACGATGATCTGCGAGATGCCGTTGGCCGCCTCCTCGGTCTTGGCGACCGAGCCGGCCAGCAGGCCGATCGACATGAAGGCGAGCGTCGCGCAGGCCACCAGCGGGATGACCAGCCACCAGTTGCCGGTGAGCTTCAGTCCGAAGAAGCTCGTCGCGACCACCAGGAAGACGGCGGTCTGCAGGAAGGCGGTCAGCAGCGACACCAGGATCCGGGAGCTGACCACGGTTCCGGCGTTGATCGGGGCCAGCCGCAGCCGGCGCAGCACCTTGGACTTGCGCCAGTTGACCAGCGTCAGCGCGGCACCGAACACCGCGCCGGTGGCGACGGCCCAGCCGAGCAGGCCGGGGGTCAGGAACTGGATCGGCTTGAGCGACTTGTCCTCGACCTGCTGGGAGTCCAGCACGAAGGCCGGCTTCTGGCCGGTGGCCGCCTGGTTGGCGTTCTGGACCACCGAGTTGAGGATGCCCTGGAGCGCGCCGGCGCGGACCTGGTCGGCGGCGGTGTAGCGCAGCTCGACCTTGCCGTCCGGGCCCTGCTTGATCAGCGCGTCGTAGTCGCCCTTGCGGACCTTCTCCAGGGTGGCGGCCTCGTCGTCGGTCTTCGTGATGGTGAGGACCTTGTCCAGCCCGGCCCGCTCGTTGCCCTGGATGGAGTCGAACAGCTTCACCGCGCCGACCTGCGCGACCTTGGCGTGGGGGCTGCCGGAGCCCTTGGTCACGGTGCCGAAGAAGACCAGGAACACCAGCGGGAAGAGCAGGATGAAGAAGGTCGCGGTGCGGTCGCGCTTCATCCCGAGCAGCATGGCGCGGGACAGGCTCCAGAACGCGCTGACCCGCTCCCGCTCGCCGGCGGCCTGCGGCTTAGTGGGGGTGGTGGCGGTCATGCGCGGAACTCCCGTCCGGTCAGCTGGAGGAAGACGTCCTCCAGGGTGGCGCCGCGCACTTCCAGGCCGCGCAGCGCGTTCTGCTCGGCGAGGACGCTGAGGACCGGGGCCGGAAGGCGGGTGGAGACGGAGAGCGAGACGGTGTCGTCCTCGAGGTTGGCGATGTCCGCGCCGGCCGCGGTCATCAGCTCCCGGGCCCGGTCGAGCGGGAGCTGGCCGGAGGCCACGCTGATCCGGACGGTGTCGTCGATCTCGCGGATCAGCGCCGCCGGGGCGCCGGTGTGCAGGATCCTGCCGTGGTCCATGATCGAGACCCGGTCGCAGAGCACCTCGGCCTCGTCCAGGTAGTGGGTGGTCAGCACGACGGTGCGGCCCTCGGCGTTGATGTCCCGCAGGAGGTCCCAGAGGTTGCGCCGGGACTGCGGGTCAAGGCCGGTGGTGGGCTCGTCCAGGAAGACGAGTTCCGGGTCGTGGGCCAGTGCGCAGGCGATCGACAGGCGCTGGGCCTGGCCGCCGGACATCTGGTCGGTCAGGGTCTCGGCCTTGTCCGAGAGGCCGACCCGCTCCAGCATCGCGTCGGCCCGCCTGGGGCCGACCCCGTAGAAGGACGCGAAGGTGCGGATGGTCTCCCGGGCCGTCAACTTGCGGAAGAAAGCGGTCGCCTGGAACTGCACGCCGATTCGCGGCAGCAGTTTCGGATTGCGCGGCCAGGGCTCCATGCCCAGCAGCTCGATCCGGCCCTCGTCCGGTTTCCGGACGCCCTCCAGGATCTCCATCGTGGTGGTCTTCCCGGCGCCGTTGGGGCCCAGGATCCCGTAGAACTCGCCGGCCTCGACGGTGAGGGACACCCCGTCGACGGCCTGCACATCCCCGTACCGCTGGCGGATGCCGTCAGCGGATATAGCAGCAGTCATGTGCCATGAGCCTAGGGGTTGTGAAGGCTCCTGTGCACATCTGTGCGAGCGAATTTGCGGACATTTTAAAGGCGGTGCAAACAAATCCGGGCCGGGCGGATGTCGAATTCCGCCCGGCCCGGCCGGAGTTGGCGATGATCTGCGCTGATCGACCGTCGGGAAATGATCGGACGGACTTTCAGTTCACGGCCTTTCAGCCGCGGTGCACGGTGATGGTGGTCCAGGCGCCGATGTGGATCCGGTCGCCGTCGTTCAGCGGCACGGCGACGTGCGGGGTGATCGGCTCCGCGCCGCCGTTCATGGTGGTGCCGTTGGTCGAGTCCTGGTCCACCAGGACCCAGCTGCCGTCCGCCTGTTCGGCGAGTAGCGCGTGCTGGTGCGAGGCACCCGGGTCCTCCGGCGGGACGGACAGGTCGATCTCCGGGACGGTGCCGCGGTGCTGGCTGCGCCGCCCGATCCGCAGCTGGCCGCGGCCGGTCAGCGGGATCCGGCGCTCGGGGCAGTACGGCGGGAAGAACAGGCCGGCCGCCTCGGGGCCGCTGCGGGCCATCATCTCGGTGAAGTAGTCCCGGTCGGCCGAGACCACGGCGATCCAGTTGGTCCGCACCGGCTCGGCCGGGGCGGGCTCCTGGGGCTGCGGCGGGGCCAGGTTGAAGGAGGTGCCGAAGTCGCCGCCGCGGTTGTTCGGGCCGGGGCCGGCCGGCTGGGCGTACACCGGGCCGGAGTCCTCGCGCACCGCCGGGTCGGGGAACGCGCCCTCGGGCGTGGGCCCTTCCTGCCCGATGCCGGGCGAGGAGGGCGGGTAGCCGTAGGTGTGGGGGTGCGCCGGGGCCTGCGGCTGCTGCGGGACGGGCGGGGCGACGGCCTGCTGGGCCGCCGGCGGCTGGCCGAACTGGGGCTGGCCGAGGGGAGGCTGGCCGAGGGGCGGCTGCCCGAACGGGGGCTGGCCGAACGGCGGCTGACCGGCCTGGGAGTGGCCGGCCGGGGCCTGCGGCGGGGTGCCGCCGTAGGCCGGCGGGATGTTCAGCGGCGGCTGCTGGGCCGGGCCGGGCGGAGTGTGGCCGGCGCCGGGCACCTGGCGGTGCGAGGGCGTGGAGAGCTCGTAGTCGTAGCCGCACTCCTCGCAGAACCGTCCGGTCTGGGGGCTGCGGCAGATCGGGCAGACGGCCAGACCCGCGGTGAGGCCCTGCGGCCCGGTGTGCGGCGGGACGGCCCCGTGCGGCGGGACGGCTCCGTGCGGCTGGGCGGCGCCCTGCGGGGGTACGGCCCCGTGCTGCGGCGGGGGCACCATGCCGGGCGGCGGCAGCGGAGCCCCGTGCGGCGGGACGGCGCCCGGCGGCATCGGCGGCGGAGGCGTCGGCGCGCCGAAGGAGGCGCCACCGTACCCCGGGTGCCCGGCGTGCGCACCGGGCGCGGGGTCGCTCCCGGGTGCCCCCGGGTAGCCTCCGTGCGCCCCCGGGGTGGGGGCCGGCGGAGTCATCGGGAAGCCGCAGAAGTCGCACCAGTCCTCGGCCTGCGACTCGTGGCCCCTCGGGCAGATCGGCATCAGGTCCCCCTCGTTTCGGGCCGGCGCGGTGCGGCGTCGCGCCGGGGTGCCGGCCCGGTCACGTCTTCAGCGGTCACTTCTTCACACGTACCGTCTTGGTCGACCGGGTCTCAAGGGTCATCGAGTCGGCCTCGCTCACGTTCTTACGGAACCGAACCGTACCCTCCTTCGGGTCCACCACGTCCACCACCTTCTGGAGCAGCCTGTAGGTGCCCTCGTTCCCGGTCGCGTGTGCGATCCGGACGGCGGCGCCCAGCTTGGCGGTCGCGCGGTCGACGTCCCCGGCCCGGTGGGCCTCCAGGCCCTCCTGGATGGAGGAGGCGAGCTCGGCCTGCCCGGTGTAGTGGGCGACCTGTGGGCTGATCCGGGTGGAGGAGGCCAGGTCGTCCGTCCAGACCGCCTTGACCAGGCCCTGGGTGAGCACCTCGGGGGTGCCGCCGGCGACCTGCTCGGGCAGCACCAGGCTGACCCGGGCGGCCAGCATCTCGTTGCCGACCGCGGCGGCCGGCACCTCGACGCAGACGTGGTAGTCGCGGCTCTCGTCGCCCCAGGAGCCGGTCGGGTAGTCGCCGGCCCGGGGGCCGGCCTCGGTGCGGCGGGAGGTCAGGTCCTCGACCGCGGGGGCGACCTGCTTGACGAACCGGACCGTGGCGTTGGCCGGGGTCCAGATCCGCAGCGCGACGTCGGCGACCTGCTTGCCCATCGCGCCGGCCATCATCGAGCGGAAGTCCTCGGCCAGGCCGGAGGGCTCGGCGACGATGTCGGTGGTGCCGAGCAGCGCCGAGGAGATCCGGCGCAGCTCGTCGATCCGCCAGTCGGTGCCCACGCCGCGGCAGTCGGCGGTGAAGTGGCCGGTCACCCGCTCGATGTTGCGGGCCAGGTCCTCGGCCGACTCGTGCTCGTTGTTGCCGTCGGTGAGCAGGATGGCGTGCCGGATGGCGATGTCGTGGCGGGTCAGGAAGAGCTTGTCGGCCTTGGCCAGCCAGGTGCCCATCGCGGTGCCGCCGGCCGCGGTGAGCCGGCGCAGCGAGTCCTTGGCCTGCTCGCGGGTGGTGGCGGAGGCGATCGCGAGGGTGCCGTCGCCGGGGTAGATGTCGCGGGCCTCGTGGGTGCCGGCGACCACGGCGAAGGCGGTGCCGTCGCGCAGCGCGTCGACGGCGGCGGCGGTGGCCTCGCGAGCGCCGTTGATCTTGGTCTTGGGGTAGTCCATCGAGCCCGAGCAGTCCACCAGGATGACCACGGCCGCCGCCGTCCCGGTGCCCGCCGGGGTGGCGTCGGCGAAGCCGAGCGGCCGGCCGCCGGAGGTGCCGCCGCCGGTCGCGGTGACGGTGACGATGGCGTTGACCTCGCGGGCGCCGTCGGCCAGGTACTCGTTCTGGAAGATCTCCACGTGGAACCTGGGCAGACTCGGCTTCGCCAGTGTTGCCATGGGGCGGTCGACTCCCGTCGGGTGAGGGGTGGACGTGCTCAGGACGGTGGGGCGGCCCGCCGGGCGGGCCGGCGGGTCGTGGCGCCGGGGCGTCCGGCGGGTGGTCGGTCAGGCCGTCGGCGGGTGCGGCGGCTGCGGCGGGACGGGCGGCGCCGGGGGGACCTCCGGGGGTGCGGGCGGGACCGGGGGCAGCGGGGCCGCGGCGGAACCGATCACCGGGAGGTCCGGCAGGGTCGGGTCGTGGTCCTCGTCGTCCCCGCCGTCCCCGCCGTCCGCCGCCGGGGCCGGTCGCGGAGCGATCACCGGCAGGTCCAGCGCGGTCGGGGTCTGGTCGGCGTCCTCGGCGGCGGCCGGCGGGTCGATCGGCAGCACGGCGACGGTGATGTTGTCGTGGCCGCCGGCCGCGACCGCGAACTTCACCAGGGTCTGCGCCGTGGCGAGCGGCTCGGTGCGGGCGTCCGGGCGCACGTAGTACGCCAGGTCGGTGGCCGCCTCGGCGTAGTTCCACAGGCCGTCGGTGCAGATCAGCACCACGCCGGGGACGTGCGGGGTGAAGTCGAGGGTGTGCGGCACGACCTCCTCGGCGTCGGCGCCGAGCCAGCCGGTGATCGCGTGCGCGCGCGGGTCGGAGTAGGCCTCGGCCTCGCTCATCAGCCCGGCCTCGACCATCCGGGCCGCCCAGGAGTCGTCCTGGGTGAGCCGGAACGGCTCCGCGGCGGCGCGGTCGTCCGGGATCCAGTACGCCCGGGTGTCGCCGACCCACCCGATGGTGACCCGGCCGCCAGCGGCTATCGCGCTGACGTAGGTGCAGGCGGGCGCGTTGAGGTCGGGCCGGGTGGGGCCGGCGCCGTCGGTGGCGAGGTCGGCGACGGCCTGCGCGGCGTCGGCGATGGCCTGGCGCATCGCCTGGTTCGGGTCCCGGCCGGCCTCCAGGGCGGTCAGCAGCGACTCGGAGGCGGCGTCGACGGCGGTCTCCGAGGCCTCGTCGGGGCGGTCGGAGGAGGAGACGCCGTCGCACACCACGGCGACCACGACCGGCTCGCCGCCGGGCAGCGAGGTCGCGGCGACGGTGAAGGAGTCCTCGTTGCGGTGGTGGCGCACGCCGCGGTCGCTGACCCCGGCGACGCCCCCGAGGGCCTTCTCCATGTGGTCGCGCGGGCGCGGCTGGGCGCTGCCGCAGCCCTCGCAGTAGCCGTCCGGGGCGACCTGCGGCTGCCCGCAGTGCACGCAGACCGGCCCGCGCGGCGACGGTACGGCCTCGCCGCGTGCGGCGGCCCAGCTCGCCGGCATCGAGCCGGGGGCCGCCCGGCCGTCCCGGCCCGTCCCGCAGGAGCCGCAGTAGGCGTCCTCCGGCTCCATCGGCTCCGAACAGCTCGGGCACTCGGTCTGCTGCGGCATCTGCTACACCCACGTCCTGGGACGGGCTCGGTTGGCCCGTTCCACCATCTCGATCCTGTTCTCGGCCCGGTCGGCCAACCGGGCGAGTACCCGGTAGGACTGCTCCAGGGCGAAGCGCAGTTCCCGCTCCTGTGCGGGACGTCCCAGGACCACCAGTCCGGTGGCCCGCCGGCCGGCGGCCGCCTCGGCGCCGACCCAGCCGAGGGCCGCGTCGAGCACCTCGACGGCGAGCTCCTCGCGGCGGCGGTCGTCCAGCCGCAGCGCGGTCAGCTGAGCGGAGCTCGCGTCGAGGTCGGCGGCCAGGTCGTCGGTGGGCCGGCGCTCGCGCAGCCGGGCCCGGACGGCGGCGATCCGGGCGGCGGTGTACTGGCTGGAGGTGGCCGGGACGGTCTCCAGGACGCGGACCGCGCCGGTCCGGTCCTCCTCGGCCAGCCGGACCCGGGCCAGCCCGAAGGCGGCGCTCAGGTAGGCGTGGTCGGTGGCCCACACCAGCCGGTAGAACTCGGCCGCGTCGCCGCCGTCGCCGAGCAGTTCGGCGCAGATGGCGAGGGCCAGCTTGGGCGCGGCCTCGCCGGGGAAGGCGTCGTAGACCGCGTCGAAGGCCTCCGCGGCGGCTGTGACTCGCCCGCTCGCCTCCGGGCGCTCCTGGCCCGGCGCCGACGGTCGTCGCTCCCTCGCCCCTGCGCCGCTCCCTCGCTCCTCGCTTTCGGCGCCGGCGCGCCCTTCGGCCCGGAGTCGGGAGTCCCCGCCGCCGACCAGCGCGGTCAGGCC
Source organism: Kitasatospora sp. NPDC048298 (assembly GCF_043201465.1). Classification (NCBI taxonomy): domain Bacteria; kingdom Bacillati; phylum Actinomycetota; class Actinomycetes; order Kitasatosporales; family Streptomycetaceae; genus Kitasatospora; species Kitasatospora sp. NPDC048298. The sequence continues at coordinate 40,319 of NZ_JBICYZ010000043.1, forward strand.
GCGGTACCAGACCACCCGCCAGTCGTCCGGCTGGTCCCGCTCCAGCTCGGCGAGCCGGCTCACGGCGTCCTCGTGGCGGCCGAGTTCGAGCAGGGCGCGCAGCTCGCGCAGCCGGCTCTCGACCGAGACGGTGGGTGCGGCGGCCAGCGCGGCGAGCGTCTCCTCGGGGTCGGGGGTGACCAGGACGGCCAGGAAGCCGGCGTTGGGGTCGCCCGGGTCGACCCGCGGGACGGGCAGCGCGAGGGCGGCGGCGGCCGGGTCCAGCGGGGCCACCGCGAGCTTCCCGGCCTGCTCGGTGGGAAGCACCAACTCGGTGTCCACGACGCGCAGTTCGGGGCCGAACAGGGTGGAGGGCGCGGGCCTGGGCCGGTCGTCCTGGAGGGCCAGCACCTCCCGCAGCACGCCGGTGAGCTGGTCGGCCATCTCCTCGGCGGAGGCGAAGCGGCGGGCCGGGTCCGGGTCGGTGGCGCGGACCAGGAAGCGGTAGTACGACTCGTACCGGGCGAAGATCTCGACCTGCTCGGGGCCGGGCAGTGAGTCGCGGTAGGTGCTGCTGTAGCCCTGGAAGTCGAAGGTGAGCACCGCGAGGGTGCGGGCCACGGTGTACAGGTCGGAGGCGGCCGAGGGGCCGTCGGTGGCGATCTCCGGGGCCTGGTAGCCGATGGTGCCGTAGATCGGGCCGTCGTCGTCGAGTCGGCGGACCGCGCCCATGTCTATGATCTTGAGCGCGTCGCCGCTCTGGATCACGTTGTCGATCTTGAAGTCGCAGTAGACCAGGCCCCGGCCGTGCAGGTAGCCCAGGGCCGGCAGCGCCTCCAGCGCGTACGCGATCGCCTGCTCGACCGGCAGCGGCTCGCGCCGGCCGTCCGGGGTGCGGCGCTCGTTGGCGATGTCCTTGAGCGACTTCCCGCCGACGTACTCCATCACGATGTAGCCGTCGGTGGCACCGGTGCGCAGGTCCGGGTGCTCGGCGAAGTTGATGATCCGGACGATGTTCGGGTGGTCCACCTCGGCCAGGAAGCGCCGCTCGGCGACGGCCACCGCGAGCGCGTCCTCGTCCCCGGTGTCCAGCAGGCCCTTGAGTACCACCCACTTGTCGTTGACCCGCCGGTCCACCGCCAGGTAGATCCAGCCGAGCCCGCCGTGCGCCAGGCAGCCCACCACCTCGTACTGCCCGCCGACCAGGTCGCCGCGGCGCAGCTTGGGCGTGAACGAGTACGGCGTGCCGCACTTGGTGCAGAAGCCGTCCGGGCGGCCCGGGCGGCCGTTCTTCTCCCGGCCCACCGGGGCGTCGCACCTGGAGCAGAACCGCTTGCGCTCGGGCACCTCGGCGTCGGCCAGGACGGCCCGGGACGGGTCGGCCGCCTCGACGGTCGGCACGGTGACCAGACCGGCGCCCAGCCGGTTGCGGGTGCCCGCGGAGGCGCTGCCCCGGGTGGAGCGGACCGAGAGCGAGCGGCCGCTGCCGGTACGGGTCGAGCGGTGCGAGCGGGAGCGGCCGGACATCGAGCGCGCCGAGCCGGTGCGGGCCGACGGCGAACGGGCGGAGCCGGTGTGCCCCGAGCCGGTGTGCCCGGAGCCGCCGGAGACCCGGGCGGAGGGGACGTAGGGCTGGGTGACGCCGGTGTCGTCGGCGGGCGGGGTCAGGCCGCACTCGTCGCAGTAGCCGTCCGGGTCGATGCTGCCGGAGCAGTCGCGCGGACAGGGCGAGCCGGGCCCGGCGGGCGCGGCTGCCCCGGTCGTTCCGGTCGTGGTCGCCGAGGTGGTCCCGGCCGTGGGCGCCGTGGTGGTCCCGCCCGCCGGTGCGAGCCCGCACTCGTCGCAGTAGCCGTCGGCGTCGATCCTGCCGCTGCCGGAGCACTCCGGCCGTTCGCACGTCCCGCCCATCAACCTCAGCCCCCCTGAGCCTGTCCGTCCTGAGCCTGTCCGTCCTGAACCTGCGAGGCGCCCGGCGCCGGGCCGGCCGCCTCCTGAGCCCGCCCGGGCTCGGCCTCGGCGTGGGCCGGGCGCAGCGACTGCTGGAACCGGGCCACCGCGGCGGCCGCCGCCCGCAGGTCGCAGGGCGCGCTCCAGAGCAGCCAGCGCGCCTTCTCGTACCGTTCGACCACTTCCGGGTCCTCGGCGACCCGCAGCCGGGCCGCCATCGCCTTGTAGGCGTCCAGCCGGCCGCGCAGCTCGGCCCGGACGGCCAGCGGCTGGGTCACCTCGGTGAGCGACTGCCGGGCCCGGCCCAGCTCCTTGGCGGCGGCGTCCTCCAACGCGTCCAGCAGCGGCGCCAGCCGGCCCCACTGCCCGGCCTGGCGCAGGTCAAGCGCGGCGACGATCCGCTCGCGCAGCGCTGAGGCGGGGCCCGGCACCGCCGGGACGTCGCTGGACGCTATCTTCGCCAGCACCTCGCCGCGCGCCCGGCGGGCCTCGGCCAGGGTGGCGTCGGCCCGCTGGAGCAGGTCGCCGACGCCCTGGAGGCGATCCTCGGCCTCGTCGCGCAGCCGCAGCAGGTCCTCCAGCTCCAGCCGGACGCCGTCCAGCGCCCGCCCGGCCCGGTCGAACCGCTCGGTGTCCACCACCCCGGCCGGGCCGGCGAAGGCCGAGCCCTCCGGGACGGTGCCGCGCTGGGCGGGCACCCGGGCCGGGCGCCACAGCGCCAGCGGGTCCCCGTGCACCTCGGTGCGCAGCGCGGTGAGGTCCTGCTCGATCCCGGCCAGGTCGTCGCCCAGCGGGTGGCCGCCGGTGCGCACGCCGAGCGAGGCGGCCAGGGTGCGCACCCGCTGGAGCTCGGCCAGCAGCAGGTCGATCCGGGCCGGCAGTGCCGACCAGACCGCGTCGGCGGCGCTGACCACCTCCAGCACGGTGGCGTACCAGGAGTTCATCCGGGCCATCAGCGCCTCCAGGCTGATCCGCTCGACCAGCTTGGCGGGCGCACCGAGCACCTGCGGGCCGTCCGGCACCACCCCGCCGGGGACGGTCACCGCGTCGCCGGTCAGCAGCTCGCTCAGCTCGGCCAGTTCGGGCGCGCCGGGCTTGGCCTTGCGGGCCCGGACGGCACGGGCCGAGGCCAGCGCCTCGGAGTAGCGGTCGAACAGCGCCCAGAGCAGTGGCAGGCCCTTGCCGGCGACGGACCAGCGTTCCAGGGTGCGCCCGGACAGCTCGGCGCCGTCCAGCAGCCGCAGGCCCGGGTGGTCCTGGAGGGCGAGCAGCGCCGACTCGACCGCGTCCCGCTCCGCGCCGAGGCGGGCGAGCGCGCGGTCGACCTCCTCCCGGCTCAGTGCCGGGCCAGCCGATGCCGCCACCGCGGTGTCCTTCCTTCCTCGCGTGCGATCCCGACGTGCCTGACGTGCGGTCCCACGACAACCCCCGTGTCCACCACCGGTCTCCCCGTGGTGATCGTCCCGAACCCTAACCGGTGGCCGTTGCGGCGGAGCGGGCGCGGGGCGTCAAGGCGCCGTCAACGCCCCGCTGACGGCGCGCGCGCTACCTCCCCCGCGCCGTCCTCCGCGTCGCCGCGGGCCGGCCCCGCGCGTCGCCGCCGGGCCGGCCGGACGCCGCCTCAGTGTGAGCCGGGCCAGTAGTGATCGGCCTCGTTGAGCATGTACGGCTTGAGCCAGTGCTCGTACGAACGGGCCCAGTCGCCGCGCGCGTAGTAGTCGGCCAGGACCTGGTTGACGCGGGCAGTCAGGTCGGTGCTGTCCTTCAGCATGGCGACGCCGATCACCTCCGGCTGCGCCTCGCCGTCCACGATCCGCACGGTCTGGTCCTGCGCGGCCTGGCCGGCCGCCAGGCCGTTGTCGGTCATGGTGGCGTCGACCTTGCCGAGCTGCATCAGGACCAGGCAGTCCAGCTGGTTCTCCACCGTGACGACCTGCCGGGCGGTCTTCTTCTCCTTGACGATGTTCAGCGCGGTGGAGCCGTCGGCGGCGCAGACCGCCTTGTCCTTGACCGCGTCGTCGATGTTCTTCGCCGGCGACGACTTCGGCACCAGGACGCGCTGGCTGATGTTGAAGTACGGCTTGGAGAAGGCGACGTCCTCCATCCGCTTGCAGTTGATCGTCATGGTGCGGACGATCAGGTCGACCCGGCCCTTCTTGATGGCGTCCATCCGGTCGGCCGTGGCCACCGGCTTGAGCACCACCTTCTCCGGGTCGCCCATGACGGCCGCGCCGATCGCCCGGGCGAGGTCGATGTCGAAGCCCTCGATCTGCCCGGTGTTCGGGTTGCGGGCGCCCCAGCGGTAGCTGTTCTGGTCCACGCCGATCACCAGGCTGCGCTTGGCCTTGATGGCCTTGACGGCGGGGCCGTCCTCGGTGCTCGGCGGCACGCTCTTGTAGACGTCGCAGCCGTCGCCCGGTGTCTGCTCCTGCTGTACGGCCAGGGGCGCGGCGGTCGCGGCCGCGGGTGCGGCGCCGACCGGGCCGCCCCCGGCGAGCACGGCCGCGCCGGCCGCCAGCAGGGCCAGCGCGGCGGCGGGCCTGGTGGTTCTCCGGAAGGTCCTGTTGCGCATCGGTCGGTCTCCCCCTTGCCCGTTACCGGTACTCGGCCAGTCGTCGGCCCAGGCCCCGCAGCGCGGCGGCCGCGGCCAGCAGGCCGAGCAGCGCGGCGGCGACGCCGGCGGCGCGCAGGTCCCCGCCGGTGCCCTCGGCGGCCTTCGTGAAGCGGTCCTGCTCGATGTCGGCGGCCTGGGCGAGCGCCCTGTCGGTGGCGTTGAAGGCGGCGTCGGCGGTGGCCGCGTCGCCCGTGGCCGTCACGGTGGCCTCCAGGGCGCCCTGGTAGTCGGCGTCGCTCACCTCCCGGACCCGGGCCGCGTCGTGCCGCCGGCGCCACTCGTCGAACTGGTTCCTGGCCTCCTGGATGCTCGGCCTGGCGGCCTCCGGCGCCTTGTAGAAGGCATCCGCCAGGGAGCCGCTGTACCGGCCCGGTGGAGTCTTCTCGGCGCCGGCCAGGTTCTCGGCGGCCTTCGCCCACTGGTCGGCGTACCTGGTGGTCGAGCCGCGGGCGACGAAGTGCAGGTTCTCCGCCAGCCGGGCCGTCAGCACGTCCGCCCGGGCGGAGTTGAGCGCCTGAAGCGGGTTCGCGCCCTCGCGGCTGCTGCGGTGGAGGGCCGAGTCGGTGGCCAGCCCGGTGACGGTCAGCCACAGGGAGCCGGCCAGCACGGCGGCGGTGGCGCCCAGCAGTCCGATGTTGAACACCCGGTTGGTGCGGCGGAACAGCGTCGACTGCACCCAGACCAGCGCCGCCAGGGTGACCAGCGCCAGGCCGTACGCCGCCCACGGCACCGCCTCGGCGGCGGCGTAGTCGTCGGACAGCTCCTGGTTCTCGGCGGCGGCCAGTTCGGCGGCGGTCGGCAGCAGCACCGTCTGCATCTGCTCGGAGGCGTACCGCAGGTAGCCGCCGCCGAGCGGGATGCCCTGCCGGTTGTCGGCCCGCGCCGTCTCCACCAGGCCGGCGTACACCGGGAGTTGCTGGTTCAGTCGGGCGAGCGAGCCCTGTGCGGGGGAGGTCGCCGTGGTCCGGGCGGCGGCCTCGGCGATCAGCTTGGCGGCGGTGGCGACATCCTGCTCGTAGCGGCTGCGGACCTCGTCGGGCTCGGCGCCGGCCAGCAGGAAGCCGCTCGCCGCGGTGGTGGCGGCGTCGGCCAGGTTGCGGTGGATCTCGGCGGCGTCCCGGCTGAGCGGCTGGCTGTACGAGACCACCCGGTCGGCGGCCTGCGCCCTGGTCTCCAACTGCCAGGCGGTGAGCCCCCCAAAGGCCACGGTGAGCACCGCGAGCACCACACCGGCCAGCCGCAGCCGGCCGGGGGGCGTGCGGGTGGCCTGGGCGAGCCGGGCGCGCACACCGGTGGCGACGGCCGTCGAGGGGCGCTTCACCGGCGCCCCGCCGGGTCTGGGCGCCGGGGGAGCGCCGCCGGGCCGCGCGGGCGGGGCCGCTCCGGGGACGGCAGGGCCCCCCGACCCGGCCGTCGCCGCCGGTGCGGCCGTCGCCACCGCCGTACCCGGCGGCTGGTTCGGCCGTGCCGGGAACGCGGCGCCGGACGCGCCGCTGCCTACTGGTGTTGCCACCCGCCTCATCCTCCCCTGGGGCCGGGCCCGTCCCCGGGGTCCGACCGATGGCAGCAGTATGGCCGTGACTCCCCGCGACCACACCCGACTTGCGCCGATCTTGAGCATGTCGTGCACGTTCCCCGGGGCGGTTCGTACCGCCGGTACCGCTCGTACCGCTCGTACCGCCAGTACCGCTCGTGCCGGTCCCTGCCGCGCGTGCCGGTCCCTGCCGCGCGTGCCGGTCGTGCCGGTCGTGCCGGTCGCCCCGAGAGGTGGCGAACCGTCCGACGCCGGCCGCCCCCTCCGCGGTTCCCCGCCGGGCGGAGCGCGGGGGCCGGGTGCGGACGAGCGTTCCCGGGTGCGGCATCCCCTCGCTCCGTACGATGGAGGTATGCGCCTGCTTGGAACGATCTCGCCCGACCGCCCGCTGCTCGTCGTCGCCGTGCGCGAGGAGGCCGCCCACCTGGACGACCGCCTGCCCGTGCTGCTCACCGGGATCGGGAAGGTCAACGCCGCCGTCGCGCTGGCCACCGTCCTCGCGCAGGGCGAGAAGCCTTCCGAGGTGATCAACCTGGGCACGGCCGGTGCGCTGCGTCCCGGTTGGGAGGGCATCCACCACGTGGTCCAGGTGATCCAGCACGACCTGGACACCACCACCCTGCACGCGCTCACCGGGCGTGAGTACGGCGCACCGCTGGTGATCGGCAAGGGCGACGGCCCGGTGCTGGCCACCGGCGACCTCTTCGTCTCCGACCCGGACGCCCGCGACCGGCTCGCCGAGCACGCCGACCTGGTGGACATGGAGGGCTACGCCGTCGCCACCGTCGCGCACCGGGCCGGCGTTCCCGTGCGGCTGGTCAAGCACGTCAGCGACGAGGCCGGGGACGGCGCGGGGCACAGCTGGAAGGAGTCGGTGGACGACTGCGCCCGGAAGCTGGCCGACTGGGTGGTCGCGCAGGGCTGGTGACGCCTCCTCAAAGTCGCTGTCCCGGGGCTCCGGCGCTGGCTAGGGTGGCGCGATGACCGAGACCACCGTTCCGAGCGAGCCCTCCGACGTCCGTCCGCCGAGCCTGAACGCGGACGAGCCGACCACCCTGCTGGCCTTCCTGGACTACCTGCGCGCGGCGGTGATCGCCAAGCTCGACGGGGTCGCCGACGAGGACGCCCGGCGCCCCGGCGTCGCCTCCGGCACCAGCCTGCTGTGGCTGGTGCGGCACCTCGCCGTGGTCGAGGACAACTGGTTCACCTGGGCCTACCGGGGCGTGGGCGACGAGCCGCGCAAGACGGGCGAGGCGCCGCTGGACGGTGCGACCGTGGCCGCGGAGCTCGCCGGCTACCGGGCGGCGATCGAGCGGTCGAACGCGGTGGCCGCGGCCGCCCCGGACCTGGACCGGCCGGGTGCGCGCTCGCTGCGGCCGGAGGCCGCCGAGGGGCCCTCGCTGCGGTGGGTGCTGGTCCACATGATCGAGGAGACCGGGCGGCACGCCGGGCACGCGGACATCATCCGCGAGCAGCTGGACGGCGCGGTCGGGCGCTGACGGCGGAGCGGGGGCGGGAGGGCGGACCGGGCCCTCCCACCCCCGCCGCCCCGGGGTCAGGCGTCCCGGAAGTCCGAGAGGTCCAGCGCCGCCAGCCGTTCCGGGTCGGTGAGCACGTCGATCGCGACGATCGCGCCGTCCACCACCGTGAACGCCATGATCGACAGCGCCCGGCCGTTGTCGCCGATGACCACCGCGCCCGCGGTGCCGTTGACCAGCGCCGGGCGGGCGAACGGCGACAGCGTGCCCCACAGGACGGCCTGACCGGCCACCGTGCCCGCGCCCGAGAGCACCACCGTGTGCCGGGCCAGCACCGTGCCGCCGTCCGAGCGCAGCACCACGTCCGGGTCGAGCACGGCGACCAGCGCGTCCAGGTCGCCGTTGCGGGCGGCGGCGAAGAACGCGTCCACGGCCGCGCGCTGCCGGCCGAGGTCCGGGTCGGGGGTGGGCGCCTGCCCCCGCACCTTGCGGCGGGCCCGGCTGGCCAGCTGGCGGGTGGCGGCGGCGGTCTTCTCGATCAGCGGGGCGATCTCCTCGAACGGCACCGCGAACAGGTCGTGCAGCACGAAGGCGACCCGCTCGGCCGGCGACAGCGACTCCATCACCACCATCAGCGCCAGCCCGACCGAGTCCGCGAGCACCACCTCCTGCTCCGGGTCCACCACGCCCTCGCGCCGCAGCAGCGGGTCCGGGATGCGCGGCGGCCCGGGCTCGCCGCCGGGACCGGCGGGCTCCAGCGGCTCCTCGCGGCGCTGGGCGCGGGTGCGCAGCAGGTTCAGGCAGACCCGCGAGACCACCGTGGTCAGCCAGCCGCCGAGGTTGGCCACGTCGGCGGTGTCGGTGCGGTCGTAGCGCAGCCACGCGTCCTGGAGGGCGTCCTCGGCCTCGCCGACCGAGCCGAGCATCCGGTACGCGACGGCGCGCAGGTGCGGGCGGTGCTCCTCGAAGAGCGCGGCCCGGGCGGCTCGGTCGTCCACCTTCTCGTCCACGTGTCACGGTCCTTCGTCGCCGGGGGCAGGGCAGCAGGAGCCACCCAACAACGGCGGCGCCGGGAGATCAACTCCCTTCCGGCGACGTGCCTGGGCGCCGTGCCCCGGCGGGGCGGTCGGGGGCGGTCGGCGGGGCGGTCGGCGGCCCGGGGCCCTGTCCGAGGCGCCTCGTAGGGTGGCCGCCATGTCCCTCCTCGATGCGATCCGCGCCGACTCCGCCGCCGCCGACTTCCTGGCCTGGCCGGGCGACTTCTCCCTCGACGTCTACGAGCACGGTGAGGAGGTCGTGCTCGCCTCGGGCGAGGCCCTGGAGCCGTTGGCCAAGGACGGCGCGGGCGGCACCTACTTCCTGTGCGGCGAGGGCGGCGAGGAGCGGCCGGTGCTGTACGCCGACTCCGAGGGCGGGGCGGCCCTGCTGGCCGTCGGGGTGCCGGAGCTGGTCCGGCTGCTGCTGGCGGTGCCGTGGTGGCGGGACTGCCGGCGGCTGACGGTCGAGGAGAGCGAGGCGGCGGCCGAGGAGTACCTGGAGGACGAGCCCGGGCTGTACGCCGAGCGGGACGCGGCGGCCGCCGCGCTCGGGCTGGACGTTCCCTCCCCGGCCGAGGCCCTGACGCGGCTGCGGGAGCGCGCGCTGGGCCTCGGGGCCTCGTACGTGCTGCTCAACGCGGAGGAGGAGGGCGCCGTGTACGAGCCGCTGTTCAGGCCGTAGCGGCTTCGGTGACGTCCCTGGTCGTGACCACCTTGGCGAAGCGGTTGGCGTGCAGGGTCGTCGCGGTGGCGCGGGCGAGCTCGGCGGCGGGGACGGTGGTGCCGTCGGGGCCGGTCATGTCGAAGGAGTGCATGGCGTCGGTGGGGAAGATCGCGTCGTAGCCGAGGTTGCCGGCCATCCGGGTTGTGGTCTCGCAGCACACGTTGGTGATGATCCCGGCGACGACCACCTGCCGGGCGCCGCGCTCCTGGAGCCAGGCGTGGAGGTCCGGGGTGCCGTAGAAGGCGCTGTTGACGGTCTTGGTGACGTGCAGGGCGGGGGTGACGCCGGCGACGAAGTCCTTCAGCCCGTACCCCGGGGTGCCCTCGGCGAGCGGGCCCGCCGTCGAGGCGTGCTGGACGGTGACGATCGGCCGGCCGGTGGCCTGCCAGGTGGCGATCAGTTCGGCCATCCGCTGCTCGGCCCGCGGGTTGTCGCGCGGGCCCCAGAAGGAGGCGTCCTCGAAGCCCTTCTGGACGTCGACGAGCAGCAGGACGGCGTCGGGGTCGAGGGTGAGCGGGGCGTCGAAGGCGTCGGTGTTGGTCATGCCGACCATGGTGGTCGGGGCCGCCGGGGAGGCGTGATGGGCGGAGAAGCCACCCATCGATGGATTCCTGCCACGGGTTCCCGTGCCATAGGTTCCTGCCATGCGAACGGTGGGGTGTCTGATCTTCGACGGGGTCCGGGCCTTCGACTACGCGGTGATCGGCGAGGTGTGGGCGAACCGGACCTCCCGGCCCGGCCTGCCCGCCTTCGACCTGCTGGTCTGCGGGCCGGAGGGCGCCCGGGTGCGGCTGGGCGGCGGGCTGGAGCGGGTCCCCGACCACGGCCCCGCGGCGCTGGCCGACTGCGACCTGGTGGTGGTGCCGGGCGTCGAGGACCCGGCCGTCCGGCGGAGCCCGGAGATCCTGGACGCCCTGCGGGCCGTCTCCGCCGCCGGCGTCCCGATCGCCTCGCTCTGCGCGGGCGCCTTCGTTTTTGCCGAGGCCGGCCTGCTGGACGGCCGCGAGGCCACCACCCACTGGGCGCTCGCCCCGGAACTCGCCCGCCGCTTCCCGGCGGTGACGGTCCGTCCTGAGGTGCTCTTCACCGGCGGCGACGGCCTGTGGACCTCGGCGGGCGTCGCGGCGGGCATCGACCTCTGCCTGCACCTCGTCCGCACCGCCCACGGCCAGCAGGCCGCCGCCACGATCGCCCGCGCCATGGTCACCGCGCCGTTCCGGGCGGGCGGCCAGGCCCAGTTCATCCCCTCCCCGGTCCCGGACGCCGCAGCCGGCGACGACCCGCTGGCCCGGCTCCGGGCGGAGGTGCTGACCTCCCTCGACGCCCCCTGGACGGTGCGCCGGATGGCCGGCGCCGCCCTGATGTCCGAACGCACCTTCGCACGCCGGTTCACCGCCGCCACCGGAGCCGCCCCGATGCGCTGGCTCCTCGACCAGCGCGTCCTGGCCGCCCAGCGCCTGTTGGAGGAGACCGACCTGCCCGTCGACGCCGTCGCCACCCACTGCGGCTTCGCCTCGGCGGTCTCGCTGCGGCCGGTCTTCACGGCCAGGGTGGGTGTGGCGCCGAGGGAGTACCGGCGGGCCTTCCGGGGGCGGGAGGAGGGCTGAGGTCTACGGGGTCAGGCCGTGACCGCCGCGCCGACGGGGAGCGCCACGACGATCTCCTCGTCCTCGTGGTCCCCGGTCGGCCGGAAGCCGAGCGAGGTGTAGAGGTGCCCGGCGGAGGTGTTGTCCGGGTGGTAGGAGAGGCGGATCTCCCGGCACTCCGGCAGCGCCGACAGGCGCTCGATCACGGCGTGCACGGTGGCGCGGCCCACGCCCCGGCCCTGTTCGGCCTCGGACACCACCATGCCGCCGATCCAGTGGGTGCCGTCCTCGTCGTCGTACGCCCACATGACGTGGCCCACGATGTCCTCGCCGGCGCGGACGCCGAGGGACGTCCAGACCCCGCCGCGCTGGGAGAGCAGGAGGTAGCGCGCGGCGAGTGCGGCCACGTACCGGCGCTGGTCGTCGGCGGGCGCCACGTCGGCGACGTCGCGCCAGTTCTCCTCCGTGATCTCCTCGAGCACCACGGTCCGGCCCTGGCGGTCGGTGGTCTGCTGCGTCATGCGTTTCCCCACATCTCTGCTGGTCATGGGGGGTGATCATAGGCATGCGAACAGGTGGTCGGGGAGTCATTTTCGCGGGGCCCGGCGAGGCCGGGTAGGGCGGGGGAGGAGCCGGGCGGGGCCCGGCGAGGCGAGGAAGGGGGGAGGGGCGGGGGGGGGGGGGGGGGCCCCCCCCCCCCCCCCCCCGGGGGGGGCCGGGGGGGGGGGGGGGGGTGGGGACACACCCACCACCGGGGGGGGGGGGGGGGGGGGGGGGCGGGGGGGGGCCCCGCCGGGGGGGGGGGCGGGGGGGGGGGGGGGGGGGGCGGCCCTCAGCGCCGCCACCCCGTTGGCTTCTCGGCACGGGGGCCGTGGTCCGTTGAGCCAAACCCCACCATGGGGTGAAGCCGTGGGCCGTGGGCCCGGTGGGCGCCGTCAGCCCGTGGCGGCCGCGCGCAGGCGCTTCTTGTCCGGCTTGCCGACGGGCGTCAGCGGGATCTCGTCGACGACGTGCAGCACCTCGGGGGCGAAGATCCGCCCCTTGCGCTCGGTGACGAAGGCGCGGAGTTCGTCCAGCCGCGGCCGCTGTCCCGGCGCGGGGACGACGGCGACGTGGACGTGCTCCGCCTCCTGGTCGTCGCGGACCCCGAAGACCGCGCAGCGGGCGACCGTCGGGTGGGTGAGCAGGAGCTCCTCCACCTCGGAGGGGTAGACGTGCCCGCCGACCACGATGATCAGGTCCTTGACCCGGTCGGAGAGGTAGAGGTAGCCGTCCTGGTCGAAGTAGCCGATGTCGCCGGTGTCCAGCCAGCCGTCCCGCAGCACCGCGGCGGTGAGGTCCGGCCGCTTCCAGTACCCGGCCATGACGACGTCGGAGCGAATGTGGATCTCGCCCTGCTCGCCGGCCGGCAGGTCGGTGCCGTCGAGCGAGCGGATCGCCACCTCGACGCCCGGGACGGGCCGGCCGACCGGGACCCGGCCGCCCTGACCGATCCGCTTGTGCTCCTGCGGCATGAGTACGGAGATCAGCTGCGCCTCCGACATCCCGTACATGCCCACCAGGACGGGCCCGAAGACCTTGAGCGCCTCGCGGATCCGGGTCGGTGAGGCGGCGCTGCCCCCGTACAGGATCTGCCGCAGGCTGGACAGGTCGGTGCGGCCGATCGCCGGGTGGTCGAGGAGCTGGTGGAGCAGCGGCGGCAGCACCCAGAAGTCGGTGATGCGTTCGCGCTCGACGGCGGCCAGGACCGCGCCGGGGTCGAAGGAGCGCTGGAGGACCACCGTGCCGCCGTGCTGGAGGGCCAGGTCGGCGAGGACCCCGCCGAGGTGGGCCAGCGGGGTGGCGGCGAGGAAACGGGGCGGGCCGCCGGTGCTGACGACCGGGTCGTCGAAGACGCGCCGGTAGGGCCCGTGCAGGCTGAGGATGCCCTTCGGGATGCCGGTGGTGCCGCCGGTGTGGCGGATGCTGAGATCGTCCTCCGGTCCGATCCGGACGTCCGGGGGCTCGGCCGGGCGGTGGGCGGAGGCGGCGATCACGTCCTCGCCGATGGCCGGGGTGCGGCCGTCGAGCGGCCCCGGGCCCAGGGTCAGGACGGTCGGCACGTCGATCAGCGGGAGCAACTCGGGGGCCTCGGCGTACCGTTCGGCGTCCACGAGCAGCACGGCGGTGTCGACGCTCGCGGTGATCTCGGCCAGGACGGGGATGCTCATGCCGTCGTACAGGTTCACCACCCGGGCGCCCGCGAGGCCCGCCGCGTACCGGGCGCTGAGGGCCTCGGGGGTGTTGCCCGTCAGCAGGGTCACGGTGGTGCCGACGGCGGCGCCCCGGGCGATCAGCTCGTGGGCGAGGCGGTAGGTGGCGGCGGCGAAGTCGCCGGCGGTGACCTCGGTGCCGTCGGCGGCGACGACGGCCCGCCGGTCGGGGTCGGAGGCGAGGGACTGGAGGATCAGCGCGGGGCCGCTGACGAACTCCTCGTCGGGCATGGCTACTTCTTCCTTGTAGTTTGCAACCATGGCCACAGGCTAACCCCATCCGTGCCGCCGGGTCGGGGACGCCCTGCGGGCAATTGGCGTGAACATAGCGCTGTCGGCGCATTCGTGACGGTCGATCAGTTGCTTGGCGCCGGCGCTGCCTCTGTTCGAGTGAATCGCCCGGGAGTTCGGTGCGCCGCCCCGTTGCCCCGTTCAGAACGCCGCCGGGGGCCGCAGGGCGAGGTCGGTGGCGGCGGCCCAGTGCTCGGTGGTGGCGGTGACGATCACGTAGCCCCGCTGGGAGGGGAGCCGGGGGAGCAGGGCGCTGCGGCAGCCGTGGCTGTGGTGGACCTCGACCGGGACGGGGGCGCCGTGGAGCAGGACCTCGCCCGGGGTGGGCGGGCCGTCGAGCGGGGCGAGGTGGGTGCGCAGGTCCAGGCGGTCCGAATTGGCCAGGAAGGTGGAGAGTTGGGACTGCGGGGTGGTGAGGGAGCCCACCCGGTGGCCGTCCGGGACGGGGCGCGAGGTCTGGACGACGGCGACGAGCTCGCCGTCCAGGTGGTAGTTGAGGTCCAGGTGGCAGAGGTAGCCGTCGGAGGAGAGCCGCCCCAGCAGGAAGGACCACCCGGGCGGAGCGCCGCGGAGCGCGGCGATCTGCTCGCCCCACTCCTCGGCGGTCTCGCGGTGGGTCGGTACGCGGATGCCGCGCGGGCGGGTGTCGCGGAACAAGGGCTTCCCCCAACGAGCGGTCGGTGAATGGTCGTTGGGATGAGTATGCGGGTGCCGACCGGCCGTTCGGGGGCGGATCGGCCGGTAGGCTCGGGTGCGATGCGGAAGTGATCCGTTCCGGGCGGGAGTGATCCGTGACGACGTACGTTCTGATCCATGGCGCGGCCGCCGACGCCTGGTGCTGGGAGCCGCTGGCGGCCGAGTTGCGCAGGCGCGGCCACGAGGTGCTCGCGCCGGAGCTGCCGTGCGACGACGACGCGGCCGGGCTCGCCGAGTACGCGGACGCGGTGGTCGCGGCGATCGGCGACCGGACGGGCGGGCTCGTGGTCGTCGCCCACTCGTTCGGTGGCTTCACCGGTCCGCTGGTGTGCGCACGGGTGCCGGTGGACCTGCTGGTCATGCTCCAGGCCCAGGTGCCGGCACCCGGGGAGACACCGGGCGCCTGGTGGGAGAACACCGGCTACGGGCCGGCCCGCCGCGAATCCGACCGCGGCAGGGGCGTGCCGGAGGGCGCGGAGGAGGACGAGCGCGCCCTGTTCCTGCACGACACCCCGGCCGCCCTGGCCGAGGAACTCCTCACCGGGCACCAGCGGCGGCAGTCGGCGACGCCGTTCGGGACACCGTGGCCGCTGGCGGCCTGGCCGGACGTGCCCACCAGGTTCCTACTGGCCACCGGCGACCGCTTCTTCCCGCCCGCGTTCCTGCGGCGCCACGTCGAGGAGCGCCTCGGCCTCCGGCCCGACGAGATGCCGGGCGACCACCTCCCGATGCTCGGCCACCCGGCGGAACTGGCGGACCGCCTGGAGGCGTACCGGGCCGCGCTGTAGGCGGGGCGGGACGGGGCGAGGCGCGGCAGCCGTCGGCCGTCGGCGCCTACGGCCCTGCCGGCGTGACGATGGTGCAGATGTCGTCCGCCGTGCAGGCGGCGGGGTCGGTGGTGGCGGCGCGGTCGGCGAGGCCGCGGAGCGCCTCCCGGGTGGCGGCGAGGTCGGCCATGCGGCGCTCGATGTCGGCGAGGTGCTCGTGGATGAGGCCGGTGAGGTGGCTGCAGGGGGCGTGGCCCTCGTCGCGCAGGACGAGGACCGAGCGGATCTCGGCGAGGGTGAGGCCCGCGCGCTGGGCGTCGCGGACGAACGCGAGCCGGGTCACGGCGGTGTCCGGGTAGTCGCGGTAGCCGCCCGGCGTGCGCGGCGGCGCGGGCAGCAGGCCGCTGTCCTCGTAGAAGCGGATGGTCTTGGTCGTCAGCCCGGTGCGGGCGGCAAGGACGCCGATGCGCATGCCTCCAGGCTAGCCCTTGACCTTCCAGTGCACTGGAAGGTCTAGCGTCGGACGACGGAGACGGAGTCGGAGTCGAACGACGGCCTGGAGGGCTGAGCACATGCGGATCATGGTGCTGACGGTGGCGGACTGCCCGAACGCGCGGCCCGCGCTGGACCTGGTGGCCACCGCGCTGGACGGGCGGGAAGCCGAGGTGGAGCTGGTCGAGGTGGCCGACGAGGCCGAGGCCGCCCGCCTGGGCATGTACGGCTCGCCGACGATCCTGCTCGACGGCACCGACCCGTTCGCCCCGCCCGGCGCCGTACCGAGCCTGTCGTGCCGCCTCTACTGGGGAGCGGACGGCGCGATGTCCGGCCTGCCGGACGAGACCGCCCTGCGCCGGGCCCTCGCCGGACAGGCCGCGCCGGTCCGCGATGCCGGGGGGCCGGGACCGGGACCGGCGGACTGCTGCTCCCCGCTCCCGGAGGCGCCGGACCTCCCGGACGTCCGGCGCGTCGTCGACCGGGCCGGCCGCGGACGCCGCGCCCCCGCCGAGCGCGGCCTGCGCGCCGTGCAGCAGCAGATCCTGCGCCACTTCGCCGACACCGGGACCGCCCCCGACACCCGGCCGCTGCCGCCGGAGGCGCTCGCCGAACTGGCCGCCGAGGACTTCGTCACCCTGGACGAGGCGGGGAACATCCGCGCCGCCTACCCCTTCTCCGCCGTCCCCACCCGGCACCGGGTCCGCCTCGCCGGCGGGGTGGGGGTGTGGTCGATGTGCGCCGTCGACGCCCTGGGCATCCCGGCCATGCTCGGCCAGGACGCGGTGATCACCTCCACCGACCCGGTGAGCGGCGAGCCCGTCACCGTCACGTCGGTCGACGGCACCCTGCGGTGGGAGCCGGCCGACGCGGTGGTCTTCGTCGGGCAGCGCCCCGGAGGCGGCCCGGCGGCCGTGGCCTGCTGCGACGTGCTGAACTTCTTCACCGACGAGGCGAGCGCCGGCACCTGGACGGGCAGCCACCCGGATGTGCGCGGGCGGGTGGTCGGCCGGTCGGAGGCGGCGCGCATCGGGCGGGACACCTTCGGGCACCTGCTGGCGCCTTGAGCACGGCGGCGGCCTCGTCTTGTGGGTTCAGTCGGAGTCGGATACGACCACGATGGAGGCGAGCCGGGTGCGTGTCAGTTGTGTCCGTTCCAGGGCACTCTTGGAGAATCGCGCTCGCGAAAGATCGGCATCGGCGAAGGAAACGCCGCGCAGCTTCCCTTCGGTGGGGTGCGCCAAGCCAGTCGTTCCAGGCGGTAGAGGGCGGTGATTCGTCGCTCGAGATCGGTGGACCGACGGTCCGCCCTCAGCGCCTGACCGGTTGTGGGTGGTTCTGCTGGCGCATCCGGATCCGCGTCCTCGGCGGCGAGCCAGAGTCGGTGGAAGCGCTCGACCTCGTCTTCGGGGTCCGGTTTCTGCCGTCCGACGGCGGCCTCGGCCAGGTAGCGCACCATGGACTCCACCCTCGCCCAGGAGGGGACTGCCACTCCGTTCAGCAGCCGGCTCGCGGTGTCGTGGCTCACCGTCGTCGGCAGGTCGTCGCGGCGCTTGATGCCGTCGGAGATGTCGCGGAGACTGGGCTTGCCGGCGCCCCGGTACAGCCCGTGCAAGCCCTCGACCAGGTCCCTTCGAGGCCCGGGCGGAAGCTTCTCGCTGCTTGGAATGGCGAATCCCACCACAGGGTGCACCTCGGTGGACTGTCAGGTTCCGTCCGCTGTCAGTTCATCATGAAGCGAAGGCGCAGCTCTGCCAGGCGAACGCCGCGCCCTGCGGCGGCGGGTGGTGCCACCGTGACCAGCCTGCTCGCTTGGGTGTTCACCCGGCGCGGCTAGGGCTGCGCGCGCCCCCTGGCCTGCCCACCGGATGATGCCGGTGGGCAGGCCCGTGAGTGTGCACTGGTGATCAAGTGCTCGGCCCCTGACGGAGCATCGGGAAATCGGACGGCTGCCTAGCCTGCTGGCAGTGCGTCATGGATGCCGGCCGCGTGTGGAAACCGGTGGCTGGTGAGGCGCGCTGACGACTCGTCTCATCATCATCGAGGAATTCCTGCATGCTAACGACAAACGAACTCAGCGCACCGGCGCGGGTGCTCCGCCGCCTGGTCGGTGTGATGATCGCCCTCGCGCTGGCGGTCGGGCTCACGGGCATGACGTCGCCCGCGGCGCGCGCCGACACGAACGACCGTCTCACCAACATCGACTGGGACATCAGTGACCTGAACGGTGGCGGCAGTTCGCCGCAGCAGCGGTACTGGGACGTGATCGCCCGGCTCCACACGCTCAGCAGCCACGACTGGTTCAGGACCGACCTGGACGAGACCATCGTGGCGGACAACGACCAGCTCATCCAGATCAGCATCAACCGGAACGGCGTCTACCAGGGCGCGATGTACTTCTGGCCGCACAACCTGTACCTGGCGGGCTTCTACCAGGCCGGCGGCACGCACTGGGTCTTCAACGACGGCGCCGCGTCGACGAACCGCTTCAACCGGGTCCTGAGCGTCAACGCGAGTGTTCTTCCCTGGTCCAGCAACTACAACAACATCCCCGGCGGCGGTAGCCGGCAGAACCAGCAGATCAACGGGCCGCGGCTCGACAACGCCCTGCAGCAGGTGCACCACATCTCCGGCCTCATGGCCAGCGGCAGCGGGCGCAGTCTCCTGGCGGACTCCATCCTCATGATGGTCCAGGCCACCTCGGAGGCGGCGCGCTTCGGGCGGATCTTCGACAACATCCGGGGCAACATCCAAAACCACGGCTACACCCAGATCGGCGTGGAGAACGTCAATCTGGAGACGAACTGGGCCACGATCTCGAACTGGGTGTACCGGGTCATGAACAACGCCGGCACTCCTCCCCTCACGTTCGGCACCGAGGGGTTCGTCCGCACGTTCTACACCTTGCAGCAGCTGATGCCGTACGTGGGCTACATGGACCTCTTCAGCGGGTCCCGCCCCAGGTAGTCACGTGCTTGGGAAGCCGGCAGGGCAGCGGCTCGGCTTCCGGATGGATGTAACGCGCGCAGGAAGTCGGCCCGGCCGACTTCCTGCGCGCGAGCGTGAGATTCGCGGGCAGATCAACTGATCGCCGGCCGCACCGCGGTGGGTGTGGAAAGGTGCCGCCCCCGGGACGCCGGGGGCGGCACCTTCTTGTCTGCCCGGGGAGCGTCCGGTAGTTGGGCATTCGGCCGCTGTGGCGTACGGCCTGGCTTCGCCGCTGGGTGCCGGGGAGCGTGGGAAGTCGGCGGGGGCGACTTCTGGTGCGGGGTGAAGTGGCGTTCGGGGCCTGGCGGGAAGCCGGAGGCTTGCCGGTGGCGGAGAGGTGGTTGGTCAGTCGCTGATCGCGAGATGCAGGATCGTGGCCCAACTGTCGGTGACCAACAGCAGGTTGAGCTACCAGATGTAGGACGAGTGCGGGCCTCCGACATCGCCGGAGCTTCGGACGGGACCCAGGTGCGCCTCGATGAGGTCGGCGACGCCATCGGCGAGTTCGCCGGCCTGCCGGATCTCGTCGGGCGTGCGCAGGTCGGCTGCCGGCCACCTGTTGGCGGGCTGCATGAACCCCTCGGTCGCCTGTCGACGGAGAATGTCCCGCCAGGCCCGGGGAGAAGCGAACGGGACTACAGGTGTTGTCACCTGGTATCCGCTGCCCCAGCCGCCGGCGTCGTAGACGGCCTGAGCGAGACCCCGCATCCGGTCATGACCGGGTGTCGTCCCCGTCACGGGGACCACGTGAAGCAGTTCGATGAACGGCTCGTGGTCGCAGTCCTGGAGCAGGTCGAGAAGGGGTTCCGCCGCGGCTTCCACCGCGTCCGGCGCAGCGAGCGGGTTCAGCATGGATCTCCGGGGCCTCTCGTCCGTTCTTGCGGTTCGGCCTCATTGTGCTGGCTGGGCGCGCGTTCGTGCGGCGAAGTCGGTGCCTGCTGGTCGCCGGGGCTGCGCAGGAAGTCGGTGGGGTCGACTTCCTGCGCGGGGCGCGTGGGGTTCGGCGCGTTCGGTGTCCGCTGGGTGCTGGCGGAGTCGCTGGGGTTCAGGGGTGGGTGGCGGCTTGGGTGCGGCAGTGGGTGAGGGCGAGCTTGAGGCGGGGGTCCGGGTTGGGGGCGGCGGTGAGGAGTTCGCCGGCGCTGGTGAGGGTGCTCCAGTACTGGGCCGGGTCACCGGTGCGGGGGAGGGGGTGGGTGGCGGTGAGGGAGAGGTAGGCCGCCGTGAGGTTGCCGGTGGTGAACCAGCGCTGGAGGCCGTGCTGATGGCCGGGGCGGATCCCTCCCAGGGCCTCGATGGCGGCCAGGAAGAGGTCGACGACCGCGAGCTCGGTGGTGTCGAGGCTCTTGGGGACGTCGAAGACACCGAGGGCTTCGAGGAGTTCGCCGGTGTCGTCCTCGGAGTTGGGGCGGGGGTCGGCGAGGAGGGCGTCGTAACAGTCGTCGAGGCGGCGGGTGGCTTCGGCGTGGGGGATGTCGAGAGCCAGACAGACCGCGCGGGCACAGATCAGGGGTTGGTGACCGAGGCGGGCGATGAGCGCGTACGTGGCGGCCGGGGTGGCGCCACGGGAGAGCGTGTGGCGGGCGAGGGTGGCGAGATTCATGGGGGTTCGGGCTTTCAGACGGTGACGAGGACGGGGGTGGGGACGGGAGCGACGAGGACCCAGACGAACTTGCCGACGCCGCCCGGGTGGGAGGTGCTGCCCCAGCGTTCGGCAAGCTCGTTGACGAGGAAGAGTCCGCGGCCGTGTTCGTCGTCGGGGGTGGGGGAGTGGAGCGCGGGGTGGGTGGTGCCGGCGTCGTGGACTTCAATCCTCAGGCGGGAGTTAACGAGCGAGAAGCGGACTTCGATGTGCCTCTCGTCGGGGGCGTCCGAGTGCTGGACGGCGTTGGCGAACAGTTCACCGAGAAGCAACTCGGCGGTGTCTCCGTACCGTTCGCCCGAGGGGAGCCCGGAGAGGTACGCCCGGAGCAGGTAGCGCGCGAGGGGCGTGGACTCGGTCCGTGAGTCGAGGCGCGCGACGAACATGCGGGGGCGACGGGCAGTGAGCATGGGGCACCTCGAAGGGGGCGGAGGGGCGTGCGAGAGGGGCGCGAAGCTCACGCTGCGCACGCAGATGATCGCTTTCCGGTGTCAATGATCGGCCTGCGGGGGTACGGTTGCGTCCAAATCCACGTGTTGAGCACGTGACGCACAGGTGGGAGTGGTGATGACACGGCGAAAGCAGCGCGGACCGACGGCGAGCTCCGCGATCATGTTCGGCGAGGAGATCCGCTACGCGCGAGAGCAGGCGGGCTACACCCAGGAGGAGTTGGGCAAGCTGCTCCACCTCGACCGGACGGTGGTCTCACGGACCGAGGGCGGGCGGCGCAAGCCGCCTCTTGATGAGGTCGTGGAGATCGGGCAGCTGCTGAACACCGGTGACCTGCTCATGCGGCTGTACGGGATGGTCGACTGGAACGCGTCGATCGATCACCCTGATTGGTTCCAGGAGCGCGCGGACCTTGAAGCGGTCTCGGTTGCGTTGCGGGTGTACCAGGACAGCATGATTCACGGCCTGTTGCAGTGCAGGCAGTATGCGCATGCGCTCTTCGCCAACGGCGCTGTGGCCCTGAGCCCGAAGGAGATCGAGGAGCGGATCCGCGCCCGACTCGGTCGGCAGAGTCGTTTTCTCGCGCCCGACGGGCCGCTGTTGCTCGTCATCCTCGATGAAAGTGCCATCCGCACGGCTGTGGGTGGGCCGAGCGTGATGAGACGTCAGATGGAGCATCTCCTGCGGGTGGCGCAGCTTCCGAACGTCATCATTCAGGTGGCGCCGTTCTCGAACCGGCGGACCTTCGTCAAGACAGCTATGGTGTTGCTGGAGCTTCCGGACGGAGAGCGCTGGGTCTACTCGGAGAGCCTCGATCGAGGCCATCTGAGTGATGCTTCCGACACCGTGGCCAAGCACCAGCGTCGCTATGATCAGCTCCGTGCTGAATGCCTGTCAGAGGCTGACTCGCTACAGCTGATCGCCGATGCGCTGGAGGGTTACAGAGATGATGAGCAACGAGCTCGCCGCAGCCGCTTGGCGGAAGAGCAGCTACAGCGGGGACGACGGCGGGGACTGCATCGAGGTGGCATCCGGATTCCCCGCCCTCGTTCCGGTGCGTGACTCCAAGGATCCGCAGGGCCCGGCGCTCGTTTTCCCGGCTGTCGCCTGGGAAGCCTTCGTTGCGGCGGTCCGTGAGGGCGACTTCCCGGCGTAGAACTCCCCGAGGAGCGAGCTGTGTTGATCTGGCGGACGAGCAGCTACAGCGGTGACAACGGCGGCAACTGCATCGAGGTCGCTGCGGCCGCCTGGCGCAAGAGCAGCCACAGCAACAGCGACGGCGGCAACTGCGTCGAGGTAGCCCCCGGATTCCCCGGCCTCGTTCCGGTGCGTGATTCCAAGGATCCCGCCGGCCCGGTCCTGGTCTTCCCCGGCTCCTCCTGGAGTGCCTTCGTCGAGGCCGTCCGCGCCGGCCACCTTCCACTCGAAGGCTGATCCACCCCCTCAACGCCCTCGGGGCGGGGCGCCCGCCGGCGCCCCGCCCCGAGGACGTTGTTCAACTTCCTTGCTGTGTCGCCGTACCGGCGGCGCAGCGTGTGTGTATCAAGGGTGCCCCGCTGGGTCCCGTGAGGGCTGTCCAGAAAGCGCCTCAGTCCGGTGCGCTTATCGGATAGACGCAACCGCCTCTTCGGCCTCAGCGGTTGCCTGGCTCCTCGCCCGGTAGGCCCGCTTCTTCACCAGGGCGCCGCAGGTCTTCATCGAGCACCAACGCCGTGCCCCCGCACGGGAGGTGTCGACGAACGGCGTCCCGCACGCCGGGTTCCCGCAGATGCGGACGCGCGTCCGCTGGTCGGACCCGCAGAGTTCGATCAGGTCCCGCGCGACCATGGAGAGCACGGCCGTGACGCCGTCCCCGTGCCAGCGGACGGTGGCCGCGTCGGGCGAGAGTACGGGCGCCGAAGTCGGTGCGGCCGCAGCGCGGTTGACGAGGTCGACGTCCCCGACCGCGGGCGTCGTTCCCTCCGCCAGGGCGAGGCCGATCCGCTGGACCGCCTCGCGGAGTCGCCTGGCGCCGTCCAGGTCGGCCTCGGTGCAGGCCGGCGCGGCTGTCGTGCAGCCGCTCTCCACGCACCAGCGGCTCAGGTCCTCCGGCCGGGCCAGCCGTTCGACCCGCACGTCCTTGCCGCGGTCGGCCAGCGTGCCGGCGAAGGCGAAGCACAGCCGCGCGTCGTCGAACCGGAAGTCGGTCCTGGCGCGCTGGCGCCCTTCTCGTCGGCCGTCCCCATCGCTCATGTCCACCACTTTAGGCGGTTGACGCGGTGCGCGGCGAGCACATAGCGTCCAAGTCCACCGCTTGAACCGGTGGACAATCCCTGAGGAGGTCGCGTCCATGCGCGCCGCAGTCATCGAAGAACTCCGCAAGCCCCTCGTCATCCGCGAGGTACCCGATCCCGATTGCCCTCCGGACGGTGCGATCGTGCGCGTCGGGGCCAACGGCATCTGCCGCACCGACTGGGCGCTGTGGGCGGGGGAGTTCTGGACGGGAGGGCCGCGGGTCGAGCCGCCGTTCGTCCTCGGCCACGAGTTCGCCGGCACCGTCGTGGAGGTCGGCCGGGACGTCCGGGGCTGGCGGGAGGGCGACCGCGTCATCTTCCCGATGAACCCCGGCGAGGGCTCCTGCGAGATGTGCCGCAGCGGCAACCAGCACGTGTGCGAGCACGTGGACTCGCTCGTGCCCGGGGTCTCCTACTGGGGTGCCTTCGCGGAGTACGTCATGGTCCGCTTCGCCGACGTGAACCTCGTCCGGGTGCCGGAGTCCGTCGGCTTCGTCGACGTCGCCGCCCTCGCCTGCCGCTACATGACCGCCTTCCACGGCGTCGTCGACCAGGCCAGGGTCCGCGGCGGGGAGTGGGTCGCGGTGTACGGGGCGGGCGGCGGCATGGGCCTGTCCGCGGTGGAGATCGCCGCGGCGACCGGCGCCAACGTCATCGCGGTCGACATCGACGACGAGAAGCTCTCGGCCGCGCGCGCCCTGGGGGCCGTCCACACCGTCAACGCGGCCACGGACGAGCCGGCGGAGGCGGTGAAGGCCCTCACCGGGGGTGGCGCCCACGTGTCCGTGGACGCCGTCGGGATCGCCGAGGCCTGCCGGAACTCCGTGCTCTCGCTGCGCACGCGCGGCCGCCACCTCCAACTCGGGCACACCACCGGCGCGGAGCGGGGGGACGTCGCGCTGCCGATCGACGTGATGATGGTCAAGGAACTGGAGTTCCTGGGCGCCTTCGGCATGCAGGGCCAGCGGTTCGGCACGATGCTCAACATGATCGAAGCCGGACGCCTCCACCCCGGCCGGATCGTCACCCGCACCGTCGGCCTCCACGAGGCGGGCTCGGTGCTGGCGGACCTGGAGACGTACGGGCCGACCGGCGTGGTCGTTATCGACGAGTTCGGGGCCTGAGCGGCAATGGCAGCGGACACGACGACGTCCGTCCCCCGTCTGCG
The DNA here is from genome assembly GCF_043201465.1 of Kitasatospora sp. NPDC048298. NCBI lineage: Bacteria > Bacillati > Actinomycetota > Actinomycetes > Kitasatosporales > Streptomycetaceae > Kitasatospora > Kitasatospora sp. NPDC048298. The sequence continues at coordinate 64,234 of NZ_JBICYZ010000043.1, forward strand.
GATCGACCCGGAACTCGGCCGGGCCCTCGACGGCGTTCCGATGACCCCCAACGGCGCGTTCGACCTGACCGACATCGCCGCCACGCGCGAGACGCTCCGCGCCTTCGCCGAGGCGAGCGCCGCCAACGCACCCGACGACCCGTCGGTCACCGTGGAGGAACACCGCGCGGCGCGGCCGGACGGTGGCCCCGACGTGCCGATCCGTCTGCTGAGGCCCACGACCGCGAGCGGGCCGCTGCCGGTGCTGCTCTGGTTCCACGGCGGCGGGCAGGTGCTCGGCTTCGCCGCCCAGGACGACCCCTGGCTCAAGCGGCTGTGCGCGCGGGTCGGCTGCGCCGTCGCCGCCGTCGACTACCGGCTGGCCCCCGAGACCCCCGCACCCGGCGCCGCCGAGGACGGGTACGCCGCCCATCGGTGGCTCGTCCGTGAGGCGGGGGCCCTGGGCCTGGACGGTGCCCGGATCGGGATCGCCGGCCAGAGCGGCGGCGGAGGGATCGCGGCGGCCACCGCCCTGCTGGTCCGCGACCGCGGCGGCCGGGCACCGCTCTTCCAGGCGCTGATGTACCCCATGCTCGACGACCGGAACCGGACCGCGTCGAGCCACGAGATCACCGACATCGGCATCTGGGACCGCTCCGCCAACCTCCTGGCCTGGCGGGCGGTCCTGGGCGAACGCGCCGGAACCGGCGACGTCTGCCCGTACGCCGCCCCCGCCCGCGCGGAGGACCTCGGCGGGCTGCCGCCGGCCTTCATCGCGGTCGGCGAACTCGACTGCTTCCGCGACGAGGACCTGGACTACGCCACGCGCCTGCGTGCCCACGGTGTCCCGGTCGAACTCCACCTGTACCCCGGCGCGTACCACGCCTTCGACCTGTTCGCCCCCGAGTCGCGGCTCGCGCAGGCCTTCGAGCAGGCCTGGCTCGGCTACCTCACCCGCCATCTCCGGGCCCCGGCCCCGTAACGCGACCGGGCGGCGGTCGCCCCCACCCGGGGGCGGCCCCGCCCGTTCGCCGGGGGGTGGTCGGAGGCACCCCTCCGGATGGTCTATAGTTTTCCTCATCACCCAGATGCGCGGGTGGCGGAATAGGCAGACGCGCTGGATTCAGGTTCCAGTGCCCGAAAGGGCGTGGGGGTTCAACTCCCCCCTCGCGCACAGCGAACGGCCGGTCGATCTTCGGATCGACCGGCCGTTTTGTCTTCCATGGTCGCGAGGGGTCCGGCATCCACTGGTGCCGGGCCCCTTCGCGTTCCAACTCCCGCTCCCCGGGGCCGATTTCGTAAGGTACGACTTTCCCGGCCGCTGTTTACCGCTCCCCTCCGGGGTGGGATTCCCCTTCCGGGCGGCGAGGCCGCTGCTCGCCGAGGAATCGGAAGGGGGCCGCCGTGCCGTGGTCCATGCGGGGTCGGGCGGCCGTCTCCCTGACCGCGGCGGCGCTCGCGAGTGCCGCCGTGATCCCCGCGGCGGGCGCACCGTCCGTCCCCAGGCAGCTCGGCCGTCCACGGGGCCACACGGTGTGCGCGTACACCGAGGCGGACTACCAGGGTCTGCTGGAGCACATCAGGCAGCCGCGGCCGCTGATCGAACCGCCCGTCGAGAGCGCGGTCAACCACAGTCAAGTGGCCTGGTGCTTCTACGAGTTGCCCGCGTACGGCGGCCTCCGCGTCGCGGTCGAACCGGGCCGCGGCGCCGCCAGCTTCCCGTACCCCGTCCAGTCCGCGCGACCGGCCGGAGCAGAGTGAGCCGCCCTCGGCGGATCCTCGGCGGCTCTCCACGCGCCGGGCGCGCCGGGCCGGTTCCGCGGCCTTGCCGACCCGCGCCATGTGACGCCCTTCCCCCGCGGCCCACGGGTGCCTTCACGGGAACGGCCGGTCGACCTCCTGGTCGACCGGCCGTCCAACCGCTCCGGAGTCGTGAGGGCCTCACGACTCCGGCGGTGCGGGGTTCGTCACTCGTTGTTCCACATGGCGCCCGCGCCGGTGTACGAGCCGCTGATGCCCTCGTTGTCGGCGTAGGTCCAGGCGGTGGCGTGGGAGAGGCCGTCCGGGCTGACGGTGGACTGGTTGGCGCCGAAGCCGGCGCCGTTCTGGTTGGCGGTGAAGAAGCCCTGACCGAAGGACGCGTCCAGGCCTTCGGTGGCCGAGGCCAGGCCGGCGCAGCCGATCACGAGCGGGGTGGTGAGGGCGGCAACGGCCAGGACACGCTTGACAGCACGCATGATGGTTCTCTCCGTGGAGTTCGAGATCAGAAGCGGCGGCGACCGGTCGGCCCCGCCGGAACCAGACAGCCACGGGCCGCGACCCCCCGCAAGCGACGCCGCCATCCGAACAGACCTCACGGACTGTCAGACACACCGTGCTGACCTGCGGAGATGGCCGATCGGGCGATCTGTGCGCAAGGTCGTTCGGGCGGAGCACGCCGCTCGCCGGGCACCACGGAGGCGGCCGGCCGATCCACGGATCGACCGGCCGCCGGACTCACCGGGCCGGGTGGGTCACCGGGTGACCGCCACGAACCTCCAGCGGAGCCCGGCCGCGGTGGAGCCGGGGGCCGCGAGCAGATCGTGCCGAACCGCTGGGTGCCCCGGTGGGTGTCCGGGGACAGGTACACCGGGTAGGGTGCCGGCTCCGGGTCGTCGACGGAGAGCGCCGACTCGGATCCGCCGTCCTGCGTGACGATCTCGCCGAGGCCGGCGGCCTCACGCGGGTCCCGGAGGAACCGGCGCCGGGCGGCCGAGCCGTCGACGTGGGACATGGCGGAGCCGGTGCCGTGGTCGCGCGTCGCGCCCCGGCTCCGGTGGCCGAAAGTGGACCGGGGAGTTCATGAATTGACTATCCGTTTACCGCCATAATGGGCGGCCAGAGGCGTTCACGGCCGTGCCGAGGGGATTTCCTCCCGAGGAAGTCCGGTTTCGGCGCGCGGGTGGCGGTCGGCCGGAATCGCGCGGGAGGGGAACGGTTGTGGTGGGCGGGGTCGAGGCCGGCGTGCTCGGCGACGGAGGTCCGCTGGTCGGCCGGGACGGCGATCTGCGGCTGGTCCGGGAGCGGCTCGGCATCGGGGCCGGTGGCGGGGCGCTGCTGCTGGTCGGCCAGGCCGGTGTCGGCAAGAGCGCCGTCCTGGACGCGGTCGCCACGGCCGCGCTCGCGGACGGCGCCCGGGTGTTCCGGGCCTCGGGCGTGGAGTTCGAGGCCGACTGCGGCTACTCGGGCCTCAACCAGATCCTCTTCCCGCACCTCAGCGCCCTGGAGCAGCTCGACGCCGCGCTGCGCGACGCCCTGCGGGTGGTGCTCGGCTTCGACAGCGGCCCGCCGCCCGGGCAACTCCTCGTCTCCAACGCCGTCCTGCGGCTGCTCCAGACCGTCGCCGGCGGGCAGCCGCTGCTGCTCGTCGTCGACGACCTGCACTGGGTCGACCCGGCCAGCACCGCCGTGCTCGGCTTCGTCGCCCGCCGGGTGACCGGCCTGGGCGTCGGCTTCGTGGCGGCCGCGCGCTCCGGCGAACTGGGCCCCCGGGAAGCCGCAGCCTTCCCCACGTACGAACTCCCGCCCCTCGACGACGAGTCGGCGGCCCGGCTGCTCGCCGACCGGTTCCCCGGCCTCGGGCGCGGAGTACGCCGGCGGCTGCTCGCCGAGGCCGGCGGCAACCCGCTGGCACTGCTGGAACTGCCGCCCGCCGTGCCGGCGGCCGCCTCCGCCGACTGCCCGGTCGTACCGGCGCTCAGCAGACGGCTGGAGACGCTGTTCGGGGCGCGGATCGCCCGGCTGCCCGCCGCCTCCCGGCAACTGCTGCTGCTCGCGGCCCTGGAAGGCACCGGCGACCTCGCCGTGCTGCAGGCCGCCGCCCGCCGGGCCGAGGGCTCGTACGGCCTGGACGCCCTCGGCCCGGTCGAGCGCGACCGGCTGGTGGACATCGAGGAAGGGCTGCAGCGGCTGAGGTTCCGCCACCCGCTGATCCGATCCGCCGTGGTGACCCACGCGCTCAGCGGCGAACGGCGCGCCGCGCACGCGGCACTCGCCCAGGCGCTGGCCGACCGGCCCGAACGCGGCGCCTGGCACCTGGGCGAGGCCACCCTGGAGCCCGACGAGGAGGTCGCCGCGCTGCTGGAGCACGCCGCCGGCCTCACCCTGCGGCGCGGCGACGCCGCCGGGGCCATGCGGACCCTGATCCGGGCGGCCGACCTCTCCCCGGAGGGGCCGAACCGGCGCCGCCGGCTCGCCGAGGCCGCCTACCTGGGCGCCGAGTCCACCGGGGAGCTGACCAGCGCCCGCCAACTCCTGGACGACGCGCGCCAGGCCGGGCCGGAGGGGGAGGACTCGCTGCACTCGGCCACGGCGTCGGCGCTGCTGGTGCTCAACGGGGACGTGCCCGGCGGGGGCGGCGACGTGGGCGGGGGCGGCGACGTGGGTGCCGCGCACCGGCTGCTGACCACCGCCATCGAGTCCGCGGCCGGCGCCCACCGGTACCGGGCCGACGACAAGGCGCTCGTCGACGCGCTGCACGTCCTCGCCGTGATCTGCTTCTTCGGCGCCCACCCCGACCTGTGGCGCTCCTACGACCGGGCCCTGGAACGCCTCACCCCCGAGCCGCCCGCCATTCTGACCGTCCTGGGCCGCACCTTCGCCGACCCCGCGCGCACCGGCGCCGCCGCGCACGGGCAACTCGACGCCCTGACAGCCGCGTTGGGCGAGGAGGCCGACCCCGTACTGATCACCCGGGTCGGCACCGGGGCCCTCTACCTCGACCGCCTCGGCGAGGTCCGCGAAGCGGCCTGGCAGGTGGTGCGGGCCGGACGCGAGGGCGGCCCGGCCCGGCGCCACCTCTCCTCCCTCATCCACCTGTGCCTGGAGGACTACCTCACCGGGCGGTGGGACGAGGCGCTCCACCTCGCCGGAGAGGCGCTGCGGGCCTGCGAGGAACACGGGTACCGCGCCTTCGCCTGGTACTTCCTGTTCATCAGGTCCATCGTCCTCGGCGCCCGCGGCCACACCGAGGAGAGCCTCGCGACGGCCGGCCACGTCATCGACTGGGCCGCGCGCCACGGCGCCCCCTGCGCCGCGCACTACGCCCACCACGCCGCGGCCGTCGCGGCCCTGGGCAGCGGGGACTTCGCGCTCGCCTACCGGCACGCCGACGCCGTCAGCCCCGCCGGCACCCTGGCCTCCCACGTCCCCCACGCGCTGTGGGTGGCCGCGCACCTCGTGGAGGCCGGCGTCCGCTGCGACCGGCGCGAGGAGGCCGCCGCGCACGTCCGGGCCATGCGCGAGGCCGGGCTGGGCGCCGTGTCCTCCCGGCACGCCATGCTGCTGGAGGCCTCGGCCGCCCTGTGCAGCGACGACGACCGGGAGGCCCTGCGGCTCTTCGCCCTCGCGCTGGACACCCCCGGCGGCGACCGGTGGCGCTTCGACCACGCCAGGGTCCGGCTCGCCTACGGAGAACGGCTGCGCAGGGTCCGGTCCACCACCGAGGCCAGGGACCACCTCGGCGCCGCACTGGCCATGTTCGAGGACCTGGGGGCCCGGCCGTGGGTCGAGCGGGCGAGGAACGAACTCCAGGCGACGGGCCTGAGCCGGCCGGGGCCCGACGCCTCGAACACCCGTGGCCTGAGCGCCCAGAAGCTGGAGATCGCCCGCCTCGCCGCCTCCGGACTCACCAACAAGCAGATCGCCGACCGGCTGTTCATCTCGCACCGCACGGTCGGGGCGCACCTGTACCAGATCTACGAGAAGCTCGGCATCACCTCCCGCACCATGCTGCGCGACGCGCTCGGCCCGGTGCCGGAGCCGCCGCAGCGCGCGGGCTGAGGCTACGCCCCCGGCACGCCCAGGGCGGCGTCCGTGTCCCGGCCGCCCCAACCGCCGTCCGGGCGGCGCCAGATGACGTGGACGCCGAAGACGTCGCGGACGGTGTCGGCCGACCAGTCCTCGGTGGGCGCTTCGGCGAGCACCAGGTAGAGAGCGGCGGCGGGCGCGGGCAGGGTGTGGTTGATCTCCAGCAGCCGGGTCGCGCCTGAGCGCAGGTCCGGGTAGGAGGAACAGCCGGTGCCGAGCGCCTCGTAGAGGAAGAGGCCCTGCCCGGTGACACAGGCGACGTCGACGACCGGCGAGTCGGTCGGCTGGAAGTCGGCCCAGAGCAGGGCCGACTTCAGCGCGTACCGGACCGCTTCGTGCTTCTTGCAGCCGCGGTCGGCCTCGGCGGACGCCTCCAGCATGCGGAGGAAGCCCTCCTTCGTGGCCGGGGCGGGTGCGGCGGGGGTGCTGACCGCGGGGACCATCGGGCTGTCGTCCTCCTGCTCGGGGTGGCGCGGGGCGGCGGGGGGCGCGTCCGCGTCGGTGGGGGTGGGTTGGGTGGGGCTGGTCTCGGAGGGGGCGGTGTCGGCGGGGGCGGTCTCGGTGAGGGCGGTGTCGGCGGGGGCGGTCTCGGTGAGGGCGGTCTCGGTGAGGGTGGTTGAGGCCGAGGTGGCGGGGGTGAAGCGGGCCCGGAGCCTCTCGCGGCTTCGGCCAGGCGCTCCGTCCAGCCCGACGCCGTGAGCTCCGCCCGGAGCCGGACGAGGTCCAGGGCGCCCTCCTTCAGCGCGCGGTTGGTCGTCGCGGCGAGGTCGCGCAGAGCGCCCAGCGCGTCCCGGTCGGGGGAGCCGAGCAGGTGGAACACGTCGACCCAGTCGGCCTGGTCCCGCCGCAGCACGCGGTTGGCCATGCCCTGCAACTCGGAGAGGTGGACGCGGGCGTCCGGGACGTCCCCGTCCCTCCCGACCAGCTCGCCGAGCACGTCCAGCGCCGCGACGTAGCGCCCCGCCATCCGCTCGGAGACCGGGGACCGGCCCCGCTGGTCGGCGGTGAGGACGGTCTGGGTGGTCTCGTTCGCGAACACCCAGCAGTCCAGCTTCTCGCCCAGCCGCGGGGGCACCGAGCCGTGCCGGACGGTGAGGACGACGGGCCGGTCGATCCCGGGGGAGAGGGGCTTGACCCGGTAGCGGCCCCCGGGGGCGCGGCCGACGACCTCGACCCTGACGTCCGCGCCGATCCGGGGGAGGGGGCCGGTGGCCTTCTCCGTCGGAACGGCCTGCTGGGGCTCGGACCGGGGTGCGGCCTGCGGATCGGCCGGGGGCGCGGCCTGGAGATCGGCCTGGAGATCGGCCTGGGGTGCGGTCGGGCCGGGGGCGGTGAGCGCCTCCGGCAGCGGAGCGGTGTGGAGCACGGTGAGGCTCTGGGTGCTGCGGGTCAGGGCCACGTACAGCTGCCGCAGCCCGGCCGGACCGCGATCGGCGATGGTGGCCGGCTCGACGACCAGGACGTGGTCGTACTCCATGCCCTTGGCCTGGGCGGCGGCCAGGACGGACACCGACTCGCGGCCCCCGGTGCCGCCCGTGCCGTCTGCCACGGCACCGCCCGTGCTGTCGCCCGTGCCGTCGGCCGGGGCGCCGCTCCGGTTGAGCCGGCGGTCGATCTCGTCGAGCCAGTTCGAGTCGTCGGGGACGATGACGGCCACGGAACGGGGGGTGTGCCCGTCGTCGGTGCCCACCAGGCGGGCCACCTGGGTGACGGTGTCGTCGAGCAGCCGCCACGGGTCGGTCGCCACCGTCCGCACCGCGTCCGGGCCGACCGAGCGGACGGCCTGGGGAGACGTCAGCGTCGGTGCGACCGCCTGCGCGAGGGGCGCGACGAACCGCATGATCTCGACGGGAACGCGGTAGCTGGTCTCCAGCCGGGCGATGCGCCAGTCGCCGTCGTCGGAGAGGATCGCGCCGAGCTGCTCCCACGTCGCCGGGATGTGCGGCCCGGTCGCCTGCGCGAGGTCGCCCAGGACGGTCATGGAGCCGTTGACGGCGCAGCGCCGCCGCAGGGTGCGGGCCTGCATGGGCGTCAGGTCCTGGGCCTCGTCGATCACGATGTGCCCGTAACGCCTCGGGGTCTCCCCGCTGATGAGCATCCGGAGCTCTTCGAGGCAGACCTGGTCGTCGAGGGTCCAGGGTTCGGCACCGGCGGTGGCGGCGCGGGCCCTGAGCAGCACCGCCTGCTCGTCCGCGTCGAGGACGCCGTCGGCGCAGGCGGCCAGGAGGTCGGGCGAGTCGTAGAGGGTGCGCAGCGCCTCCCGGGCGCCCGGTGACGGCCAGACGCGGTCCACGAGTCGCTCGACCCGGCGGTTGCGCTCCAGGTCGCGGCGGACCGAGTCGGCTTGCCGGCGCCGCGGCGCGACGTCCGAGAGCTCCTTCAGCAGACGGTCCACGAGCAGGCCCCGGAAGCGGTCGCGGCGCTCCCGGTAGGGGCCGTCGCCGGTGTGGGCCCGGGCGAGCAGGGCGAGGACCTCGGACCGCGACACGCGCAGCGTCGTGCTGCCGGCGGTCACGACGACCGTGGGCTCGTCGCCCTCGAAGGAGGGGGCTTCGGTGAGGTCGTCCAGCGCCTCGGGACGGTACTCGCGCTCGACGCGCCGCCGCAGGACGGCCGCCATCCGCTCGTCCGACTTCACCGTCCTGGCCCGCGGGGAGTCCGTGCCGAGCACCTCGCCGTCCCACAGGCGGTTCAGCTGGACGGCGTTGACGTCCCGGGTGCCGAGGGTGGGGAGGACCTGGCCGACGTAGTCGAGGAACCGCTGGTGGGGGCCGATGACCAGGATGTCCTGGGCCTTGAAGTGGGCGTTGTCGACGAGCCAGGTCACCCGGTGGAGGCCGACGGCGGACTTGCCGGTGCCGGGGCCGCCCTGGATGACCAGGATGTCCGAGGGGGAGCCGGTGACCAGGGCCATCTGGTCGCGCCGGATGGTCTCGACGATGTCCCGCATCCGGCCGTTGCGCGAGCGCTGGAGTTCGCGCAACAGGAAGTCGTCCGGCCGGAGTTCCGGGCGGCGTTCCGGACGGGGCGGGGCGGGGGCGTCCGCCTGGTCCTTCGCCGCGGGGTGGGGGCCGCGCTGGCCGCGGTGCTCGGTGGCCTGCCGGGGGACCGGCCGGGGAGTGGGGCGGGGCGTGGGTCGCGGGGTCGGACGGGGTACGGGACGGGGCTCGGTGGCCGCCTCGGGGGACGCTTCGGCAACCGCCTCGGGGGCGGGTGCGGGGAGCGCGTCGGGCATCGGTGCGGAGGCCGACGGGGCGATCTCGTCGAAGTAGTCCTTGACGATGTGCCGCACGCACCGCAGCCGGCGTCGCAGGGAGACCTCGCCCGGAGACTCGGGCAGGGCCTCCGCCCACCGCTTCGCCAGCGGACTCGACCAGAGCACCACCACCGGATCGCGCGCGTCGTCCCGTACGCCCCGGCGCCCGATGTACCAGGGGCGCGGCTTGCCGCCGGGGTCCTCCGGGGCGTCGACCCGGGCGAAGACCAGGGCTTCGTCGTTGAGCCCGTCGTACGCCGCGGCCCGGGCCTCCGCCTCCGCCCGGTTGGCGATCCCGTCCTTGCCACTCGCCGATGCCTTGGCCGTCGACGATCCGCTCAGCTCACCGAGCCGCGCGGCGTAGCAGCGGTAGGCGTGGTTCACCGCGTGCTGTTCGACAGCCAGGACCTGGTCCCGAGTGGTCGTGCCCATGTGCGTCCTCCCTGCGGTGCCCGGGGCGCCGCTGCGGGCCTGCGTCACGGGCCTGCGTCCGTGCGTGGTGAAACAACTACCAGAGAGCGGGCGGTGACGAACAGACGGAACTGGCGTTCCCCGGGCGGGGGTTCGGGACCGGCTCGTCGGGGGCCCGGAGGGCGGTGGGGTGGTCGGACGGGGTGTCGGTCGGGCGTCGGACGGGGTGCCCGTGGGCTTCGCGGGGCGGTGGTGGTGGCGGTGGCGGTGGCGGTCGAGGTCCTCCCTCGATCGGGGGAGGAGCGGGACCGGAAGGGCGGTGATACTGGCGAACATGATCAAGGGACTGCGGCCGCTGCTGCGCGGGTCGACGTATACGGGTGTGCTGTTCGCGGTGGTCGGGGCGCTGGCCGGGCTGCCGGTCGCGATGCTCGCGCTCGGACTGACGCTGGGGCTGGACGGCCGGCCGGAGGCGGCCTGGGCGGCGCTGCCGGTGTGGGTGGTGCTGCTCGGGGTGGCCGGGCTGCCCCGGGTGGTGCGCCGGGTGCTGGCGGCGGGGGCGCGGCGGCTGCTGGGCGTCGCGGTGCCCGACCCGGTGAAGGGGGCCGCGACGGAGCGGTGGCGGACGCCGGCGTTCGTGGTGGTGCACGTGCTGCTGGGGTGGCTGGTGCTGGTCGGCGGCAGCACGCTGCTGGCGATGGGCGTGACGCTGCCCGGACGCTGGGCGGCGGGCGAGGCGCGGGTGAGCCTCTTCGGCTGGGCCGCGGAGCTGACGGGCATCTGGGCCTGGATCGTGGGGGTGCTCTGCCTGCTGCTCGCGGCGACGCTGTTCGCGGTGGTGTCGGGCGCGCTGCGGTGGCTGGCGCCGCGACTGCTCGGGCCCTCGCCGGCCGAGCGGCTCGCGATGGCCGCCGAGCGGGAGCGGCTGCTGGCCGAACGCAACCGGCTGGCACACGAGTTGCACGACTCGATCGGGCACACCCTGACCGCCGCCACCATCCAGGCGGCCGTCGCGGGCGAGGTGCTGGCCGCCGACCCGGCCGCGGCCAGGGCCGCCATGCGCAGCATCGAGGAGTCCACCCGGGCCGCGCTGGAGGACCTCGACTACGTGCTGGGCGCGCTGCGCGAGGAGCAGTCGGGCACCGCGCCGACCCGCACCCTCGCCGACCTGCCCGAACTGGTCGACCGGCTGCGGCACGCGGGCGCGGTCGTGGTGCCGCGGACCTCCGGGGACCTGGCGCAGGTGCAGGGCACGCTCTCCCGGGCCGCCTACCGGATCGTCCAGGAGGGGCTGACCAACGCGCTGCGGCACGGCGCGGGCGGGCCGATCGAGCTGCGGGTGGCGGCGGGGCCGGAGGAACTGGAGCTGAGCGTGGTCAACGGAGTGGGCGGCGGTGCGGCCGGTTCGGCGGGGTCCGAGGCGGGCGGCTTCCCGACCTCGGGGCACGGGCTGCCCGGCCTGGCCGAGCGGGTGCGGCTGCTGCACGGCGAGTTCGAGGCCGGGCCGTACGGCGAGGGGCAGTGGCGGCTGGCGGTCAGGCTGCCGATGCGGTGGACGGCGTGAGCGGCGCGAGCGGCGCCGATCCGGGTACGCCCGACGTCACGCTCCTGATCGCCGACGACGACCCCGTCACCCGCAGCGGGCTGGGCACCCTGTTGGGCGCCCAGCCGGGCATCACGGTGGTCGGGACGGCCGCCGACGGGGTCGACGTGGTCGAGCGGGCACGGCTGTTGCGGCCCGACGTGGTGCTGATGGACGTGCGGATGCCGCGCCGCAACGGGATCGAGGCGACCCGCGAACTGCTGCGGGAGCACGGCCCGTCGGGGGAGCATCGCCAGTCGGGGGAGCCTGGCTCGTCGGGGGAGCCCGGTGGGCCTCCCAAGGTCGTGGTGATCACCACCTTCGAGAACGACGGCTACGTCACCGCCGCGCTGAGCGCCGGAGCCTGCGGCTTCGTGCTCAAGCGGCTGCCCGTCCCGCAGATCGCCGAGGCGGTGCGGGTGGTGGCGGCCGGGGAGGCGGTGCTGTTCCCCGCCGCGCTGCGCCGGATGGTCGCGCCCCGGCCGCTGGACTCGGCCGAGGCGCTGCCCCGGGCGGGGCTGACCGGGCGGGAGGAGGGGGTGCTGCGGCTGATGGCGACCGGACTGTCCAACCCGGAGATCGCGCAGGCGCTCGCGGTGAGCCAGGAGACGGTCAAGACGCACGTGGGGAACGTGCTGAGCAAGCTCGGCGCGCAGAACCGGACCCACGCGGTGGTGATCGCGTACGAGAGCGGGCTGGTGGTGCCGGGCCTGCCGGGGGCCTGACCGGCCCCCGGCGGGGCTCACGGCCGCGGGCCTGACCGGCCCCCGGCGGGGCTCACGGCCTCGGGTCGATCGGGGTGAGGGTGCCGAGGCGGTCCTCGACGGCCTGGGCGGCGGTCAGGCAGAGGTCCTCCCGGAAGGCCCGGCCGATGAGCTGGACGCCGGTCGGCAGGCCGTCCGCGTCGAGACCGGTGGGGACGGCGACGGCCGGGACACCGACGAGGCTGGTCACCGAGCAGAGCCGCATGGCCGAGGCGACCCGGTCACGGCCCGCCTGGTCCCGCGACTCCAGGCCGGGCTCGACCGGCGGCTCGGTGAACACCGGGCCCAGCACCAGCGGGTACTCGTGCAGGAACTCCGCCCAGGATCGGCGGATGCCCATCCGGGCGCTCATCAGCCGGACCAGGCCGGCGACGTCCGCGGGCGGGGCGCTGCGCATCGTCAGCTCGATGTAGCGGTCGCCGCCCTCGCCCAGCAGCTGCCGGACGGCGGGCCAGGTCGGTGCGAACTCGCTGACGGGGAGGCGGTGGTAGGTCTCGTACGCCTCGTCCAGCCTCGGGACGTCGGGGATCTCCCGGACGTCGTACCCGGCGTCGCGCAGTACGTCGGCGGCGGTCTCGACGGCGCGGCGGACGGCGGGGTGGACGCCCCGGCCACCCGGGTCGGTGACGACGGCGACCCTGATCGGGCCGTCGAGCGGCTCTCCGTACAGCGGGACGGGCACGGCGCGCGGGTCGCGGATGTCGGTGCCCGCCAGCGTCTCGTAGGCGAGCCGCAGGTCGGCGACCGTACGGGCCAACGGGCCGTCGGTGACCAGGACCTGGGAGGCCGGGCCGGGGTCGTCCGGCCCGATCAGGCGCTGGTCGGTGGGGAAGCGGCCGAGGGTCGGCTGGAGGGCGGCGACGCCGCAGAACGAGGCCGGGACGCGGACCGAGCCGCCGGAGTCGTTGCCGAGCCCGAGCGGGGCCATCCCGGCGGCGACGGCCACGCCGTCCCCGCCGCTGGAGCCGCCGGGGGTGCGGCTCGCGTCCCACGGGTTGCGGGTGTCGCCGTACAGCTCGCTGCGGGTGTGCATCCCGGCGACGATCAGGGTCGGCATGTTGCTGTGGCCGATCGGGATCGCCCCCGCCGCGCGCAGCCGGGCCACCGGGACGGCGTCGGTGGTGGCGACGTGGTCGCGGAAGTGCGGGGCGCCGAAGGTGGTGGGCACGCCGGCGATCGGGGTGCACTCCTTCACGGTGAACGGCACGCCCGCGAGCGGGCCCAGTTCCTCGCCCGCGGCCCGGCGGCGGTCGGTGTCCCGGGCGGCCTCGCGGGCCCTGTCGGCGAGGAGCTGGGTGACGGCGTTCAGGTCGGGGTTGACCTCGGCGATCCGGGCCAGGTGGCTGTCCACCACGTCCAGTGCCGACGCCTCGCCCGTGCGCACGGCGGCGGCGAGTTCGGTGGCGGGCCTGCTCCACAGGGGCATGGGGGTACTCCTCCGACTTTCGACGTTCCGATGCGGTCGCATCGGTTACCGCACTCTAGCCCGGGAACCGATACGCTTGCATCGGAATAAGTCCGAGACCGGATGACGTGCGGAGGAGACTGGAGATGCCCAAGCAGGTGGACCACGAGGACCGGCGCCGGCGGATCGCCGAGGCCGTCTGCCTGCTGGTGGACGAGCACGGGCTGGAGGGCGTCAGCCTGCGGGACGTCGCCACCCGGGCGGAGGTCTCGATGGGGGCCGTCCAGCGCTGCTTCCACACCAAGGAGGAGATGCTCCTGTTCGCGCTCACCCACGTCGGCGAGCGGGTCGCCGAGCGGGTGCGCGGCCGGCTCACGGCCGGACCGGCGCAGTCGGCGGCCAGCGAACTCGGGCTGGTGGCCGGTGAGGTGGCGCTGCTGCGGGAGGAACACCGGGCCGAGGCCAGGATCTGGCTCGCCTTCGTCGCCGGAGCCGCCGTCAACCCGGCGCTGGCGGCGACCCTGCGGAGCAGCTACGCGGCGCTGGAGGAGCTGATGGTGCGGCTGGTCGCCGAGGCCGCCGGCGCGGCGGTGGTCGGCGGGTCGGCGCTGGGTGGGGAGACGGCGGGCGCGGCGGTGGTCGCGCGGACCGAGGCCCGGACGCTGCTCGCCCTGGCCGACGGGCTCACCGCGCACGTCCTGGTCGGGCACCGGACGGTGGCGGAGGCGGAGGAGGTCCTGCACGCGCACCTGGCCGGGCTCTGGGCGCGCTGCTGAAACGGGGGCGGGGGCCGTCAGCCGTACCGGATCCGCGCAGATGAGATGATCAACGGCCTGGGCGGCCTGGGCGGCCTGGGTGGCCCGGACGGTCGGCAGCGGGGAGGGCGGGATGGCGGGCACGACGGCGCGTTTCACCGACCCCGGGGTCAAGCTGCACCACTTCGCCGACGAGGTGCTCGTTCGCTGCCCGGAGTGCGGGGGCTGCGCCCTCGTCCTCGCGCGGCTCGGCGACGAGTGCGAGCACCGGTGGATCGGCGACCAGGAACACACCCGTCGACGGCTGCGGTGCGGCTGCGGGCACACCGTGGACGCGTTCCCGGGCTCGCGGGCGTTCGGCGGGCCCGCCGACCCGTACTTCCGGCTGCCGCTCTGGCTGGACGCGGATTGCCGGGGGCGGCGGCTGTGGGCGTACAACCCCGCGCACCTCGACCTGCTGGAGGGCTACGTCGGGGCCGGTCTGCGCGAGCGCGCCACGGCGCCCGCCTCGATGACGCTGCTCGCGCGGCTGCCCGCCTGGGTGAAGTCGGCCAAGCACCGGGACGACGTCCTGCGGACGATCCGGCGGCTGCGCGCCACCGTCCCGCCGGGACTGTCCGCGGCCGGCTGACGAGTTGTCGGCTGCCGGTCGTCGGGCCCGCTCTCCGAACGCCGCCGCCCTTTCGAACCGTCGCCCGCCGTTGGCGCCCCGGTCGCCGTCCAGTCCGTGGATGGTCGGCGAAGGCGGCGGCCGGGTGGGGCAGGATCGGGCCCGACGTCACCGGAGACACCGGTCGGACACTCGTGTTGGGAGAGCCTGCCGTGACCGCTGTGGAGATCCCGGGGTCCAAGTCCATCACCGCCCGGGCGCTGTTCCTGGCCGCCGCCGCCGAGGGCGTGACCACCCTGCGCCGGCCGCTGACCTCGGACGACACCGAGGGCTTCGCGCAGGGAATGGACACCCTCGGGTACCGGATCGAGCGGACGCCGCGGTCGTGGCGGGTGGAGGGCCGCCCGGCCGGGCCCGCCGTACCGGGCGCCGAGGTGTACTGCCGGGACGGCGCCACCACCGCGCGCTTCCTGCCCACCCTCGCCGCCGCCGGCCACGGCACCTACCGCTTCGACGCCTCCGCCCAGATGCGCCGCCGCCCGGTCGCCCCGCTCACCCGGGCACTGCGCGAGCTGGGCGTGGACCTGCGGCACGAGGAGGCCGAGGGGCACCACCCGCTGACGGTCGTCGCCGACGGCGTCCGCGGCGGTGAACTCACCCTGGACGCCGGGCAGTCCTCGCAGTACCTGACCGCCCTGCTGCTGCTCGGCCCGCTCACCCGGGACGGCCTGCGGATCACCGTCACCCGGCTGGTCTCGGCCCCGTACGTCGACATCACCGTGGCGATGATGCGCTCCTTCGGCGTCGAGGTGAAGCGGGAGCTGACCCCCGCCGGCGAGGTGTTCGAGGTGCCCTCCGGCGGCTACCGGGCCGCCGACTACCCGATCGAGCCGGACGCCTCCACGGCGAGCTACTTCTTCGCCGCGGCCGCCCTGGCCGGCCGCGAGGTCACCGTGCCCGGCCTCGGCCGGGACGCGCTCCAGGGCGACCTGCGCTTCGTCGACGTGCTGCGGCGGATGGGCGCCCGGGTCGACGTCGGCGGCGACCGCACGACGGTGGCCGGCGACGGCCCGCTCGGCGGGATCACCGTCAACATGCGGGACATCTCCGACACCATGCCCACGCTCGCCGCCATCGCCCCGTTCGCCACCGGGCCGGTGCGGATCGAGGACGTCCACAACACCCGGGTCAAGGAGTGCGACCGACTGGAGGCCTGCGCCGACAACCTGCGGGCCATGGGCATCACCGTGGCCACCGGAGACGACTGGATCGAGATCCGGCCCGGCACCCCGCGCCCGGTCGAGATCGCCACCCACTCCGACCACCGGATCGTCATGTCCTTCGCCGTCACCTCGCTGCGCGCGCCCGGCATCACCTTCGACGACCCGGGCTGCGTGCGGAAGACCTTCCCGGGCTTCCACGAGGTCTTCGCCGAACTGCGCGCCGGCTGGGGCGTCTGACCCGGTCCGCGGCGGGCGCCGCCCGGCGCCTCCGGAATCCCGGTTGCCAGCCGGCGGGCCGGGCGGCGAGGATTCCGTTCGTGTCCGAGACGGTGTTCGAGACGGTGTCCGACGGGCCCGGGCTGCGGCCCTACCCCAAGATCGCCGCCCGCGGCCGCTCCGGCGGGCCCGGCAGCCGGGAGTGGACCGCGGCGGAGAAGGTGCACGGGGCGCACTTCGCGGTGGTCTGCGAAGGCGGCTCGGTGCGGGCCGCGAAGCGGCGCGAACTGCTGGACGACGAGGGGTTGGACGGCTTCTTCGGCGTGAGCCGGATCTGGCCCGAACTCTCCGTCGCGGCAGCCCGGTTCGCCGCCGCCGTGCGCGGGACCAGCGGCCCCGACGCCGTGGTGACGATCTACGGCGAACTGGCCGGCGGCCGCTACCCGCACCCCGAGGTGCCCGCCGCCCCCGGCGTCGACCCGGTCCAGACCGGCGTCTGGTACGCCCCCGGCCTGCGCTGGCTGCCGTTCGACGCCACCGTCGAGACACCCGAAGGCCGTTGGTGGATCGCCGACCGCACCCTGCGCACGGCCGCGCGGGCCGCCGGACTCACCTGCGTGCCCCTGCTCGGACACGGACCTCTGAACACCCTGCACGACCTCCCGGCGCGCTACCCCACCCGGGTGCCCGCCCTGTTCGGCCTGCCCGAGCTGCCCGACAACCTCGCCGAGGGGTACGTCCTCAAGCCGGCCGGCGAGTGGCACGAGTCCGGCCCGGCCCGTCCCCTGGTGAAGGTGAAGCAGCAGGCCTTCGCCGAGGACGACCGCTACGACGGCGCCCGCCCGTACCTCCCCCCGCCCGAGGGTGCGGCCGGCGTCCCCGCCTGGCTCCTCGTCCAGGCCTCCGTCCTGCTCACCCCCACCCGCGCGGCGGCCGCCGTCAGCAAACTGGGCCCGCGCACGGCCGCGGAGGCCGTGGCGGAGGAGATCGCGGCGGACGTGGCCGACGAACTCGCCGATGCCGTGGGCGGGTTGGAGCCCGCCGTGCTGGCCGCACTGCGTCAGGCCCTGGAACCCGGCGCTCGCTCGCTGGCGTCCTTCGACGCGCAGGACCGGCGTAACTCCTGACGGCGGGGGAACGGAAGTGGCCCGGGCGAGAAGGCGGCTGTCGTGAGCCGAGGTGCGAGGGTCGTGTGCGGGAGGCTTCCAAGTCCGGTGGGCGGGGCCCATCATGGGCTCCCGGTCCCGGTGGGACCGCCCAGACACCGTCCTGGCCCCGTTTCCCGGGCCGCCCTCAGGAGGCAGAAGAGATGACGATCCCACCCGCCGTTCGGATCCAGGCCGCCGCCGTCCGGGCCCTGTACGCCCTGCCGGAAGGGCTGCGGCGGGCGATCGCGGGCAAGTCGGTGGTGCGCGACGGGCAGCGGCTCGCGCCGGACGCGCAGGTGATGCTGAAGCTCCAGCGGCTGTCCGGGGTGGCACTGGTGATGCCGGGCGGGGTCGGGGCGTCGCGGGCCGCGATGGAGCACTCGCGGCACCTGGTGGGCGGGCCGACGGATCGTACGGTGGCCGCGCGGAGCGTCGGCATCCCGCAGGAGCACGGCGAGTCGGCCGCGACGCTGTACACCCCGGACGGGCTGGCGGCGGGCTCCGGCCTGCTGGTCCTCCTGCACGGCGGGGGCTGGGTGATCGGCAGTCGGGCCAGCCACGACCACGTCGCCCGCTTCCTCGCCCGGCGGGCGGGGGTGCGGGTGCTGTCGGTGGAGTACCGCCTGGCGCCCGAGCACCCGTTCCCGGCGGCGGCCGAGGACGCGGTGGCCGCGTTCGACTACGCCTGCGCCAAGGCGGCCGACCTGGGTGCGGACCCGGAGCGGATCGCGGTCGGCGGGGACAGCGCGGGCGGCAACCTGGCCGCCGTCGTCGCCCAGCAGGCCGTCCGGCGGGGCGGCCCCGCGCCGGCGTTCCAACTGCTGCTCTACCCGGCGACCGACGCCTCGACCCGGCGCCCCTCGCGCGGGCTGTTCGCCGACGGGTTCCTCCTGACCAGCGCGGACATGGACTGGTTCGCC
The DNA here is from genome assembly GCF_043201465.1 of Kitasatospora sp. NPDC048298. Lineage (NCBI taxonomy): Bacteria > Bacillati > Actinomycetota > Actinomycetes > Kitasatosporales > Streptomycetaceae > Kitasatospora > Kitasatospora sp. NPDC048298. The sequence goes on from NZ_JBICYZ010000043.1 coordinate 82,350, forward strand.
GACCGGTACGCGCCCGCGCCCGCCGACCGCACCGATCCGCGGCTGTCGCCGCTGCTCGCGGAGGACCTGACCGGGCTGCCGCCCGCGTACATCGGCACCGCGGGCTTCGACCCGCTGCGCGACGAGGGCGAGGCGTACGCGCGGGCGCTGAAGGAGGCCGGGGTCGAGGTGCGGCTGAGCCGGCAGTCGGACCTCATCCACGGGTACGTCAACTACCTCGGCCTCGGCGGGCGCTTCCGGGAGGCGGCCGCCGAGGCGGCGGAGGCGCTGCGGCAGGCGATCGGCGGGTAGCGGACAGGCGTACGGCCGAGGGCGGGCCGTGGGGGAGGGCCCGCCCTTCGCCGTGCCGTGGGGAGGGGTGGGGGTGGGCCAGGCCGGGGCGTGCAGTGCGTGCAGGGGGCGTGAGTCGACGCTCGCGCGCCGGGTCGTTGCCGCACAGGGGGTTCTCGGCGCCCGGCTCTTATTGTACTGTCCGTCTAATAAGCGGGTGAGCGGGAGCCCGCGGCGGAACAGGCACCTGGAGGCAGCCATGGCGCTCAGCTGGCACGCGGGGCACGGCCACACCACGGCCGACGACGACGTCTCGAAGCGGCTGCTGGAGTCGGCCGCCACCCTCTCCTTCGACCCCTCGGCCGAGATCGACTGGGACGCCCCTCTCCCGGACGAGCACTACGGCCTCAACCCGGAGTGGAGCACCCTCTACGGCACCCGGCTGTGGGACGAGATGACCGAGCGGCAGCGGGTCACGCTCACCCGGCACGAGGTCTGCTCGATCATGAACACCGGCATCTGGTTCGAGATGATCCTCCAGCAGATGGTGCTGCGCGACCAGTACCTCAAGAACCCCGCCAGCGCCGAGTTCCAGTTCGCGCTCACCGAGATCGCCGACGAGTGCCGCCACTCGATCATGTTCGCCCGGGCCTGCGAGAAGATGGGCGTCCCCGCCTACCGCCCGCACAAGCTGATCGCCCAGGCCGGACGCGCCTTCAAGGCGCTCGCCAAGGGCGAACTCGCCTACGGCGGCATCCTGGTGGCCGAAGAGGTGCTCGACGTCATGCAGCGCGACTGGATGCGCGGCGAGAACGTCCTGGAGATCGTCCGCGGCACCTCCCGGATCCACGTGGTCGAGGAGTCCCGGCACATGAAGTTCGCCCGGCAGGAGATCCGCGAGCGGATGCGCCACGCGAGCCTGGCCCGCCGGCGCACCTCGGCCACCGGCATCGCCGTGGGCGCGTACGTCATCGTCACCAGCATGGTGCACCCGGGCGTGTACAAGGCCGCCGGGCTCGACGTCCCGCGGGCGCTCGCCGAGGTACGGGCCAACGAGCACCGCAAGGCGATGATGCGCACCAGCTCCCGGCACCTGATGGCCTTCCTCGCCGAGACCGGGCTGCTCACCAGCCGCGCGGCGGCCGTCTACCGCCGGGTGCACATGATCTGACGAACCGTCGGATCGCTTCCACCGGATCGTTTCCCGCCCATCGGACACAGCGAGGACCCCACCCCGGCCATGGCCTACGCGATCACCCAGACCTGCTGCAACGACGCCTCGTGCGTGTCCGTCTGCCCGGTCAACTGCATCCACCCGACCCCGGACGAGCCGGAGTTCGGTACCACCGACATGCTCTACATCGACCCGCGGGCGTGCATCGACTGCGGCGCCTGCGCGGACGCCTGCCCGGTGGACGCGGTGTTCCCGGTCGACCGGCTGCGCGGCCCCGACACCGTGTTCGGCGACCTCAACCGGGACTGGTTCCGCGACCACCCCAGCGACCACGCCTGGGGCGCGCCCAGCTTCCCGCGCAGCCTGCCGGGCGAACTCGGCACGCTGCGGATCGCCGTCGTCGGCACCGGCCCGTCCGCCGGGTACACCGCGCAGGAACTGCTGCGCAGCACCAGCGCCGAGATCACCATGATCGACCGGCTGCCCGTCACCGGCGGCCTGCTGCGGCACGGCGTCGCCCCCGACCACCAGTCCACCAAGCGGATCGTGGAGAGCTTCGCGAGCGTCTTCCACGACCCGCGGCTGCGGATGCACCTCAACGTGGAGATCGGCACGGACGTCAGCCACCAGGAACTCGCCGCGCACCACCACGCGGTGGTGTACGCGGTCGGCGCGGCCGCCGACCGCCGGCTCGGCATACCCGGCGAGGACCTGCCGGGCAGCCTGCCCGCGACCACCTTCGTCGGCTGGTACAACGCCGAACCGACCGTGCCCGCCGAGGCGGTGGAGCTGTCGGCGGCCGAGCGGGTGGTGGTGGTCGGCAACGGCAACGTCGCGGTGGACATCGCCCGCATCCTGCTCACCGACCCCGACCGGCTCGCGGCCACCGACATCGCCGACCACGCGCTGGCCGCGCTGCGCCGCGGCAGGGTCCGGGAGGTCGTGCTGCTCGCCCGGCGCGGTCCGGAGCAGGCGGCGTGGACCAGGGCGGAGTTCCTGGCGCTGCGGCAGCTGCCGGGCGTCGAGGTGGTGGTGGCGGACGACCCGCAGGTGCGGGCGGCGATCGAGCCGGCGGGGGTGGAACCGGGCGCGGGCGCGGGTGCGCCGGGCTCGGGCTCGGGCGCGGCCCTGCTCGCCGGGCTGCCGCTGGTGCCGTACGACGGGGCCGCGGCGCCCGCGCCGGGGCGGCGGATCGTGCTGCGGTTCCTGTCGGCGCCGGTCGAGCTGTCCGGGGACGGGCGGGTCGAGGCCCTGACCGTCGAGCGGACCACCCTGGCGGCGGACGGCCGGGTCGAGGGCACCGGGGAGCGGGACGTGCTGCGGGCCGGGCTGGTGGTGCGCTCCATCGGGCACCGGGCAGTCCCGCTGCCCGGGCTGCCGTTCGACGAGCGGGCCGGGACGGTCGCCCACCGGGCCGGGCGGGTGGTCGACCCGGCCACCGGGCGGCCGCTGCCGGGGACGTACGTGGTGGGCTGGGCCAAGCGCGGGCCGTCCGGCGGGATCGGCGCCAACCGGGCCTGCGCGCGGGAGACGGTGGACGCGCTGCTGGACGACGCGACCGCCCGCGCGCTGCCCGTCCCGGAGGCCGACCGCAGGGACTTCGAACGGCTGGTGCGCCGCCGGCGGCCGGACGCGGTCGGGCTGCGGGAGCTGCGGGCGGTGGACCGCGCGGAACGCGAGCGGGGCGAGAGCGAGGGGCGGCCCCGGGTGAAGCTCGCCACCGTCCCCGAGTTGCTGGCGGCGGGGCGGCGGCGGTAGCGGGGACCGCCGGGGCCCTGCTGGCGCCGGGGTGCCCGGCGTGCCGGGGCCGGGCGGTGCCGTGGCGGCGTGACGTGCGCAGGAAGTCGGGTGGGCGACTCTGCTGGCGAAGTCGCTGGGGGTGGGTGTGGGACAGTAAGTTCCTTCCGTTTGGGGTGGGTTGGCTGCCTGTTGGGGGTGGGTTGTGCTGCGTCCTGGTGGTGTGTCGGGGATTCCGGTGGAGACCGTGGCGTTGGCTCGTCGGGTTCATCCGGGTGGGACGGATGAGA
>NZ_JBICYZ010000044.1:0-7655 GCF_043201465.1 Kitasatospora sp. NPDC048298
CCCCCCCCCCCCCCCCCCCCCCCCCCCCCCCCCCCCCCCCCCCCCCCCCCCCCCCCCCCCCCCCCCCCCCCCCCCCCCCCCCCCCCCCCCCCGCCCCCCCCCCCCCCCCCCCCCCCCCCCCCCCCCCCCCCCCCCCCCCCCCCCCCCCCCCCCGGGCGGGGGCTCTGCCGACAAGCACGGCCACTACCGGCCGGTCACAGCAATCCGCTGCAGTCCGCCGCAGTCCGCAGCGATCCGCAGCAGTGAAGGAAGTCAGCACGATGACCACCGTCAACACCGGCGCGCCGGAGGCCGCCGGCGAACCGACCGGGCAGCAGGACGTTGCCACCGCCCGCACCTCCCGTCCGTCCCGCACCTCGCGGCTCCGTCGGGGGATCGCCGCGGTGGCCGTGATCGCGACCGGCACGGGCGTGATCGGCCTCGGCACCGGCGTCAGCCCCGCGGCCGCCGAGTCCGCCCCGGCGCACGCCGGGTGGGACGGCTCCCGGTACTGGTTCAAGAACAGCCAGGGGCAGTGGCGCTGGACCTCGCACTACAGCGTGTACGCGGCCCGCACCGGGGGCGGCTCCGCCTCCGCGGCCAAGGCCACGACCGGCTCGGGAGGGATCAAGGAGGGCTGGGACGGATCGCGCTACTGGTTCCGCAACAGCAAGGGCGAGTGGCGTTGGACCTCGCACTACGACATCTACCTGGAGCGCACCGGCCGCGGCTCCTCGGGCTCCGGGGGCGCGGGCCACACCGAGGACTCGGTCGCGCAGGACCCGAACGTCGAGGCCGCCGTGCAGTTCGCGCTCTCCAAGCTGGGCGTACCGTTCCGCACGGCCGGCAACGGGCCGGACGGCTACGACTGCTCGGGCCTGGTGCAGCAGGCCTTCCGGCACGGCGGGATCAGCCTGCCCCGTGTGGCCAACGACCAGTACGCGGCGACCACGCCGATCAGGGCGAGTCAGCTGCGCCGCGGTGACCTGCTGTTCTGGTCGCCGGACGGGACGCCCCGGGGCATCCAGCACGTGGCGATCTACCTGGGCGACAACAGGTACGTCGAGGCCGCGCGGCCCGGGACCAAGGTCCGGATCTCGGGGATCAGCAGCGGCTACTACCCCGCCTACATGGGGCGCCCGTAGCGGCGTCGCCAACCGCCCGTCGGGGGCCGCCGGGTCGTCCGGCGGCCACGGCGCGCGTTCCGCGGGCGTTCCGCGTGCCGTGCCGGGCCGGGGCGGGCGATGGGCGATGGGCGATGGGCGGCGGGCGGCTTCCGACGCGCGCTCAGAGGTCCGTCGGGCGGGGCAGCGCGCCGCGCGCGCCGAGGCCGGTGACGGCGAAGGCCCCGGCGGCGACGGCGGTGGCGGCCGCGTCGGTCAGCCCCGCGCCGCGGGCGAGTCCGGCGGCGAGGGCGCCGCAGAAGACGTCGCCGGCGCCGGTGGTGTCGACCACCCGGACGGTCGGGGCGGGCAGCCGGGCCGGCGTTCCGTCCACGACGACCAGCGCGCCCTCGCCGCCGAGGGTGACCACGGCGCCCTCGGCGCGTTCGGCCAGCGCCCGGGCGGCCTCGGTGACGTCGGCTGCGCCGGTGAGCTGGCGGGCCTCGACGGCGTTCGCGACGACCAGCGGGCGCCGTCCGGTGGGGCCGGTCCGAGGCAGCGCGCCGGCGGGCGCGGTGTTGTGCAGCCAGCGGGTGCCGCCCGAGGCGCCCGCGGCGGGCAGCGCGGCGGCGACCGCGCGGATGCACTCCGCGGGGACCTCGTTGCTGGTCAGGACCACGTCGACGGGGAGCAGCCGGAGGCGGCCGAGCGCGGCGGTGACCTCCTCCGGGGTGAGGTGGGCGTTGGCGCCGGGGACGACCACGATGCTGTTCTCCCCGGCCGGGTCGACCATGACGATCGCCTGACCGGTGGGCGCGTCCGGGTGCACGAGCACGGCGCCCGTCTCGACCTGCGCGCCGTGCAGATCGGCACGGGCCGCCTCGCCGTCGGCGTCCCGCCCGACCTTGGCCACCAGGTGCGTCGCCGCCCCCATCCGGGCCGCCGCCACCGCCTGGTTGGCCCCCTTGCCGCCGAAGCCCCGGCCGGTGGCGGTGGCGAGGACGGTCTCGCCGGGGGAGGGGAGCACGGGGCAGCGGAGGATGCGGTCGGTGTTGACCGAGCCGATGACGACCACACGGCCGGCGGGAAGCAGCTTCATCGTTCCTCTGTACGCGGCGCGGTGCGGGCGGCGCAAGGAGGCCGGCGGTCGGCGGGCGGTGGTCGGTGGCCTGAGCGGGTGGGGGGACGTGTGCGGGCCGGGGCACGGCATGGGGCGCGCACGCGGGGGCTCGGAGCGTAAGGGGAGGGGTGTACGGAAGCGTGCGAGCGGGGCGCGCGCGGCAAGTCGACCCATCGGGCGCCCTGTGCCCTAGCAGTGGTGAAGGGGTGCAATATTGATGTAGACCGGTCTGCATATTTCCATGCATGGGCTTCTGACCTGGGCACATGCCGCTGTCACGGGGCAGAGAGGGGCGTGCGGGCGGGCGCGTCGGACAGGCATGGGGAGCGGCGTGGCGCGGGTACCACCACGGGTGGCGCTGGTTCGACCGACGGGGGCGCTGCCCGGTGCGAACGGCATCGGGGGAAGTCGAGGGCAGGGGACGTTGTGATCGTCTGGGTCAATGGCACATTCGGGGCGGGCAAGACGAGCGCCTGCCGTGAGCTGGTGGAACTGCTGCCCGGGAGCGTGCTCTTCGATCCCGAGCTGGTGGGCTTCGGCCTGCGCCGGATGCTCCCGGCCGACCGGCTGGCGACGGTGTCCGACTTCCAGGACCTGGCGGCGTGGCGCCGGCTCGTCCCCGAGACGGCGGCGGCGCTGCTCGGCGAGGTCGGGGGCCCGCTGGTGGTCCCGATGACCCTGCTCAGGGAGGACTACCGGGACGAGATCTTCGGCGACCTGGCCTCGCACGGGATCACGGTGCACCACTTCGTCCTGGACCCTGAAGAAACGATCCTGCGCGACCGCATAGCCCACCGCGACGAGTGCCCGGGCGACCCGGAGGGCAGCGAGCGGGTCCGCGCCTGGTGTCTCGAACACCTGCCCCGCTACCGCGCCGCCCGCCGCTGGCTGGTCGGCGACGCCCGCATGATCGACACCGGCGAGCTCTCCCCCCGGGAGACCGCGCACCGGATCGCCGAACTGGTCCGGGTCGGCGCCGCCCGCTGTCCGATCGCCCAGACCCCGGACCCGACCGGGGACACCGTGGCCTCCGCCGTCCTGTTCTTCGACGAGCAGGACCGGGTGCTGCTGGTCGACCCGGTCTACAAGCCCGACTGGGACTTCCCCGGCGGGGTGGTCGAGCGCGGCGAGGCCCCCACCGACGCCGCCCTGCGCGAGACCGCCGAGGAGCTGGGCCTGCGTCTGGACCCGTCCACGCTGCGCCTGCTCGCCGTCGACTGGGAGCCGCGCACCGGCCCGCGCCGCGGCGGCCTGCGGCTGGTGTACGACGGCGGCCTGCTGGACGAGGAGGGCCGGCGGAACCTGCTGCTCCAGCAGGAGGAGCTGCGCAGCTGGCGCTTCGTCACCCTGGAGGAGGCCGGCGAGCTGCTGCCCCCCGGGCGCTACCGGCGGCTGGCGGCCGCGCTGGACGCCAGGCGGAGCGGGGAGCTGCGGTACCTGGAGGCGGGGAGCCGGGTGGCCGTGGGGCTGGCGAGCACGGCGGACGCGGTGTAGCGGCCGGTCGGCGCGCGGGGGCGGGGGCTGGGGCGGCGTGGCGGCCTGCCGGAGGCCTCCCGACGCCTCCCGGCGCGCCGGGTCGCGGTCGCGGGCGGGAGGATGGGGGCATGCCGTTCACGCTGAGCCATCCCGCCGCCGTCCTGCCCCTGCTGCGCGCCGCCGGGGCACGCGGGCCCCTGGTGGCGTCGGCGCTCGTCGCCGGGTCGATGGCGCCGGACGTGCCGTTCTTCGCCGAGTCCCTGCTGCCCGGGGTGTACGGCCACGGCGGGCTGACGCACCGCTGGTGGGCGGTGCCGACGCTGGACGTGGCGGTCGCCGGCGCGCTGGTGGCCGGCTGGCACGGGCTGCTGCGAGGACCGGCGGTGGCGCTGCTGCCCGAGCGCTGGGCGGGTGGCGCCGAGGCGCTGACCGCCCGGCGGGCCGGAGGGGCCCGCGGGCTCGGTGACGCCGGTACGGCCGGCGCTACGGTCCGCGGCGCGGCGTGGTTCGCGGCCTCGGCGGCGATCGGCGCGGCCACCCACGTCGGCTGGGACGCGTTCACCCACGGGGACCGGCTGGGGACGAGGCTGCTGCCCGTGCTGGACCGGCCGGTGGCCGGGGTCCCGCTGTACGAGGCGCTGCAGTACGGCAGTTCGGCGCTCGCCCTGGTGGCACTGGGCGGCTGGGCCGCGCGTGCGGTACGGGCCGTCGAGCCGGTGCGGCCGGCCGTGCGGCTCGCGCCCCGGGCCCGGCGGGCGGCCGTCGCGGTGCTCGGCGCGGCGACGGCCGCCGGGGTGCTGCACCGGCTCAGCCCGTTGCGGCGGAACCTGGTGCCGGAGGTCTGCTTCGGTGCCGGGGCCGGGCTCGCGGTGGGTGCGGTCGGCTACGCGGCGGTGCTGGCGGCCGCCCGCCGGTTGCGCGGCGGGCGGCCGGACGCCCCGGGGGAGGCCCCGCGGGGCGCCGCCGCGAAGGCCCGTCAGGCCGGCCGGGCCGACCAGGCCGGGCAGGCCCGTCGGGTCCGTCAGGCGGAGCGCAGTTCGGCGTAGCGGCGGAGGAACAGCGCCTCGGTGAGCGCCATCTGCTCCAGTTCCTGCGGGTCGACGCTCTCGTTGACCGCGTGGATCTGGGCGGTCGGCTCCTCGACGCCGATCAGCACGATCTCGGCCTGCGGGTAGAGCGAGCGCAGCGTGTTGCAGAGCGGGATCGAGCCGCCCTCGCCGGAGGCGACCATCGCGGTGCCGAAGGCCTCGGCCATCGCCTCGCCCATCGCCTTGTACGCCGGGCCGTTGACGTCGGCGCGGAACGGGGCGCCGTTGCCCTGGCGCTCGATGGTGAGCCGGGCGCCGAGCGGGACCTGTGCCTCCAGGTGGGCGACCAGCGCGTCCTGGGCGGCGAGGGTGTCCGTGCCCGGCGCGACGCGCAGGCTGATCAGGGCCTTGGCGGTGGCCTGGACGGAGGAGGTGGCGCCGATCACCGGCGGGGCGTCGATGCCGAGGACGGTGACGGACGGGCGGGCCCAGAGGCGGTCCGCGATGGTGCCGGTGCCGGTCAGCGCGACGCCGTCGAGCACCTTGGCGTCGGAGCGGAACTGCTCCTCCGGGTACTGCACCCCGGTCCAGGTCTGGTCGGTGGTCAGGCCGGCCACCGCGACGTCGCCGTTCTCGTCGTGCAGCGAGGCCAGCATCCGGACCAGGGATTGCAGCGCGTCCGGGGCGACGCCGCCGAAGGCGCCGGAGTGGAGGTTGCCGGCCAGCGTGGTGACGGTGGCCTCGACGACCGTCATGCCGCGCAGCGAGGTGGTCACGGTGGGCAGGCCGGGGGCGAAGTTGCCGGTGTCGCCGATGACGATGGCGTCGGCGGTGAGCAGCTCGGGGTGGGCCTCGGCGTAGCGCTCCAGGCCGCCGGTGCCCTGCTCCTCGGAGCCCTCGACGATGATCTTCAGGCCGACCGGGTAGGCGTCGCCGTACACCTGACGCAGCGCCCGCAGCGCCGTCAGGTGCATCAGGATGTTGCCCTTGCAGTCGGCGGCGCCGCGCCCGTACCAGCGGCCGTCGCGCTCGGTCAGCTCGAAGGCGGGGCTGAGCCAGGCGTCCTCGTCCAGCGGGGGCTGGACGTCGTAGTGCGAGTAGAGCAGGACCGTCGGCGCGCCCTCGGGGCCGGGCAGCTCGCCGTAGACGGACTGGGTGCCGTCCGGGGTGTCCAGCAGCCGGATGCCGGTCAGGCCCTCGGCGGCGAAGGCGTCGGCGACCCAGCGGGCGGCCTTCTCGCACTCCTCGACCGGGAACTGGCGCGGGTCGGCGACCGACGGGAAGGCGACCAGCTCGGCGAGGTCGGTGCGGGCACGGTCCATCAGGGACCGGACGGCGTCGGCCAGGGGCTGTGACATCGGGGCTCCGGGGGGACGGTCCGCCCTGGGGGTGGTGCGGGCGGAGGAGGCGATTGGCGGTAGTGCCGATCATAGGCGGAGCGGAACGGCGTGTTCCGGCGGGTGAGGCGCGGGAGCGGCGCGGGCGGGGGCGATGGGAGGCGGACGGCGGGAGGCGGACGGGGTTTGGGGGGCTCGGTGGCGCCGGCGCGCCGGAGCGCACCGGCGAACCGGGCCCGGGTGGTACCCGCGCGGGGGCGGCGCGCTCGACCGGCGCCGCCGGACGCATAGGATTGCTCGACGTGACTGACTCCGGAAGCTCCGATTCCCGCAGCCCGCTCGAAAGCCCGGACGAGGGCGGTCCGATCGACGACGCGGCCGCGCCGCCGGACGGCGTCTGGGACGTCGTGGTGGTCGGCGCCGGACCGGCCGGATCCTCGGCCGCGTACGCCGCCGCGGCCCAGGGCCGCCGGGTGCTGCTGCTCGACAAGGCCGAACACCCCCGGTACAAGACCTGCGGCGGCGGCATCATCGGCCCCTCCCGGGACAGCCTCCCGCCGGACTTCCGGCTGCCGCTGCAGGACCGGGTGCACGCCGTCACCTTCGCCTACGACGGCAGGTACACCCGTACCCGCCGGTCCAAGCGGATGCTGTTCGGCCTGGTCAACCGGGACGAGTTCGACCTGCGCCTGGTGCAGGCGGCCAAGCAGGCCGGGGCGGTGCTGGTCACCGGAGTGACCGTCACCGGTGTCGAGCAGCGCGGCGGTGAGCACCGCACGGCGATGGTGACGGCCAGTGACGGGCGCACCTTCGAGGCCCGCGCGGTGGTCGGCGCGGACGGCAGCGCGAGCCGGATCGGCCGGCACGTCGGCGTCACCTTCGACCAGATCGACCTCGGCCTGGAAGCGGAGATCCCGGTGCCGGCGCAGGTCGCCGCCGACTGGGCGGGCCGCATCCACCTCGACTGGGGCCCGCTGCCCGGCAGTTACGGCTGGGTGTTCCCCAAGACCGAGACCAGCAGCCTGACCGTCGGCGTCATCTCGGCGCGCGGCGACGGCGAGCGGACCAAGCAGTACCTCGCAGACTACATCCGCCGGCTGGGCCTGTCCGGGTTCACCCCGCAGGTCGAGTCCGGGCACCTGACCCGCTGCCGCGCCGAGGACTCGCCGCTCTCCCGCGGCCGGGTGCTGGTCGCCGGGGACGCCGCCGGACTGCTGGAGCCGTGGACCCGCGAGGGCATCTCGTACGCGCTGCGCTCGGGCCGGCTGGCCGGCGAGTGGGCGGTGAAGGTGGCCGAGGCGGGCGACGCGGCGGCGGTGCGGCGCGAGGCGCTGAACTACGCGTTCGCGGTCAAGGCCGGGCTGGGCGTGGAGATGCGCGCGGGCAAGCAGCTGCTGAACGCCTTCGAGCGGCGGCCGTACCTGTTCCACGCGGCGGTCTGCCTGGTGCCGGCCGCCTGGCGGGCCTTCGCCCGGACCACCCAGGGGCAGACCTCCTTCTCCCAGGTGCTGCGGCAGCACCGGGCCGCGCGGCGGCTGATGGCGATGGCCTCGCGGTAGTCCGGGTCGTCGCGACGCGGGGCCGGCGCCCCTCCCCGGTGCGGGGAGGGGCG
>NZ_JBICYZ010000044.1:7665-82766 GCF_043201465.1 Kitasatospora sp. NPDC048298
CCCCGCCCCCGGGGGGGGGCGCCCCCCCGGGGGGGGGGGGGGGGGGGGGGGGGGGGCCGGGGGGGGGCGGGGGGGGGGGCCCGGGGGGGCGGGCCCCCCCCCCGGGGGGGGGGGGGGCCCCCGGCCCGTTCCGTTCGTGGCGCCGTTCCGTTCTGTTCGTGGCGCCGTTCCGGAGCTACCTGAGCCCGGTGTCCAGCGCGGACATCAGGGTGCCGGACGGGGTGTCGCCGGACATCTCCCAGATCATGCCGCCGAGCAGGTTCTTCGACTTGAGGTAGGCGGTCTTCTGCGCGATCGACCAGGCGTCGTCGAAGCTCCACCACTGCCCGCCGGCTCCCGTGTAGCCGTACGTCGCAACGGACTTGGGGTCGTGGTAGACCTTGAGGCCGGAGAGGCTGGTGATCAGGTTGTTGTACCCGCGGGTCCCGGCCTCGTCGCTGAACTGGCCCGGTGCGGCGCCGTTCGCGGACTGCCAGGCGCCGTTCGCGCCGCCGTCCGCGACGCTCTGCCAGCCGCGCCCGTAGAACGGGAAGCCGATGGTCAGCTTGCGCGGGTTGACGCCGGCGTTCAGGTACGTCTGGACGGCCGCGTCGATGCTGAAGTGGGTGGTGTAGGGGTCGTTCGGGTCCTGGTAGAGGTTGGAGGCGTGGCCGGTGCGGTTCGGCTCCCAGGAGTTGTCGCTGCCCGAGCCGTGGAAGTCGTAGCCCTGGACGTTGGCGATGTCCAGCGAGCCGAAGATCCTCGAGAGGTCCCAGCCGGCGGCGACCTTCGTCGGGTCGGCCGGGGTGAAGGCGGTGAGCAGCTTGTGCGAGCCGCCCAACGCGTCCAGCTGCTTGCGGAATTCGGCCAGCAGCAGGGTCAGGTTGTTCTTGTCGTTGGCGCTCCAGTGGTTGCCCGGGTGGCCGTCGCCGGAGCCGGGCCACTCCCAGTCGAGGTCGATGCCGTCGAAGATGCCCGCGGCCACGCCGTCGCCGCCGGCGCCGTTGTAGGCCGGCAGGTTGCCCTTGATCCAGGTGTCGACGCAGGACTTGACGAACTTCTGGCGGGACGCGTCGGTGGCGGCGGCGTCGGAGAAGTACTTGGAGTAGGTCCAGCCGCCGAGCGAGACGACCACCTTCAGGTTCGGGTACTTGGCCTTGAGCTTCTTCAACTGGTTGAAGTTTCCGCGGAGTTTGCCCCAGCCGTCGTCGGCCACGCCGTCCACCGACTGGTCGGCGCTCATCGCCCGGCCGTAGTCCGCGTCGGCGTCACCGGCGCCGGTGCCCTGGTCCGGGTCCTCCGGGTTGCCGGTGGTGCCCTTGGTGACGCCCGCCATGCAGGTCAGGTTGACCGGATCGATGTTCTCGAAGGCGTAGTTGACGACGTCGAGCTTGGCGGCGGCGCCCGAGGTGTCCAGGTTCTTGACGAAGTACTGGCGGCCGTAGATGCCCCACTGGACGAAGTAGCCGACCCGGGCGTACTTCCCGGCGCCGACCAGGTCCGAGGTGGTCACGGTGAGCGGGGCGGAGGCGGGCGAGGCGTTGTCGGCGGCGTCCCGGGCCTTCACGGTGAACGTGTAGGTGGTGGACGGCGAGAGGCTGCCGACGGTCGCGCCGAGCGTGCCGCCGGTGACCGTCGCTACCAGGGCGCCGCCCTGGTAGACGTCGTACGCGGCGACCCGGACGTTGTCGGTGGCGGCGTTCCAGGCGAGCGTCACGTCCGTCGAACCGACCGTCGTGGCCCGGAGGTTGGCCGGTGCGGTGGGCGGCGAGGTGTCGGTCGAGGGGTCGAAGGTGGACGCGGTGACGGACGCGCTGAGCGGGCCGGTGTTGCCGCGGCTGTCCTTGGCCCGGACGCTCAGGGTGTACGAGGTGGCCGGGGTGAGACCGCCGACCAGCACGCTGGTGGACGGGCTGGAGGCGAGCACGGCGCCGCCGCTCAGCACGTCGTAGGAGGCGACCGGGAAGTCCCCGCCGGTGGCCGCCGGCCAGCTCAGCGCGAGCGTGTGCGCGGTGGACCCGGTGACCGTCGGGGTGCCCGGCGCGGACGGCGGGACGTCCGCCGTGCCGTCGCACTTGTCGCCGTTGATACGGCAGTTGAGCGGGGTGGAGACCGGGCCGCTGCCGACGAACCAGAAACTGTACGGCTCGGTGGTGCTGTGGGCGTTGACGGTGGAGTTGTAGAACGCGGCCGTGGCGGTGACGTGCCGGCCGTTGACGGTCGCCGTGCCGTTGTAGCTGTTGCCGATGGTGACGCCGGCCGGGAGGTCGAACTCCAGGGTCCAGCCGCTCACCGCGGTCGCGTTGTCGTTGTGGACGATGTAGGTGCCCTGCCACCAGGAGCCGTTGTCGGCGGTGGTGAAGGTGGCGGTGAGCTTCCCGGCGGCGTTCGCCGGGGCGGCCAGCGCGGTGAGCGCGACGAGGGGCAGGAGCAGGACGGAGACCAGTGCGAGCAGTCTGCTGCGCACGCGCGGGCGCCCGGCCCGGGATCGAGCGGACATGGTTCTCCCTGTGGCTGTGGGGGTTGAACAGGGTGACGTAGAACCTTGGTTGATCCGTGATTGGCCCGTGTGCGATCGATGCCTGTGCCGTGGGGAGGCAAGGCATGGGAACTGTAGGAGGACTGGACCAATGCGTCAACAGGTCTGTACCACTGGGGAGAGGGTGCGCGGCGCCCGCGCCGGCTAGTCCCGGACGACCGCCATCGCCTCGATCTCGATCAGCACCTCGGGCAGGAACAGCGCCGCCACCTGCATGGCGGAGGAGGCGGGCAGCGGGCCGGAGCCCAGGCACTCGTCGCGGGCCTCGCGGATGGCCGAGAGGTAGGAGATGTCGGTCATGAAGTAGGTGAGCTTCACGACGTCGTCGAAGCCGGCTCCTGCGGCGGCCAGGCAACGGCGCAGGTTCTCGAAGATCTGCCGTGCCTGCGCCTTCGGGTCACCCGCGCCGACCAGGTTCCGGCGCTCGTCGAACGCGACCTGGCCGGACACCTGGACGATTCGGCCGTTGCCGTGGACGACCTGGGTGTAGCCGGTGCCGGGGGCGACACCGGGCGGCTCGGTGATGTGGGTGAGGTGAGAGGAGGTCATGACGCGGATCCTGATCCATGATCCCTCGTGCCCGCAAGCCCGGCCCCGCCACCGCGGCGGCTCAGCGCTCCACCACGGGCAGTTCGCGCGGGAACGGCAGGTCGGCGGAGGGGAATCGGGCGACCGGGGCGGCCGTCGGACGGGTTGGCTCTGGCCGAGCGGCGGGTGGGCGTGCCAGAGTCGTCCGGGCGTCGTCCGGGCAGCCCCCGGGCCGCGTCCGCAGTCCGACCCACCCTCAGCCGGAAGGCAGGCCCCGCCGATGACCAGCGCAGTGCCCCTCGTCCACGTCAGTACCGCCGACGCCGTCACCACGCTCACCCTCGACTCGCCGCACAACCGCAACGCGCTCTCCACCCGGCTGATGGCCGAGCTGCACGCCGGGCTGGCCACCGCCGCGGCCGACCCGGAGGTCCGCGCGGTGGTGCTCGGGCACACCGGCAAGGTGTTCTGCGCGGGCGCGGACCTCTCCGAGGCGACCGGCGCCGACCCGACGGTCGGCCCGCGCGGCCTGGTCGAACTCCAGCGGGCGATCGTGGACTGCGCCAAGCCGGTGATCGCCGTCATCGACGGGCACGTCCGGGCCGGCGGCCTCGGCCTGGTCGGCGCGGCGGACCTCGCCGTCGCCGGACCGGCCTCGACCTTCGCCTTCACCGAGGTGCGGCTCGGTCTCGCGCCCGCCGTCATCTCGCTGCCGCTGCGCCCGAAGCTGGACCCGCGCGCCGCCTCCCGCTACTACCTCACCGGCGAGGTCTTCGACGCCGCCGAGGCCGCCCGGATCGGGCTGATCACCAGCGCCACCGACTCCGCCGAGTCCACCGGCGTGGTCCTGAAGGGCCTGCTGGACGCGCTGCGCCTGGGCTCCCCGCAGGGCCTGGCGGAGTCCAAGCGGCTGGCCAACGCCGAGGTGGTGCGCTCCTTCGAGCGGGACGCGGACGAGCTGGTGGAGCTGTCGGCGCGGCTGTTCGGCTCGGAGGAGGCGCAGGAGGGGATGCGGTCGTTCCTGGAGAAGCGGCCCGCGCGCTGGGTGCGCTGACTGCGGTCCCCGGGCGGGTCGGCGCCACGCCCGAGGAACGGCCGTCGCGATCAGATCGCGGCGTCCCGCCAGAGGTCGAGCAGGCCCTCGTCGCCGATCGCCTGGACCTTCCCGGCCCGCCGGGCGGGCAGCCGGTTCCACAGCAGCACGTAGAGTTCGTCGGCGGGGCCGGTGAGGGTCAGGTCGGCCGGCTCGGAGCCCCCGTCGGTGGTGACGGCCGGCGGCTCCTGGGTGATCGTCAGGTGCCAGGAGCCGGCGCCGTCGGTGGCCCGGACCCGGAGGGTGCGCGGCCGGTCGCTGCGCAGCTTGGACCGGCTGCCGGCCATGAAGCCGCTCAGCAGCTCGTCGATGCCGTCCAGGGCGAGCGCGGTGTCCACGGTCGGACCGGGCACCCCGGCGGCCGCGTCGGCGTCGTGGCGGTGGATGGCGGTCTCGTGGGCCTGGCGCCGGGCCCAGAACGCCAGCGGGCTGGGCGAGGGGAGGAAGCTCCAGCACTCCACGTCGGCGGGCGCCGCGGTGAGCGTGTCCAGCAGGGCGGCGTGGCCCTCGCGGTACCAGTCGAGCAGTGCGGCGTCCGAGGGCAGCGGCCCGACGGCGGCCTGCGCGTCCGCCTCGTCCAGCGGCGCCCGCAGGCCCCGGGAGGGGAACGCGGCGGCCCAGCGGTGCACGGAGCCGATGTGCCGCAGCAGGTCCGTCAGCTGCCACTCGGGGCAGGTCGGAACAGGGGCGGACAGTTCGGTGCGGGCCGCGGCCTCGGCGAGCCGGGTGCCCTCCTGGCGCAGCGCGTCGATGTGCTCGGTGATCTCCATGGGACGGAGTCTTCCACCGCGGTCGGCCGGGGGTCGCGGATTCCGGACATTCCTTCGGACCTTCCGGACGGCTCCCGGCGGACGGGCGGATGCTACGGGCCGGTAACGTGAGCGCATGCCGATAACCCGTTCCCTTCTCTCAGCCGTCCGGACCGGTGGCCGTCGCGCCGCCGGACGCCTCGTCCACCGGGGCTGGCGCTGGGTGCAGCGGACCGGCGCGGTCAGCAACCGCAACCCCGGCCCGTACCGGTTCGGCGAGCTGGGGGACGGCACGACGCTCACCTTCCCGCTCGGGGCGGTGTTCAACGAGCAGTGGATCACCATCGGGCCGTTCTCGATCATCGGCGAGCGGGTGACCATCAGCGCCGGGTTCCTGCCCGGGCTCGACCTCGGACCGGAGCCGATCGTGCGGATCGGCGGCGGCTGCGTGATCGGCCGGGACAGCCACATCGTCGGCCACCAGTCGATCGTCATCGGTGACGACGTGTGGACCGGTCCCGGCGTGTACATCAGCGACCAGGCGCACGAGTACCGGGACACCGAGCTGCCGATCGGCAAGCAGTGGCCGCGCAACGAACCGGTGGAGATCGGCGCGGGCAGCTGGATCGGCACCGGCGCGGTGATCCTCCCGGGGGCGCGGATCGGCCGCAACGTGGTGGTCGCGGCGGGCGCCGTGGTGCGCGGCGAGGTGCCCGACCACAGCGTGGTCGCCGGCGCGCCGGCCAAGGTGGTGCGCCGCTGGACCGAGGAGGAGGGCTGGCAGCCGCCGCTGCGCCACGACGCTCCGCAGCCGGTGCCGGACGGTGTGACCGCGGAGCAGCTGCGTGCCCTGGTCGGCTGGGACCTGCGGCTGCCGGGGGAGCAGGGCTGACCTCGCCGGCCGGGTGCCATGGACGGGTCTGGGGGCCTTGGGCGGCCCTGAGGGCCTTGGCCTTGGGCTGCCTTGGGTTGCTATGGGTGGCTCTGGGCGGGCGGCTTCGAACTAGCCGCTGAGGGAGGACTGTTCGGCCGTGCGGGCGGCGATGGCGGCGGTGATCCGCGGGACGTCGGCGGGGCGACTCGGATCCAGGCCGGTCAGCGCGGCGATCCGGCGCAGCCGGTAGTCGACGGTGTTCGGATGCAGGTGCAGGGCGCTCGCGGTGTGTCGGCGGTTCAGACCCCCGGCCAGATGGGTGTGCAGGGTGATGAGCAACTCCCCGGCCCCGGCGAGCGGTTCGAGCAGCGCGGCGAGCCGGGAGCGGGCCTGGCTGGGCCGGGTGAGCTGGTACTCCAGCAGGACGTCGTCCAGCCGGTGCAGCCCCGGCGGTCGTCCGAACGCCCGTGCCACGTCCAGGACTTCGTAGGCGAGGGCGGCCGCTGCGGGCACCTCGGCGGGGCCGGCCGAGGCGGCTCCGACCAGTACGGGAGCGCCGGCCGCCCTGGCGGCCGCGGCGAGGGCGGCGGCGAGCAGCGGCCAGGGCGGCTCGTCGGTGTCGTCCTCGCCGGCGTCCTCCTTGTCCGGGCCGGGTGACGGGCCGAAGGGGATGAGTACCATGCCTCCCGTGGGGGTGAGCGCGGTGAGTGCCGACTGCCGGGTGCGGTGGTCGAGTTCGGCTTCGAACCGGTGGAGCTTGCGGCGGGCGGCGATACCCTGGTCGACGCCGGGGGCGTGTTCGTCGGGGTGGTCGGCGACGGACAGGCAGAGCACGGCGTACCCGGCGGGCAGCCGGAGTCCGGCGCGGTCGGCGGCTTCGTCATAGGAGGTGCCCGCGAGCAGCGCGCCGAGCAGGGAGCGCCGGGCCGCGCCCCGCCGGTCGGCTGCCGGACGCCGGCCCTCCAGGAAGCCCGCACCGGCGGCGGTGGCCGCCTGGCGGAGCTGGTCGAGCAGCAGCCGGTTGAGGACGAGCAGGTCAGCGGTGTCGCCGTCCCGGGCGTACCGGGTGGCGAACTCCCAGCAGACCTCCAGCCCGAGATGGTGGGCGAGCAGGACGGCGTCCAGTGGCAGGCCCTCCTCGGCGCGCCGGGCGGCTGACTCCCGGACGGCGGCGAACTCCTCGGCGGAGGCGGGGAGTCCGGTCCGTACGGTGTGGGCGAGGGCGCGGATGCGGCGCTCGGTGTCCCTGGTCAGTTCGCCGGCGAGCTGTTCGCGGGGCAGCCGTCGGTAGACCGGTACTCTCTCCAGCAGGGCGGAGGCCACGGTCTCGGCCAACTCCCGTGAGCCGCCGAGCAGCCGCTGGTCGGCCGGGAGCCCGCCGATCACGGGGACGCGCCAGTGCGGAGTCCGGCCGGTGGCGTTCGGGGGCGTGCAGTCGGGTGCGTTGTGACCGGTCACAGAGAACACCGTCCAGGTCTGGGGGACGCCCAAGGGCCGGGCCGGAGGGGCGACCGCATGATGGAGCCCTCGGGTTACCTGTTGGTAACAAACTTCCGCTGTGGAGGCAACAGTTGAGAACCCCACTTCTCCGCTTCTCCGCAATTCCCGTGCGTGGCAGGGCCGGTGGTGCGCTGGGCGTGCTGCTGCTGGCGGTGGCGCTGCTGGTCGGTGCGGCGGTGTCGCCGACCAGTGCGGCCGCTGTGGCTGCTTCGCCTGCCGCCTCGCCCGCCGGTTCGCCCGCTGCTTCGGCGGCCGCTCCGCCCGCTGCTTCGGCCGAACTTCCGCCGGACGGTGACACGGTGGCTTCGCCGCCGGGCGCGAACGACTGGACCTGCCGGCCGAGCGCGGCGCACCCCGACCCGGTGGTCCTGGTGCACGGCACCTTCGCCAACCGCTACGAGAACTGGCTGGCGCTCTCCCCGCTGCTGAAGAGCCTCGGGTACTGCGTCTTCGCCCTCGACTACGGGACCGTCCCCGGCGTCACCTCCAGCGGCAGCGGCCTGCTGCTGCCGATCGGCGGCCTCGGGCCGGTCCCGGAGTCGGCGGCCCAACTCGCCCGGTTCGTGGACCTGGTGAGGAACGCGACCGGTGCGGCCAAGGTCGACATCGTCGGGCACTCGCAGGGCGGCATGATGCCGAACTACTACCTCAAGTTCCTCGGCGGCGGGTCCAAGGTCGGCAGGATGGTCGGGCTGGCACCGTCCAACCACGGCACGACGCTCGACGGGATCGTCAACCTGGCGTCGTTCTTCCCGGGCGTCACGGACCTGGTCTACTCGCTCTGCCAGGCCTGCCGGGACCAGGCGGTGGGCTCCGACTTCAACCGGCTGATGGCCTCCCGGCCGGACACCGTCCCGGGCGTGAGCTACACGGTGGTCTCGACGGTCTTCGACCTGGTCGTCACCCCGTGGCAGACCCAGTTCCTGAACGGTCCGGACGTCGACAACCAGGTGGTGCAGGCGCACTGCCCGGTGTCGCTGGTGGAGCACGTCGCGATCGCGTTCTCGCCGACAGCGCTGCACCTGGTGACCAACGCCCTGGATCCGGCGCACGCCACGCCGGTGCTCTGCGGGTGATGCGGTGGCGGCGCTCCTGCCTCCGGGACGGTCCGGGAGGTGGGAGCGCCGCCCTTCGCCGGTGTGCCGGTCTTCGCTTCCTCCGGGGTGTCGGCCGGTCGGCTGTCAGGGGGCGGCGCGGAAGGTGACGACGGCGGTGGTGCCGTCCGGGTTCAGCTCGTACGCGTCCGGGGCGTCGAGCAACGCGGCGTCGTGGCGGGTGAGTTCGACGCCGTCGACGGTCGCCTTGCCGGCGAGGCAGACCAGGAGGACGGTGCTCCCGTCCGGGACGCCGACCGTGGTGCCCGCCGTCGCCATGCTCACCGTTGCCTCGATCCGCCCGCGACGCGTCATCACGTTGAAGTCCACCACCGGGCCGGCCGGCAGTCGGCAGTCGGTGGTGGCGTCGCCGGAGAAGGCGAACGGCCGGAACGGTGCGTCGACCAGCTGCTCGGCGCCGTCGACGGTGAGCACCATGCCGGCGCCCTCGACCAGGGTGATCACCCGGTCGATCCCGGGGAACGGGGAGAACGGTCCGGCCGTGGCGACGTCCGCCAGGCTGACCCGCCAGTCGAAGGCGTCCAGCCCGGCTCCGGTTGGGAACCCGGCGACCTCCCTGGTCACCCCGCCCCCGTTGAGCCACGCCGTTGCCGGGCGCTCGCTCGCCCGCAGTACCTGGAAGCGTTCGCTGGTCGTCATGGCCCCGCATCCTGTCACATGGTGGACGACAGCTGACAGATGACAGATTTCATCAGCTGTTATCTGTTATCCGTCGTCCGTCGTCCGTCGTCCGTCGTCCGTCGTCCGTCAGCTGTCGGGTGTCACCCGGTCGCCCGTCGCCCGCCGTCCGACCGACAGCGGCAGGAGCGCCGCCACCGTGGCCGCGAGCGCGACCGTGGTGAGGGCCAGCGGCAGTCCGGCCGCGTCCGCCAGGAAGCCGATCACCACCGGGCCGATCAGCATCCCCCCGTAGCCGAGTGAGGAGGCGAACGCGACGCCCTGCGGTCCGCCCGCCGCGCCGGCCCGGGCGAGCGCGAGCGGGAAGAGGTTGGCCAGTCCGAGGCCGACCAGCACGAAACCGCAGATCGCCACCGGCACCACCGGCGCCAGGGCGGCGACCAGCATGCCGGCCGCCGCCGTCAGCCCGCCGAACAGCATCAGCCGGGTCTGGCCGAGCCTGATGGACAGCCAGGTGCCGCCGACCCGTCCGCCGGCCATCGCGAACGCGTACGCGCCGTAGCCGGTGGCGGCCACCACGGAACTCGCATGGACGTCGTCGGACAGGTGGAGCGTGGTCCAGTCGGCGATCGCGCCCTCGCCGTACGCGGTGCAGAGCGCGGTGAGGCCGAGCAGCAGGACGAGCAGCCGGGTGCGGCCACCGGCGGAGCCCGCGTCCGCTCCCGTGCGGCCCGCGCCGCCCGTACGGCTCGCCCGGTCCGGCGCGACCTGCTCCGCCGCCGGGCTGCGCAGCAGGACGATGCCCGCGGCGATGGTGACGGCCATGCCCAGCACCGCGCTGAGGGCGAGCGCCCACGCGGTGCTCAGCGGTCCGGCGACCAGTCCGCTGACCCCGGTGCCGGCCAGCCCGCCGAAGCTGTACCCGGCGTGGAAGCTGGGCATCACGGGCCGCCGCAGCTGCGCGACCAGGTCGACGGCGGCGCTGTTCATCGCGACGTTGGCTCCGCCGTACCCCGCGCCGAACAGCAGCAGCACCCCGCCGAGCGCCGTGACCGAGTGGGCGTGCGCCGGCAGGGGGACGGCGAGGCTGAGCAGGGCGAGCGAGCCGACGGTGACCGGGCGCGGGCCGTACCGCAGGCAGAGCCGGCCGACCATCGGCATGGTGAGGACGGCGCCGATGGACAGGCAGAGCAGGGCGAGCCCGAGGGAGCTGTGCGAGGCGCTGACCTGGCTGCGGACGTCCGGGATGCGGACGACCCAGGCGGCGAAGAGGAAGCCGTCGATGGCGAAGAACGCGGTGAGGGCGACACGTGCAGGGCCCCAGGGGCTGTCGGTCGCCGGGGGTGTGCTGCGAGACTGGGAGGAGGGGGCGTCGGGTCTGATGCGTGAACCGATTTTGTTTCGAAGCGACACAAAGTCACAATAGAGGCGTGCAGCTCTCACCATCAAGCCCGAGGCCCGGTACCGGGAACGACTCCGACGCGCAGCGCGACAGCCACCGCCGCGCGGCTCCCGACCGGGGCCGGACGCTGCTCGGCCCCGCGCTCTCCCTGATCCACACCGGCCAGGCGCCGACCCGCTCGGCGCTCACCCGCGCGCTGGACGTCACCCGGGCCACCGCCGGCGCGGTCACCGCCGAGCTGGAGGCGCTCGGGCTGATCACCGTCGACTCGCGCCCGGCGGGCGGTGGCCGGGGCCGCCCCTCGCACCGGCTCGCGATCGACCCGCAGGGCCCGGTCGTGGTCGCCGGGCAGATCCACGCCGACGGACTGAGCGTCACCCTGGCCGGCCTCGGCGGGCTGCTCGACCCGCCCGTCCACCTGCCGCTGCCCGCCGCCACCGACCCGGTCCGGATGCTGCGCGCCGTCGCCGTGGCCGGCGCCGACCTCGCCCGCGCGACCGGCCGCCGCTGCCTGGGCGCCGCGCTCGCGCTGCCCAACCCGGTCACCGAGCCGGACGGCACCGCCCTCGCCGCGCTGCACTTCGCCTGGCCCAGCGGCACCCCGGTCGCCGACCTGTACGACGTCGAGGTCGGCCGCGCCGACCACGGCCCGAACGCGCTGCGCCCGCTGCCCGCCGCGGTCGCGAACGACGCCAACCTGGCCGCGCTCGCCGAGTACCGGCACGGCGCCGGCCGGGGCGCCCGCCACCTGCTCTTCGTCACCTCCGGCCACCGCGGCGTCGGCGGCGCGCTGGTCATCGACGGCCACCTGCACACGGGCAGCGCGGGCCTCGCCCTGGAGGTCGGCCACCTGACGGTCGATCCGCAGGGCCGGCCGTGCATGTGCGGCAACCGGGGCTGCCTCAACTCGGAGACCGACCCCGACGCGCTGTTCGCCGCCGCCGGACTCACCCCGGAACCGGGGCGCCCGCTGCTCGACCAGGCGCGCGAGCTGTGCCGCGCGGCCGCGACGGACGACCGGGCGCGGGTAGCGGTGGAGCACGTCATCGACCGGCTCGGACTGGGCCTGGCGGGCGTTGCCAACATCCTCAACCCCGACCGGGTGGTCCTCAGCGGGCTGCACCTCCACCTGCTGGAGGCCGCGCCCGACCGGCTGCGGTCGGTGGTCGCCGAGCGCAGCCTGTGGGGGCGCAGCGGGCGGGTGCCGATCGTCGGTGCGGAGCTGGCGCACGGTGCGCTCGCTGGCGCGGCCGAGCTGGGCTGGGGGCCGTACCTGGCGGACCCGCAGTCGGTGCCGGTTCAGTCCTGAGAGCGATAAGCGGAAGCTGGCCCTTCGAAAACGGTCACTTATCGTGACTCTCATACACTCGTAGTGAGCAATTTGGGGGGTCACCACGAGGGAGACAGCGACCATGAGCATCCAGTCCGGCATCGAGCCGACCGCCGACGTCGACCGCTCCGACCCGGAGTACCGGGCCTGGCTCAAGGAGGCGGTGCGCAAGGTCCAGGCCGACGCCAACCGCTCCGCCGACACCCACCTGCTGCGCTTCCCGCTGCCCGCGGAGTGGGGGATCGACCTCTACCTCAAGGACGAGTCCACCCACCCGACCGGCTCGCTCAAGCACCGCCTGGCCCGCTCGCTCTTCCTCTACGGGCTCTGCAACGGCTGGATCCGGCCCGGCAAGCCGGTGATCGAGGCCTCCAGCGGCTCCACCGCCGTCTCCGAGGCGTACTTCGCCCAACTCGTCGGCGTGCCGTTCATCGCCGTGATGGCCAAGAGCACCAGCCAGGCCAAGATCGACCTGATCCAGTTCCACGGCGGCGAGTGCCACCTGGTCGAGCGCTCGGACGAGGTGTACGAAGCCTCCGCCCGCCTCGCCGAGGAGACCGGCGGGCACTACATGGACCAGTTCACCTACGCCGAGCGGGCCACCGACTGGCGCGGCAACAACAACATCGCCGAGTCGGTCTTCGCCCAGCTGCGCCTGGAGCCGCACCCCGAGCCGGCCTGGATCGTGGCCACCGCCGGGACGGGCGGCACCTCGGCGACCATCGCCCGGTACGTCCACTACATGCAGTACGACACCCGGATCTGCGTCGCGGACCCGGAGAACTCCTGCTTCTACGACGGCTGGGTGCGCCACGACCCGGACGCCGTCTGCGAGAGCGGCTCGCGGATCGAGGGCATCGGGCGGCCGCGGATGGAGCCGAGCTTCGTCCCGGGGGCGATCGACCGGATGATGAAGGTGCCGGACGCCGCGTCGATCGCCGCCGTGCGGGTGCTGGAGCAGGTGCTCGGCAAGAAGGCGGGGGCCTCCACGGGGACGGGCCTCTGGAGCGCGCTGCGGATCGTCGCCGAGATGCGGGAGGCCGGGCGGACGGGCAGCGTGGTCGGGTTGATCTGCGACCCCGGGGACCGCTACCTGGACAAGTACTACTCGGACGACTGGCTGGCCGGCGAGCGGATCGACATCGCGCCCTACCGGGCGGCGCTGGAGTCCTTCCTGGCCGACGGCATCTGGACGGCGTGACGCGAGGGGCGGGCCCGCGAACAGGTGCCGGCTGACAGATGACAGCGGACCGATGACAGCCGACAGATAACAGATAACAGCTGACGGATGACAGATTTCAGATTCTGTCAGCTGTCATCCGTCGGCTGTTCGTTGTTCGCCGTCACCCGTCACCCGCTACCCGTCACCCCGTCACCCGCCGGATCACCGCCCGTCCGCCCGCGAGGTCGATCCCCGTACGCTTCGGTGCGCCGTCGTGTTCGTCGTCCCGCAGCACCAGCTCGACCCGCCGCTGCTCCAACTGCACCCGCTTGCTCGGGTAGAGCAGCGCGTGCAGTTCCTCCGTCGCGGTCGCACCCGTGCCGCGCCCACCGTCGGATCCCGCCGCCGGCCGGGCGCGCAGCCGCCGTACCACCGCGCCGAGGAAGAACACCACGACCAGTCCGGCCGGCAGCAGCAACCCGCCCGCCGCGCCCGTCAGCAGTACACCCATGCCCGCCTCAACGGCCCGGCACGGCGGGCGAGTTCCCCGACCGGGGCCCTACGGCAGCGGTGCCGCCGGCAGGTCGGCCGGAACGAGCAACTGGAGCTCCTCCGTCGACGGGTCCGTGAGGTGGGCGACGCGCACCGCGTGCCGCTCGACCATGGTCTCGAAGACCTGCCGCGCGGTGCGCCCGTTGCCGAAGCTGGGTCCGCGCTCCAGCCCCCCGAAGTGCTCCAGCAGCGCCTGCTCCGTCTCCTCGGAGAGCGCGTACTCGTGCTCGGCGCACTGCGCCCGGGCGATCTCCAGCAGCTCGTCCGCCGTGTAGTCGGGGAAGCCGATGGTGCGCGAGAAGCGGGACGAGACACCGGGGTTGGCGGAGAGGAAGCGCTCCATCTCGGCGGTGTAGCCCGCCACGATGACGACCACCTCGTCCCGGTGGTCCTCCATCAGCTTGACCAGGGTGTCGATCGCCTCGCGCCCGAAGTCCCGGGCCCCGTCCTCGGGCGCGAGCGCGTACGCCTCGTCGATGAAGAGCACCCCGCCGCGCGCCCGGTCGAAGGCGGCCGCGGTGCGGATCGCGGTGGAGCCGATGTGTTCGCCGACCAGGTCCACCCGGGCCACCTCGACCAGGTGCCCGCGCTGCAGCACCCCGAGCGAGGCGAGGATCTCGCCGTACAGCCGGGCGACGGTGGTCTTGCCCGTGCCCGGTGCCCCGGTGAAGACCAGGTGCCGACGCAGCGAGGGCGCCTTGAGCCCGGCCTGGCGGCGGCGCCGGCCGACCGAGATCAGGTCGATCAGCGTGCGCACCTCCTGCTTCACGGTGGCCAGCCCGACCAGCGAGTCCAGCTCGGCGAGCGCCTCCTCGGCCGGGCGGCAGTCCGGGATCGGCGAGATCGCCGACGCGGCCCCGGACGTCGCCAACGCCGAGACCGCCGCGGTCAGTTGGGCCGTCCGCGGCGCCGGCACGTCGGTGGACCCGTACGGCGCCCCCAGCCCCGAGCCGCGCCCGGACGCCGGTCCCGACCCCAGCCCGGGCCCGGCCCCGCCACCGGGAGCGGCGGGGGCGGCCGGCACCGGAGCGGCCGCGACGTCGTCCGAGATGCACCCCTCCGTGACCGGACCGGGCTCGGAGAACTCGAACCCGGCCCGTTGGTTGTGCTCCGCCCGGCACCGGGTGAGCTGGGTCCGGCAGCCGTCGATGATGTGGAAGCCGAAGCCCTTGCCCTGGGAGACCCGGCAGTCCTCGAAGGTGCCCCGTCCCTGGGCCGAGACGTACACCCCGGCGTCCGTGCTGGCCCGTACGGTGCAGTCGCGCAGCACCGGGTCGGCTCCCTTGGTGACGATCACGCCGGTGGCCACGTCGGAGATCTCGCAGTCGGTGAGCAGTCCGCCGCTGCCGTGGTCGCGGAACCAGAGCCCGGTGCCCGCCTCCTGCACCCGGCAGGAGGCCAGGGAGACGGTGGCCCCGCCGCTGACGGAGACCGCCGAGCTGCGGATCCGGCTGAACGAGCAGCCCTCGGCGGTGGCGGCGGAGTCCCGGTCGAGGACGAACAGGGCGTCCGGCAGGTCGTGCAGCGAGCAGTCGGTGAGGGTCAGCCGGGCGCCGTCGCTGACCCACAGCGCCGGGTACTCGCCGGTCGAGCCGTGGATCTGGCAGGACTCGGCGACGGCCTCGGTGCCCTGGTCCCAGACGGACAGCGCCCCGCGCCCGAAGTCCCTGATAGTGCTGTGCGCGAGGCTCAGCCGGGCGCGTCCGCGCAGGTCGGCGCCGTTCTCGGGCAGGTCGTGCACCCGGCAGCCGGTGAGCACCAGCTCGGCCTCGCCGTCCAGGGTCAGACCGTTGCCGGTGACCCGGTGGATCTCGCAGTCGACCAGCCGGCCGCCCGCCTGCGCGTCGGCCTGCACGCCGCTGCCGCGGATCTCGTAGATCTCGCAGCCGGTCAGCTCGGCCGCGCTGCCGGGGTCGGAGAGCAGGACGCCGGCGCCGGAGGCGTGGTGGATGCGGCAGCGGTCCAGGGCCGCGGTGGCGCCACCGAGGACGGCCAGTCCGGCCTGGCCGGCGGCGGCGACCTCGCAGTCCTCGAAGGCGGCGGCGGTGTCCGCGCCGCGCAGTCGCAGTCCGAGCCCGCCCGGGTTGGTGACCACGCAGCCGCGCAGGGTCGGCCGGGCGCCGTCGGCGACCTCGATCCCGGTGGCCGAGCGGGTCTCGATCCGGCAGCCGCTGAAGGCGGGGGCCGCCTCCGGTCCGGTGACCAGGACGGCCGGGGTGGAGCTGTCGCCGCCCTCGACCACGAGGTCGCGTACGGTCGCGGCGGCGGTCACGGTGAGGGCCACCCCGGAGGGCGGGTCGATCCGGACCGTCCCCGGGCCCTGGGCGGGGACGATCGTCACCGGTTTGTCCAGCAGCACGTTCTCCCGGAACGTGCCCGGCCGGACGGTCACGGTGTCGCCCGGTTCGGCGGCGGCCAGGGCCTCCGCGAGCGTGTCGTACTCGCCCGCGCGGCGACGCCAGCGGGATGCGCTGTCCTGGGTGACCCGGACCCTGTGCTCAGCCATGACGGTCTGTCGTCCCCACCTTCGTCGAGCCGGCGATCATCGGGCCGAACGCGCGGGTGTGCGCGGGCCGCCCGCCCACCGTAGCGCGCCCACGTGGGTGGTCCGGCCGCCCGCGGTCGCGCGGACACCGGTAGCGCTCAGCGCCGCCACAGGTTCCGACCACTTGTTTCAACGAGCGCGCACAGCGGTGGTTCCGTCCGGGACGCGCCGGTTCCGGAGCACGGCACGCGCCCGGCGTCCGCCCGTGCGCCCGGCGTCCGCCCGTGTCTTCGGCGTCCAGCCATGCCCGCAGCGTCCGCCCAAGCCCTCAGCGTCCGCCGGCGGGCCAGTGCGCCCCGTCCTCCAGCACCTCGACCTCGTCGCCCAGCCGCAGCGTGCCGAGCGCGTCGCCCTCGACCCCGGCCGGCCGCTCGGGGATCAGGTTCTGGCCGAACGCGGCCTTGTTCATCAGCCGGTGGTGCTTGGCCAGGGTGCGCAGCGGTTCCTTGCCGCGCCGCTCGCCGGTCTCCTGGTCGGTGGTGGTGACCACGCAGCGGCCGCAGGGCTTGACCACCTTGAAGGTGACCGAGCCGATCCGGATCCGGCGCCAGGTGTCCTCGGCCCACGGCTCGGCGCCGCCGACCACCACGCTCGGGCGGAAGCGCTCCATCGGCAGGGTCTCGTGGCCGTCGGGGTGTTCGGCGGCGATCAGTTCGTTGAGCCGGTCCAGCGAGGCGGTGGTGGTGAGCAGCAGCGGGAAGCCGTCGGCCATCGAGACCCGGTCGTCGGCCGCGCCGTACTCGGGGTCGACCGGCCGGGCGCGCGGGTCGTCCAGGTGCACCAGGCGGTAGTCGCCGAGGTGCTCGGCGATCCACCGGTGTGCTTCCTCGGCGGCCTGCGCGGCGTGGAAGCGGGTGCCCCAGACCTCGACGTCGGCGAGCGCGTCGCCGGACGCGACGGCGGGGGCGGGGACCTCGATCCGGGAGCCGTCGGGGGCGGTCAGGGTGAGGACGCCGTCGGGCAGCAGTCCGGCCCGGATCTGTCCGAGGGCCGGGTTCTCGCGCTGGCTGACGAACCGTCCGGTCGAGTCGGCGAGCATCCAGCGGCGGTCTCCGGCCAGACCCCAGGGGTGGACCACGGCGCTTTCCGGGCTCAGGCGGTACATCGACTTGACGGGATAGACGTGGAGTCCGGTGAGGTGCATTCCTCCATCCTGCCAGCCGGCCGGCCCGGGGCCGCAGGTCAGGGGCCCCGTATGCGCACGGACCGCCCGGGACGCCGTGGGGGGCGTGCCGGGCGGTCCGTGGATGACCCGTTTCTCCGTTCGCCCGGCGTACGGGGGGCGCCGGGTGCTGCTCAGGTGGTGCGGGTGCGGGCCGCGTGGGGGACGGCCTCGGGGCGTCAGCCGCGGTTCAGTAGCCCTGGCCCTGCGGCTGGTAGCCACCCTGGAACTGGCCGGGCTCGTTGTACCCGCCCGGGCGCTGCGGCTGCATCGGGCGGACCGGCGCGACCGGCGCCATAGCCGGGCGCAGCTGGGCGCCGCCGAAGGACTGCTCGCCGCCCTGGCCCTGGAAGCCGGGGCCGCCGGCGGTCGGGCCGCCGAAGGACTGCTGGCCGGCGAAGCCCTGCGGAGCGGCGGGCTGGCCCTGGCCGAAACCGCCCGGGCCGCCGGCCGGCTGCGCGCCGAAGGACTGCTGGCCACCCTGGGCGCTGATGAAGGTGTTCTGGCCGCCGAAGCTCTGGCCGCCGGTCGGCTGGTAGCCGCTGCCGGTGGACTGGGTGAAGGCCGGGGTGCCGGTCTGCGGTCGCTGGTACGGCTGGGGGGAGCCGTAGCCGGGGACCGGCGGCTGCGGGGCGGCGTACGCCGGCGCGGGCTGCGCGGGGATGTACGCCGTGGCGGGGCCGGCGGAGGGACCGCTGCTCGGGCCGGGGCCCAGGGCGAGGCGGGCGGGCGGCAGCGCGGGGAGGTTGCTGCCGGCACTTTCGTACCCGTTGCCGTACCGGTTCTCGTGGGACTGGCCGAGGCCGGATCCGTAACCGGAGGACAGTGCCGGCGGGAGGGCGGCCGGCACGTTGATGGGCGCGATCTGGGGGACGCCGCGCTCAGCCACGAGGCTGTCGTAGATCGGCGTTCCGGAGGAGAAGGACGGAGAGGGGTAGCCGACTCCGTCGTAGGAGCGGGGCGAGGTCATGGGGCATACGGTAAGCCCACAACGCGCCTACTGAGGAGAGCGGGAGGGGGAGCAGTTCGAGTGTTTACACAGTCTTCGCTCGCACAAAGGTTTCGAAAGTAGGAAAGCCGGACATTCCGGCGTCCGGTTCCGGACAACCTTGGCGCCCCGTCAGTGATCGAACAGTGGCCGGACGGAGGCTGCGGGAGGCCTTGTGGTGACCGGCCGGTGGACGGCCGGGGGTCCTGCGGAGAAACTTTTTCCGGACAGGCGTGCGCGGGCGCATTCGAGCCCCCGCCGTGGGGGCGACGGGGGCTCGTGAATGTTTCGGGAATAAAGTCCCCGTCAGTTTCTCCGGGGGTTCGATCCGGGCCCGCGACCTGCGCAGTCGGCCCGATGCGGGTCCGGTGCCGACCGGGCGACGGGCCGGCGTCCGCCCGGTTCCCGCGGTCAGTGCGACTGCAGCGCCTGGGCCTGTGCGGGCAGAACCGGCTTGGCGACCTCGGAGGTGCAGAAGGAGCACCGGGTCGCGGCGGCCGGGATGGAGCTCAGGCACTCCGGGCAGTCCACCTTCACGGCCGGGGCGGGCTTGGCCGATTCGAAGCGGGCCTGGAGCTTGCCGACCGGCAGCACCACGGCGAAGTAGATGACGGCGGCGGTCAGGGCGAAGCCGATGACCGCGTTGACGAAGAGGCCGTACGGGAACCGGGTGCCGGCCACGTCGAAGGTCTTCTGGGTGAAGTCGCCGACGGCGCCGGACGCGACGCCGACCAGCGGGGTGAGGAAGGCGCTGACGAACCCGGTGACGACGGCGGTGAAGGCCGCGCCGATCACGATGCCGACCGCGAGGTCCACCACGTTTCCGCGCAGCAGGAAGCTGCGGAATCCCTTGAACACCGGGTGACTCCAAATCAGTACGGGGCAGGGGGAGATGGGGCGGCACGGCGGGTGCCGCCCCGGC
The DNA here is from genome assembly GCF_043201465.1 of Kitasatospora sp. NPDC048298. NCBI lineage: Bacteria > Bacillati > Actinomycetota > Actinomycetes > Kitasatosporales > Streptomycetaceae > Kitasatospora > Kitasatospora sp. NPDC048298. The sequence goes on from NZ_JBICYZ010000044.1 coordinate 26,724, forward strand.
CGGACATCCTGCCGACCGGCCCGGGCCGAGGTCCAACCGCGTTCACCCGAACCGGGTAACGGCCGCCGGGCCCCGCCGTCACGGGCCGGGCGGGGCGGGGGCGCTCCGCGTACCGGTCTTTCGCCCGTCGAACAGCCGACCCAAGTCGACGGCGCGACGCGGCATTTGACACCGGCACACGACGATCCCGGACGGCGCCGACCCGGCGCGACGGGGTGAAACGGAGCGCGGCAGGGGGCGAGACGGGGCGCACGGCGGTCGCATCCGGCGCACGACGGCGGCCCTGTGGCGCACATCGGGTGTACAAGTGCGGGCGGATGGGCCACCATCAGGTTGCGCGAAGGGGATGTACCGGGCGGAGCACTGTGCCAAGGTCGGTCCATGCCCGACCACTCGTCGGCCGATCCGGCCGGAAACCGTCCGCGTGTCCTGCATCTGATCAGCGACTCACGCCGTGGCGGCGCACAGAACTTCGCCCGTGACCTCCACCGGGAACTGAGTCGTCGGGGGCAGTCCTCCGAACTGTGCGCCCTCGCCCCGCACCCGGCCAACCACGTCTGCCCCGCCGGGGCGGGCCGGGATTCCGGAGGTCGGGATTCCGGGCACCGGGATCACGCAGGCCGGGGCTCCGGGAGCCAGGACTCCGCAGACCAGGGCGCGGAGTCCGCCGATCCGGCCCCTGGGTCCGCGGACTCGGCCGCCGCCGACTGCTCCGCCGCCGCCGCGCTGCGCTCCGCCGCCGTACTGGGCCCCGGCCGGCTGCACCCGAGCACCCTGCGGGCGCTGCGCGCCGCCGCGCGCGCCGCCGACGTGGTGCTCGCCCACGGCTCGGACACCCTGGCCGCCTGCGCCCTCGCGCTGGCCGGAACCCGTACGCCCTTCGTCTACGTTTCGGTCGGCCACCCGCGCTACTGGACCGCCAACCGGCTGCGCCGGGTGCGCGGCGGCGCGCTGATGCACCGCGCGGCCGCCGTCACCACCCTGACCGACGAGGCGCGCGTCGTCCTGGAGGAGCAGTTCCGGCTGCCCGAGGGCAAAGTGCACGTGATCCCCAACTCCCGTGCCGCCGAGAGCTATCCGCCCGCCGACGGCCGGGACGACCGGCGTGCCGCGCGGCACGCGCTGGGCCTGCCGGCCGACGTGCTGCTGGTCGCCTGGATCGGGGCGATAGCCCCGGAGAAGCGACTCGACCTCGCCCTCGACGTGCTCGACCGGCTGCCCGACGTCCGCCTGGCCGTCGCCGGGGACGGACCGCTGCGCGAGACGCTGGCCCGCCACCCGGCCGCCGCGCGCGCCCACTTCCTCGGCCCGCTTCCCGACCCGGCCCCGCTCTACCGGGCCGCCGACGCGCTGCTGCTGACCAGCGACAGCGAGGGCGTACCCGGTGCCCTGATCGAGGCGGCGCTGGCCGGGGTACCCGCCGTGGCCACCGACGTCGGCTGGGTGCGCGAGGTGGTCCGGGACGGGGCGACCGGCGCGCTGGTCGCCCCCGGGGACCCGCTCGCCCTCGCCGAGGCACTGGGCAAGGTGCTGGCGGTCAACCGGGCGGGCCTCGGCGCGGCGGCCCGGGCGCACGCGCTGGAACACTTCGAGCTGGGCGCCGTCGTGGACGCCTGGCAGCAACTGGTCGCCGAGGTGTGGACGGCGGGACCGGAAGGCACCCGCTGACCAGTGCCGCCACCTTGCCCCGTCAGGTGGTCCGCCCCGTCAACAGGCTTGGCGCGGGTGCGCCGTCCGGGCGAATCCGGCGCGGCCCGTACCGCGGGAACCGGCCGGTAACGGACCGCCGCCAGCACACTGCCCGGTGTGATGAACTCGAAGTCGCTGTTGCGGTCCACCGTCCTGCTTGCCGTCGCCGTGGGGATCGCCGCGTCCCCTGTCCAGGCCGGCGCGATGACCCACCAATTCCCCCACAAGGGTGCCAAGTTTGTCAGGCTCGACCACCCGCAACCGGTTCGCGACAGCACCCGGACCGAGGCGGCCGAGTTCTTCTGGTACGACTGCGGTCACTCCCAGGCGCTCGAACAGCCCTTGCAGGCCTGGGCGGAGAAGCACCGCGCCGATGTCGTGCTGCGCCGCATCCCGGCCATCTGGCCCGGCAGTCGGGAGGAGGCCGTGCAACGCGGCCACGCCCGGCTGTACTTCACGCTGGAGCGCCTCGGCCTGGTCGACCGCCTGCAGGCCGGCGCCTTCCGCGCCGTGCACAACGAGGGGCGCGACGTCACCAGCGAGGCCACCGCCACCGACTGGGCCGTGACCCAGGGCGTCGACGCCGAGGCGTTCGGCCGGGCGTACCGCTCCGCCGAGGTGACGGGGTCGGTCGACGAGGCCGCCGCCGCCTTCACCCGTTACGGCGTCGCCGAGTTGCCGACGGTCGTCATCCAGGGCGAGTACCGCACCTCGCCGACCCAGGCCGGCGGCGTCGCCGCGATGCCCGAGGTGCTCGACCAGCTGGTGCAGAAGGAGCAGGCGAAGAACCGCCACTGAGCTCTCGCGCCGACTCCCTCACGTCGACTTCTTCGCGTCGACTCCTTCGCGTCGACTTCCTCGCATCGACTTTCTCGCGCCGAACCGGAAGTGGCCGGTCACCGTGGGGCGTTCACTCGCCTCGGTCGCGGCGCAGCAGGTAGGTGACGAAGCCGAGCGTCCCCCGGTAGCCGTGGAGCCATCCGGTGCGGTGCCGGTCCGCGGCCTCGCGGGCGGCCGCCGCGCCGGGGTGGTCCGGGTGGTCCAGGGCCCACTCGGCCAGCGAGCCCGTCCAGGAGAACTCGTACTCGTCCCACTCCTGTTCGGTGCTGACGTGCCCGAACAGCGGCGTCCAGCCGTCGGCCAGCACCCGGTCGGTGGTCGTCGCCAGATCCGCGAAGTCCTCCCGTTCCGCGCCCAGCCCGTCCAGTGCCGCCCGCGACGGTTCGCACTGCCAGAACCCCTCGCCGACCAGCAACCTCCCGCCCGGGGCCAGGAGTTCGCGGGCCGCGGCGAGCGTCGGCAGCAGACCGTCGAACGCGTGGGTGGCGCCGACGCACAGCACCAGGTCGAAGCGCTCCTTCGAGGAGAACTCCCGGGCGTCCAGGTGGTGCAGGCCGATCCGGCGGACCACGCCGAGCGCGGTGGCGACCTCCCGGGCCCGGGTCAGCGCCGCCGCGTCCAGGTCCACGCCCACCGCCCGCCAGCCCGGTCCGGCGGCCAGCGCCCGGAGCAGCCAGGCACCCTCGCCGCAGCCGAGGTCCAGCGCCAGGCCCTGCTCCGTCCCGGCCATGGCGCGGTCCAGCAGCCGGGCCACCGACTCGTCCGCCAGCGGAGCCGCGATCGGGTGACGGGCGTGGGCGAGGCGGGAGATCTGCTGACGGTCCATTCGAGCAGTATGGATCGGGGCGGCCCGCCGCGCAGCGGGTTCCGTAGGGGGTTCTCGGGAGGATCCCCGGGGGTTCCTCAGGCCCGGGAGTAGGTCCGGCCCTTCCACGCCGCGCCGCGGCCGCGCCAGTGCTGCACCGCCGAGTCCACCGTCATCAGCAGGTACAGCGCCGCGGTGAACGGCAGCAGCAGCACGGCCGCGGCCGGCTGCCCGTAGTACCGGACCATCGGCAGGTACGTGCCCGCCATCAGAGCCCACGCCGCCCCGCCCGCCGCGGCCACCGCGGGTGCTCCCGCCACCAGCCCGGCCACCGTCGCCACCGGCGGCACCAGGTACACCAGGGCCAGCCCCGACACCGTCCCGAGCAGCAGCAGCGGCGAGTGCCTGAGCTGGGCGTACGCGCTGCGCGACACCATCCGCCACAGCTGCTCCAGCCGCGGGTACGGGCGCACGCTGTCCACCTCGTCGGCCAGGCCGAGCCAGGTCCGACCGCCGGTGGACTTCACCGCCCGGGCCAGCGACACGTCGTCGATCACCGCACCGCGGATCGCCGCCACCCCGCCCGCCCGCTCCAGCGCCTCGCGCCGCACCAGCGAGCAGCCGCCGGCCGCGGCCGCCGTCCGGGCGCCCGGACGGTTGCTCCGGCGGAACGGGTACAGCTGGGCGAAGAAGTACACGAAGGCCGGCACGATCAGCCGCTCCCAGCCGGTCTCCACCCGCAGCCGGGCCATCTGGGACACCAGGTCCAGCCCGTTGCTCTCGGCGGCGGCCACCAGCTCGGCCAGCGAATCCGGGCCGTGCGCGATGTCGGCGTCAGTCAGCAGCAGGTACTCGACGTCCGGACCGGCCAGGGCCACGCCGTGCCGCAGCGCCCACAGCTTGCCGGTCCAGCCCGGCGGCAGCGGGGGAGGGGAGGTGACGGTCAGCTCCAGGCCGTCGATCGTCCGCAGCTCCGCCGCGAGTGCGCCGGTGCCGTCCGAACTGTGGTCGTCGACCAGGATCACCCGGGCCCGCCCCGGGTACTTCTGCGCGAGCAGCGTCGGCAGGCTCACCGGGAGCACCGACGCCTCGTCCCGGGCCGGCACCACGATCGCCGCCTGCGGCCAGCGGACCGGCGGGCGGTGCGGCGGCAGTCGAACGTCCGTGCGCCAGAACGAGCCGTGGCAGCACGCCAACCAGAGCCAGACCAGCAGGGAGAACGCGGCGATCCACAGCAGGACGGTCACCCCGGCAGTCTGCCGCAGAACGGGGCCCGGCGGGCGGATCGACTAAAGTCTTGACCCGTGAAGATCGCACTGATGGACTCCGGAATCGGCCTGCTGGCCGCCGCCGCCGCCCTTCGGAAGCTGCGCCCGGACGTGGATCTGGTGCTCTCTTCCAACCCGGCCTCGATGCCGTGGGGGCCTCGTACACCGGAAGAGGTCACCGAGCTGGCCCTCGGCTGCTGCCGGGCCGCCGCCGCCCTCGAGCCCGACGCGCTGGTGATCGCCTGCAACACCGCGTCCGTCCACGCGCTCGCCACCCTGCGGGACGAACTGGAGCCCGGGCTGCCGGTCATCGGCACCGTCCCGGCGATCAAGCCCGCCGCCGCGCGGGGTGGTCGGGTCGCCATCTGGGCCACCCCGGCCACCACCGGAAGCGCCTACCAGCGCGGGCTGATCCACGACTTCGGCGGTTCGGCGGACATCACCGAGGTCGCCTGCCCGGGCCTCGCGGACGCTGTCGAGCACGGCGACGACGAGGCCGTCACGGCCGCCATCGCCGACGCCGCCTCCCGCACGCCGGCCGGTACCGACGTGATCGTGCTCGGCTGCACCCACTACGAGCTCGTCGACGACCGCATCCGCGCCGCCGTGGCCCCGACCGCCTCCCCGGCGCTCGCCCTGTACGGCTCCGCCGACGCCGTCGCCGCCCAGGCCCTCCGCCGCGTCGCCGACCCCACCCGCACCGGCACCGGCACCCTCACCGTCCTCCACGCCGGCGCCCCCGCCACCCTCCCCCCGGCCGCCGCCCTCTACCCCCAGGGCAGCACCCTCGCCACCCTCATCGGCTGACCCGCCACAGAGGCCGACCAGCACGGGAAGTCGGCCCGACCGACTTCCCACGCCGAGTGCCCACCGCACCCGGCCCCTCGGTGGCGGCACGCGCGGGAAGTCGACTTGGCCGACTTCTCATGCGGCGTCTGCCCTCTCGGGGAAGTCTCTACGCGCATAGATTCGCCGCTTGCGGGCCCAGTTGTGCTGGTGTTGCACGGGAAGTCGACCTGTCCGACTTTCCGTGCGACCTGTGTGGTCCCCACCTCGCCCTGCATTGAACGACTGCCGCGCATGGGCCGTCGGTGCTGGCGTGCGCGAGAAGTCGACCTGGCCGACTTCTCGTGTGCCCGCCTGTGGGCCTGGTTTCTGGGGCGCTTTGGTTTCTCCAAAGGCCTGGGTTGTGATTGGTGGGCGCGAGAAGTCGACCCGGCCGACTTCTTGTGCGGGGGCCGGTGGATGGGCAATCGCGGCAGTGTCGACTTTTCGTGCGTGGTTGGTGCTCTGGCATTCCTGGTGGCAGGCGGGGGCTCGAGAAGTCCCCTGGTGCTGGGGGGAGGGGATCTACTTGCCGGCGGATCAGCCCGTGTGGTGCGCACAGGAAGTCGACCGGGTCGACTTCCTGTGCGGCGCGGGTGGGGTCGTCAGGCGACGGCTTGGCGGCGCCAGCGGCGGTAGGCGGGTTCCAGGCCGGAGAGGATCGTGTCGAAGCGGCGGGTGCTGGTGGTGGAGTCGACCTGGAGGCGGCTGATCTGGAGGGGGTGTGAGGGGAGGCGGGGGCCCAGGCGGTGGTCGGAGAGGAATCCGAGGCGGTAGCCGAGTTCCTGCAGGACGGTTTCAGCGCGGACGTCGTGGCCGCCGTCCGGGTAGGCGAAGGCGATCGGCGGTTCGCCCAGCCAGCGGGTGAGGGCCTCGTGGGCGCCGGTGATCTCGGTGCGCACGGTGTCGTCGTCGCAGCGCCCGAGGCAGGGGTGCCCCTGGGTGTGGTTGCCGATCGCGACGCCTCCGTCCCGCAGGGCGAGCAGGTCGGCCGGGGTCAGCTGTTCCTGTCGGGGCGGCCGGCGGTCGGCGCTGACCCGTAGCTCGTGCAGGCTGCGCCGGCGGTCCGGGTCCGGCATGGCCTTGAGTCGCGGGAGCAACTGGGAGGGGTGTCCGCAGTCGAGCGAGCGGGCCCGGCCCCCGTGCCGGGCGAGGAAGTCGGCCTCGTGCCACCAGAACGGCCGTTCGGTGCCGATGAGTTCCGAGATGACGAACGCGGTGGCCGGAATCCCCCGGGCGTCGAGGGCCGGCAGGGCGTGGGTGAGCACGCTCCGGTCGGCGTCGTCGAAGGTGACCAGGACGCTCCGGGGAGGCAGGGGCCGCCGCTCGGTCACGGCCTGGAGGACCGCGCCGAGCGAGACGGGTGTGGCGAGCCGCTGGAGACGGTCGAGCTGGGCGCCGAAGGAGCGGTGGTCGGTCACCCCGTGGTACGCGAGTACGGCCAGCCGTTGGGCGGCCCGGGCCCGGAACAGCGGCTGGACGGGGGCGAACCGCAGCCATTCGCCCCGAGCGTCCTGCTGTTCCGTGTCGACGGCTGTCCGGTGGCGGCCCCCGCCGTCCCGGCGCGCGCTGTCCCGATGCGTGCCGTCCCCGTGCACGCCGTCCCGGTGCGCGCCGTGGCGATGCTCGCCGTGAAGAAGCTCGCTGTGTGGATGCCCTCCGCGCGGATGCCCGCCGTGCGGGCGGTCCGCCGTGCAGGCGACGGGTGGAGGCAGCGCGCGCACGCCGGGTGCCGGCCGGGCGCGGGCCGTGGAGATCGATGTAGTGGACTGGGACTGCGGCACGGTTCCCCCTCGTTCGCCGAGCGGCGTGGCGGTACCGCCGGAGGACGGAGCCCGGCCTCCGACTCCAGGGGCGGCGGCTCCGCTCCTGGACTTTCCTGTTCTCGGTGGGGGGTTCACACCCGTCCCCCGAACGGCTCCTGGATCACTCAATGCCATTGAGACCGCTGCGTCGGACGGATGGTTGTGCCGGGGGGACGAGGATTTTTCGTGGACTGATTGTGGAGCTGGAATGCCCGTGCAGACGTCTCGGACACACTTCGCGGTGGCCCCGGCGAGCCCCTGACCTGCCCGAATCCTCCGGTCGCACAGTGCGTTCGAATGATCACTCCCTGCGGGCTGCCGCCCGCGCCGCCCCGGGGTACCTTGGGCTCATGGCAGATGCGGACCGTGACCCCTTCCACCTTCACGGGGCCTCCCGGATGGCTCGCGCGTGCAGTGGCGGAGCCCTGGTCACCCACCAGCTCCCGTTGACCCTGGTGGGCCTGGCCTGCCTGGCGCTCGGTATCGTCGTGGCCGTGTTCGTGCCGGACAGTGACGGGCCGGCCTGGGCGATGGCGGTGGCCGGCTGCCTGGCCGCCGGAGTCCTGCTGCTCGGCCGGATCGCCTTCGGCGTGTTGCGTGACCGGCGCCGCGCCGCGCTCTGAGAACACCCCGGCCGGGTACCGGCCGTTCGGTGGGCGAGTTCCCCCGGCCGTCGCCCCCACCTCGTAGCGTCGATCGCCCTCGGCATTCCGAAACGGCGGATCGAGCGAAATTGGTCAGACCGACTGAATATCGTCCAGTCGGACAATCGTGGACCCTCTTCTTTCCCCATTCCCGGAACGGCGGCCACGTCCCGCCTCTACTGTGAATGCGTTCTTCCGGCTCGAGGCGCCGCGGAGGGGGAGCGATGGGCGGTAGACCGGACCGTGCCGTGGCCACCTCATGAGACGCGTCGGCGACCTCGCCGTCATCGCCCTGGCCGCGATCGTCGCGCTGCCGCTGGCCCTGCTGATCGCCGTCCTGCTCCGCCGCACCACCGGCGGCCGGGTCCTCCAGCGGCAGACCAGGACCGGCCGGCACGGCCGCGAGTTCCAGATCCTGCGCTTCCGGACCGACGGGGACGACCGGCTCGCCGTCCTGCTGCGCCGCACGGGCCTGGACGAGCTGCCGCGGCTGTGGAACGTGGCGCGCGGCGAGATGGGGGTCATCGGGCCGCGGCCGGCCGGCCCCGAGCAGGTGGGGCGCTACTCCCGCCGCGAGCGCGGCCGACTCGCGGTCCGGCCCGGCCTCACCGGCTGGGCCCAGCTGCACGCGCTGAGCCGCAGCCGGACGCCCCGCCCGCTCAGCCGCCCCGAGTGGGCCGAGCTCGACCTCTGGTACGTGGAGCACCGATCGCTCGGGCTCGACCTGCACATCCTCGGGCTCACCGTGCTCGCCCTGCTGCGGCCCGACACCGACCGGGCGCTCCGGGTCGGCCCTGAACCGCCCCGCTAGGCTGCGCCCCATGGCCATTCCCCCCTTCCTCGCCGAACTCCGCGCAGTCGTGGGCACCCGTCCGCTCTGGCTGAGCGCCGTCGTCGCCGTCGTGCTGGACGACCGTGACCGGGTGCTGCTCGCCCGCCGAGCCGACGACGGCCGATGGGCTCCGGTCGGCGGCATCCTCGACCCCGGCGAGCAGCCCGCCGACGGCGTGGTGCGCGAGTGCGAGGAGGAGACCGGGGTGGTGGTCGTGCCCGAGCTGCTCGCCTCCGTCACGGTCTCGCCGCAGGTCACGTACCCGAACGGCGATGTGACGCAGTACCTGGTGCTGACCTTCCGCTGCCGCGCGGTCGGCGGTGAGGCGCGGGTGAACGACGACGAGTCGCTGGAGGTCGGCTGGTTCGGGCTGGACGAGCTGCCGCCGATGATCGAGAGCGAGCACGAGCGGCTGCGCCACGCGCTGGAGTGCGAGGGCCCGGCGGTCTTCACCTGGGAGGGCAAGGAGCGCCCCTGAGCCCGCGCCCCGCGCCACATCTGCCACACCTGCCCGCCCACGGCCGAGCCCGCCCACACCCCCGAGCCCGCCCACGCCGTTCAGCCCTTGTACTGCCGGTAGGCCTCCTCCGCCGCGTCCAGCACCGCGGCCAGGTCCCCGCCCGCGGTGGCGGTCGCGGCGGCGGCCACCGCGCCCTCGACGAACGGCGCGTTGGCGAACCGGACCGGGAACGGCAGCCCGTGCTCGTCCGCCTCGGACAGCAGCGCGCGGACGGTGGTGACCGCCCGGCCCAGGTCCGCGAGCACCACCACGCCGTGGCCCTGGTCCACCCGGCGGGTCGCGGCGGCGACCAGGACCGCGCTGATGCCCGGCCCGTCCGATGGGTCGCCGCCGGTCGCCGCGATCGGCGCGGGGGAGTCGGATCCGGTCAACACCAGCGCGAGGGAGCGTACGGCGGTGGCCAGTTCCTGGCTGTGCGAGACCAGGACGATCCCGACCCGTCCGTGCGCGGCGGGCCGGGCGGGGGTCGGCCGGGGCAGCGGGGTGCGCGAGGGGGGCGTACGGGGTGCCGGGGGATGGGCCGAGGGGGCGTCGGAGATGGGGATGACGTCGGCGCGGGTGCCGTCCCGGCGGCTCATCGGCTGCTCCCTTGAGCGGATCGGTGGGTGGAACGTTCGGGCCGTCAGACAGCTCGGACCATCAGACAGTTCGGGCTATCGGACAGTTCGGACCATCAGACAAAGCGTTCGAATCCAGTATTCGGGCCCGACGGCTCGGTGGGACAGCACGGCGGCGGCCCGGCCTCCATGGAACCGCCGACGGCCTCCGGGTTCCCCGGGGCCCCGGGCCGGGAAGGCCGTCGGGCGGCGCCCTGGCAGCACTCTGGCAGCTGCCCGCCGCCCCCGCCGGTCGGGACACGCCTCGACCCCTCCTCCGGCCGTGCCCGTCCCCGCTCGGGGGAGTCCTCGTCAACCCGCTGACCGGGGCCGGGCGGTGTGGCTAGGCTGGCTCCGGAATGCCGTCGGGAGGAGATCGGTCAAGTGGGATCCAACAGCGGGACGGACACGGAGGCCGGCGTGGCGCAGCCGGAGCTGGCGCGGAACGGGAAGCCCAAGGTGGACTTCACCGGCGCGGAGTGGCTGTGCAGCAGTCAGGGCGTCGGGGACGTGCAGATCGCCTTCGTGGACGGGTACATCGGGATGCGGGACGGCCGCCAGGAGAACGGGCCGGTCCTGGTCTTCACGCCGGGCGAGTGGCGGGCCTTCGTGCTCGGCGCCCGGGACGGCGAGTTCGACCTCACCTGAGGCGGCGCGCCGGGCCGTTCACGGCGGGAGCGGACCCCCGACCGACGGGGGTCCGCTCCGCAGGCGATCTTTCGGGTCCGAACATCACAAGTGATGATCCATTGAGCGTGCCACGTCATAATTTCTGTTGACTGTTAGACAAACGCAGCTCAGAGTAAGAGCACAGGCAGACGCCGTGCCCACCGCCCCCACGCGGCCAGACACGGCGCCTGCTGTGCGGCCCGGCAGTTGCCAGGCCATCCTCCCAGTCATCCCCTGCGCACCGGGGGTGCGTCGGCCGGTCCCGGCCCCACGATGAGGCCGGCAGTCGCCGGGAGGTTTGGCGCCGAAGCCGAGAGCGACTCGGATAGCGGCACCGGTGCTCGGGACCCGCACGCCCCCACGCGGCGGCGTCCCGAGCAGATCCACGGGAGCGACGGGCCGGGGCCCCGCGGATCTGGCTTGTGGTGCATGGAACTGTTGGCTTGTGTTTGTGCTGTGTGCGACGACGAAGCTGGGTGCTCGGCAGTTCTGCACGACAAGTGCACGGTGAGGGAAACGCGTGTAGGGCCGCGTTGCGACATACCGTCCCCCCGGAGGGTGAAACCCGGAACGGCTGTCGTGCTGAACCGAACGTAGCCCGGACGGTTGCTCAGAGTCAACATTGGTCTCTGAGCGTCGATCTCCCGGCCGCCCCTCGGCGGTGCCCCACCCACCTCGCGAGCGTGGTGTGCCGGGCACGTACGATGTTCCCATGTCTTTTCTCCGCCGTCGCTCCGGACAGCCCGCCGGCCCGGACTTCGACGTGCTCGCGATGGACCCGGGCGACTGGCCCGGTGACTTCGGTGCGGCCATGATGACCGGCCCGGACGGCTCCTGCCAGGGGATTTTCCTGCGCTACGACCTGTTCGGCGGCAGAGGCCCGGCGATGTTCATCGGCAACCTCCCCGAGGGTTCGCCCGCCCGGGAGACCGGCGACGACGTGCCGTTCGAGGTGCGTCAGCTGCTCGCGGCGCTGGAGAACGACGAGCCGGTCGAGTTCGTCTCGGCCGAGGACTTCCCGGTCATGCTCGGGGACGACCTGCTGATCGTGAAGAAGGTCAAGGTCAGCGAGGAACGCGTGTTCTGCGCCCAGTTCGGCCGCAGCGACGGCGTCCTGGTCACCATCGCCTCCTGGGACCGACCGATTTCGGACGACCTGTATCAGCTGCTGAAGCCGCTCCCGGCGGACATGTTCCAGCAGGGCTGATCCCGGCGGAGCCGCCCGGCTCCAGCCGACTCCGACCGGCTCCAGCCGACTCCGACCGGCTCCGACCGGCTCCGCCCGGGGGCCGGACGCCGCTTGACGGTATCGATCAACGGTTCGTACAGTCGCGAACATGCCGTGCCGTCTTCCGCTGCTGACCCGTCGCAGGCATCTGGACCTGCGGCGGACCGCCAGCGCGGCGTGTCCGGGCCGCTGAGGGGGATTCCTCCCCCGGCGGCGGGCGGTCGGCCGGGTTGTCCGGTCGGCGCCGAAACCAGGGGCGGCCGTGAGTCGGCCTCCGGGGCCGCCGATCGGTACCGCGCGCCCGTACGGCGTGCCGCCCGCATTCGCCGAGCCCACGCTGCCCGCCCGGAGGCACAGCACCATGACGACCCGCGCCGCCAACCGTTCGACCGCCGATCGTTCGTCCGGGGACCGCGTGTCCGCCGAGCGCTCCGCCGACGGCCGCTCCACCGAGGACTGCTCCGCCGGCGACCGTTCGCCCGGGAGCGCTCCGGCCACGACGGCCTCCGCCGGGCGCCGCTCCCGGACCGTCGCTCCGTCGGCGGATTCCGACCGGTCCGAATCCGGCCATCTCGAATCCACCGGTTCCACACCCACCCGTTCCGCGTCCGCCGGCACCGCCGACCGCGTGCCCGACCGCACCGCGATCCGGACCGCCCTCGCCGGGCTGCCCCGGGTGGTCGACCTGCTGGCGGCCCGCGCAGAGGAGCACGACCGCGACGCGACCTTCCCGTACCAGGGGATCGAGGCGGTCCACGAGGCCGGACTGCTCACCCTCACCGTCTCCGCGCGGTACGGCGGCCCGGGCGGAACGCTCGCCGACACCGTCCGGGTGCTCTCCCAACTCGGCCGCGGGGACGCCTCGGTGGCCGTGGTCACCGCCTTCACCCTGCTCCGGCACGCCGAGCAAGCCCGTCGCGCCGACTGGCCGACGGCCGGCTATCGGCGGCTGCTCGCCGAGTCCCGGCGCGGCCCGGTCCTGGTCAACACACTGCGGGCCGAGCCCGGCACCGGGGTGGGCGAACTGCCCGCGACGGTCGCCCGCCGGGACGGTGACGACTGGCTGCTGACGGGCCGTAAGACCTACTGCGCCGGCGCCGAGGCGCTCGCCTGGATGGCGGTCACCGCACGGACCGACGACGAGGAGCCGAGGATCGGCACCTTCCTGGTCCGCGGCGAGAGCGAGGGTCTGGAGATCGACCCGACCTGGGACCAGCTCGGCCTGCGGGCCAGCGCCAGTCACGACGTCGTGCTGGACGGGGTCCGGGTGCCGGGCGACCTCGCGCTCGGCCTGACGGCCGGTCGCCGGACGGGCCGTCAGGGAGCCGGTGCCGGGGTCGAATCGTCCCGGGCCTCCGAAGCGTCCCGAGTCTCCGAAGCGTCCGAGCCCTCCGAGGCCGAACTCTCCCGCGCCTGGCACGACCTGGCCCTCTCCGCGGTGGCGATCGGCGTCGCCCGGGCCGCCGAGGCCTGGCTGATCCGCTTCCTCAGCCAGCGCACCCCGGCCAACCTGACCGAGCCGCTCGGCACCCTGCCCCGCTACCGGACCGCCCTCGGCGAGATCGAGGCCCAGCTGATCGGTGCCGAGGAACTGGTCGAGGGCCTGGCCCCCCGGGTGGACCGGGGCGAGCCGGAGGCCGTCGCCCGCACCGGACCGGCCCACCTGCTGGCCACCCGGGCCGCGACGGCGGTGGTCCAGCAGGCCGTCGCCCTCACCGGCAGCCCCGGCCTGAGCCGGCGCCACCCGCTGGAGCGCTACCTGCGGGACGTGCTCAGCAGCCGGGTGCACCTGGCGCCGGACGAGACCGTGCTGGAGGCCGCCGGCCGGGCCGCCCTGGAACGGGGCGCCCGGCCGTGAGGCCTTGAGCCGCGGGACCGTCGTCGGACCCCCGCGGCTCAGCGGGGGTCCGACCGTGGCTCAGCGGGTCCCGACCGCGGCGCGGACGGCGCGGCGGGCGAGCGCCGCGTCGTCGTAGAGCCGGCGGATCATGATCCGCTGCTCCTCGCCGGCGCCCGGCACGTCGTACAGCCGGATCTCCCGCATCAGCACCAGCACCAGGTTCACCAGGAAGGCGTCCCGGGCCATCGTGCCGCCGCTCTGGGCGAGTTGGCTGATCTGGCGGCGTGCCGCGGTGTCCCCGGACAGGACGCTCCAGAGCACCGCCAGGTCGTAGCCGGGCAGGTACCAGCCGGCCTGCTCCCAGTCGACCAGCACCGGTCCTGACGGCGCCAGCAGCATGTTGCTGAGCAGGGCGTCGCCGTGGCAGAGCTGGAGCGGGGTGTTGCCGAGGCCGTGCAGCAGGCCGCGCAGGTCGCCGGCGTCCCGGTCGGTGAGCTGGCCCACCGAGTGGTAGCGGGCGATCTCCAACTGGTAGTCCAGGCGCGGCTGGAAGACGTCGGTCGGCGGCCGCCACAGGTTGAGCGTGCGGACCGCGGTGAGCAGTGCCCGCACCTCGCCCGGGGTGGGCGCGTTGACCGGGTGGCGCTCGCGGGCCGCCGGGCGCCCCGGGACGCGCTCCATGACCAGCACGCACCGGTCGTGGTCGGCCGCCACCAGCCGGGGCAGCCGCACCGGCGGACGGTGCCGGACGAACGCCCGGTAGACCGCCACCTCGTGGTGGAAGTCGGCCACCAACTGCTCGAAGTACTCACTCCGCACCGCCTGCGGCGCCAGGCACTTGGCGACCACCGGAGCCCGCCCGATGGTGCCCGCCACCAGGATGTGGCGGCTGCCCTCGCGCAGGACCTGGCGCGGGGTGAACGCGGGACATATCCGCGCGACACTGGCGAGCGCCGCCCGGACCGCCGGGGTCTGGAGCGCCGAGGGGTCGATCCGCTCCGGGCCGCCGGGCTGGACGGGCCGTCGGGCCCGCAGCACCTGGCCGTCGGCCTGTCGGGCCAGCGGCATCCGGCCACCGGCCGGCATGCCCGTGTCGGGGCCGCGCAGGCCCAGCGCGGTGCGGCCGGCGGGGCCCAGCGCCGTACGGCCGGTCGGGACGACCCGGGTGTCCGTGGCCCGGCCCTCGGTGCCGCGCGGAGCCGATGGGCGGCTCGCCGGGGGCACCACCCTGGGGCCGGTGCGGCCGGCGGCTGCGGCGGGGGGGCGCAGCGCGGGGCGGGCCGCGGTGGGCGTGGGGGTCGTCGCTGAGGAGTACATGGGCTGAGGGTGGTCCCTTCCGGTCCGTCGGCGGGTGCTGCCCCGCGGGGGCGGGGGAGGGCCGGTGCCGTGTGCTTCCTGGCGTGACGGCGGCCCTGCGGGTGGTGCGGTACGTCGTGGGGTGCGGTGCTTCACGCGTACGTCGTGCGGTGGGTGGTGCGCGGGCGCCGGGCACGGACGCGGGGTGGGAACCCCTGTTCGGCGGTGTTGTTCCGGCCGTCCGCACCCTGGGGAATGCGGTCGGCCGGACTGCCGTGGCCGTGCCCGGCGCTCCCGCGCCACCCGGCCGCGCCACCCCCTCGGGTGAGGACCGGGAGCGCCCCGTGCCACCGTCGGGGGACAGTCCCGACGCTGGTGGGACGCCGCCCGACCCGGGGGCGAGGTGGCGCACCCCTACAACACACCCGTCGGGCACTGGCTTTGTAGTCTGGCGGGCCCTGGCGAACGGTGGCGAATGCTCGCCCGGTGCTCGCCGGAGCCTCTAGCCTCGGATCAGCCGAGGAACCTGGGGGCTTCGTTGAGTAGGGAACCCAACACCCGACTGGCCGATCTGTTCGTCCTGACCGGATGGTCGAAGGGCGAGCTGGCGCGGCTGGTCAACCGTCGGGGTGCCGCGATGGGGCAGCTGCAGCTGTCCACCGACACGTCGAGGGTACGGCGTTGGATCGAGCAGGGGGAGATCCCGCGCGATCCGGTGCCGAGGGTGCTGGCGGCCGTGTTCACGGAGCGGCTCGGACGTGTCGTCACCACTGAGGACCTCGGTCTGGAACGACACCGGCCCACCAGGTCCGGGGCGGACGCGTCCGCAGCAGTGCCATGGTCGCCGGATCGAACAGCCGCGGTCCTCACCGAGTTCACGGGAATGGACCTCATGCTGAACCGACGTGGATTGGTGGGTGCCGGAGCGGCGCTCACGGCCGGGGCGGTCATCGCCGACTCGCTGAAGGGCTGGTTGTCCGGGGACGCGGTCGCGTACGCGGCCTCCGTCCCCGGGCCACGACAGGTGGTCACCGGGAGCGGAGTGCACCCGGCGGTGGACGTGTACGACGCGGGCCCGGTCGGGCTCGACGAGGTGGAGTCGCTGGAGCATTCGGTACAGGTGTTCCGGGCCTGGGACGCGGCCCGCGGCGGCGGCTTGCAGCGCAAGGCGGTGGTCGGTCAACTGAACGAGGTCGGCGGCCTGTTGACACACCGGCACGCACCCGCCGTGGAGCAGCGGTTGTGGCTGGTCGCGGCCAACCTGGCGGTGCTGGCGGGCTGGATGTCGCACGACGTGGGCCTGGAGCCCACCGCCCAGAAGTACTTCATGATCGCGGCCGACGCGGCCAAGGAGGCCGGCGACCGGCCGAGGGCCGGCGAGGCGATCTCCCGGGCCGCACGGCAGATGGTGCACCTGGGCCGGGCCGACGACGCGCTCGAACTGATGGCGGCGGCCAAGGCGACCGGTGGGCGGCCGGCGCCCGGAACGCGCGCCATGCTCAACACCGTCGAGGCGTGGGCGCACGCCTCGATCGGGCACTCCCAGGACACCTACCGGCTGCTCGGGGAGGCCGAGGAGCTGTTCGGCGAGGAGGCGCCGGAGCCACCGCCCTCGTGGATGCAGGTGTTCGACGAGGCGGAACTGCGCGGCATGCAGGCCCTGGTGCTGCGCACGCTCTCCGAGCACGACCCGGGGGCGGCTCCCGAGGCCCGTCGGCACGCGGAGCGGGTGATCACGCTGCGGGAGGGCACCGGGCAGTTGCGGTCGGCGCTGTTCGACCGGATCACCCTGGCCTCGGTGCACCTGATCACCGGCGAGCCGGACGCGGCGCAGTTCCAGGCCAAGATGGTGATGAACCTGATCGGCCAGAACTCCTCGCACCGGACCTGGGACCGGCTGCGCGAGATGTACCGGCTGACCGCGCAGTATCGGGGGCTGCCGGTGGTGGACGAGCTGCGGGAGGAACTGGGCCGGGCGCTGCGGACGGCGGACGCCAAGAACCGGCCGCGGCTGACCTGACGGGCCGACGGGGGAGCCCCGGGCGTGCGGGCCCGGGAGCGAGTGGCTCCGGGGGTGCGTGCCTGGGGGGTGCGTGCCCGGGGGTGCTGCCCGGGACGGGGCGTCGGCTCAGGCCGGCGGGGCCGGGCGGAGCAGCATGTACAGCGCGACGACGGTGCCGTCCGTGCCGAGGACGGGCTCGCCCGCGCACTCGACGCCGTCGTGCCGCCCGTCGGGGCGGCGGATCCGCAGGGTGCCGGCGGCGTGGCGGCCGTGCACCAGGGCGTCGGTCATCATCCGCCGCAGCAGCGGCCGGTCCGCCTCGGGGAGGCGGTCGGGCAGCCGGTCGAGGCTGAGCGGGCCGTGGGCCGGATCGCAGCCGAGGAGGAGGTACGTCTCCTGGCTCCAGCGGACCCCGTCGGTCAGCAGGTCCCATTCGGCGGAGCCGAGCAGGCCGTCGTCGATCCCGTGGTGGTCGCCGCCGTCGCCGAGGTACGGGCCGGACGGCTCCTGTGCCGTGCCGTCCACTCTGCCGTCCGTTCCGCTGTCGGTGTCACCCGTGCCGTCGCCGCCGCCCGCGTCGGCCGCGGTGCCGCGGCCGACGCCCGGCGCGCCGCTCCCGCCCGTCGGGGCGCCGTCCACCGTGGCGGCTCCCGGCGGGCGGGTGGCGCCTAAGGGCATGGTCATGGCGGACCCATCGCTCGGGTGCGGCCCGCGGCGGGCGGGTCGTTCGGACAGTGAGGAAACTGTCGCACAGCGTCGTCACCCGTGTGGGCGATTTGGACAGAACGCAGGCAAAGTTCCTCTGGCATATGCCACTGTGGCCGGAGCCTCCGTCGCCCTGTGTGCGGAAGAGGTCCCGAGGCGGTAACCTTCGGTGATTCCGGCGCCCGGGCGCCCACCGCAGTACCGACCAGAGACCCCGGCGACGGAAATCCCGTTGCCACTACGACCGCCGCAACGGATGCTGACCTCATGTTCGAGCCAGTGATAGCACCCAGTGCCAGCCTCCTAGGCCTCCTGCAGAGAGGTCGCGGAGACGGGCAGCTCCACGCGCTGGCCGCCGATCGTGCCGAGGCCATCGCCGCGCTGGAGGAGTGCGTCACCAGGGACCCGCGAGCCGACTGGCAGGTCGAGAGCCGGTCCCTCTACTACGCGCGCATCTACATGGAGCTGGAAGCTCCCCTCGAAGGCATCGAGGACCACCTCCACTCCGCCGAGGACCTGATCACCGACGACGAGAGCCGCACCGGCCTCGCCCTTTCCGTCCTGGGCCACCTCGCCGCGTACGGCCGGCGCGACGCGCTTCTGATGCTGCGCGAGTACGCCGCCACCGGCGCCAACTGGTCCTGGGCCCTCGACGAACTCGCCCTGCGCGACGACGACCGCGGCCTGCTGCTGCTCGGCACCGCCGTGCTCGACCGCTTCGCGCCGGGCCCCGAGGGCGACGCCGAGCTGCGCGAGTTCATCCGCAACGCGTACGAGCCCCGGCCCTGGCGGCTGTGGGCGGCCTACCACCCCAGAG
Organism: Kitasatospora sp. NPDC048298; assembly: GCF_043201465.1. NCBI lineage: Bacteria > Bacillati > Actinomycetota > Actinomycetes > Kitasatosporales > Streptomycetaceae > Kitasatospora > Kitasatospora sp. NPDC048298. The sequence continues at coordinate 45,105 of NZ_JBICYZ010000044.1, forward strand.
TGGCGGCGGCCAGCGAACAGTCACCCTTCGACCTGTGGCAGCGCCAGGTCAACCGCAGCGGCGTCACCCCCGGGTGGTCCACCGCCGACGTGCTGGCCTGGGCCGACCAGGGCGAACTCGGCGGCCTCGGCGTGGGCGCCTTCCTGGGCCGGCCCGACGCCCGCCCGGAGCCCGCCCGCGGCACCGACGCGGAGTCCGGCCCCGACGCGGTGGACCGCCGCGCCGCCGCGGCCGCCCGCTGCCTGACCGCCGTGGTCCGGCCGGAGGACCACCCGCTGCTGTTGGAAGCGGCCCGCGACGGCCTGCCGGGCGCCCGCCGGGCCGCCCTGCGCTACCTGGTCGACCAACGCGACCCGGCCGCCGCCGAGCTGATCGAGGCCGCCGCCGCGGACGTGGACGACCGGATCGTCCGGGCCGCCCTGGAACTGCTCGGCCGGATGCGCGGCCCTGAGGTGCTGGCACACGCCCGCCGCTGGGCCGACCCGGCCAGCGGCGGCGCCGACAGCGCGCTCGGCGAGGCCGCCGTCCAGTTGCTCGCCGACGCCGGCGAACCGGCCGACGCGCCGCTGGTGGTGGCCGGGCTGCGCCGCTGGATCTCCGTGCGCGGGGTCAGCGGCACCGGGCTCGGATCGCTGGTGGACGGCGCGGGGCGGCTGGCCGCCGCCGACGCCGTACCGGTCCTGCGTCACATCTACGGGGAGGCCGCCTCCTCTGAACTGCGCCGACGCGCCGCCCAGGCGCTGGCCGCGACCGACGTGCACTTTCCCGAGGGGCCCGCCGTCGAGTGCCTCTGGGACTGCGAGGAGTCCACGCGTGAGCTCGCCGCGCGCCATGTCGCCACCACGGGCGACGCGCGTGTGCTGGAGCGGTTGCGCAGGCTCGCCGCCGACCCGGCCGAGGAGGCCGAGGTCCACGCCGCCGTACGCGGCCGACTGACCGCCGCCCGGGAATTCGGGCGTTAGAGGGCCTGTCGTCGCGTCGACAGGCCGGGTCCTCAACGTTCGGTGGGCCGGGACACCGTGTCGGTGTCCCGGCCCACTCGCTTTCCGCGGGTCCGTGTTTCTGGAACCGGGTTCTACTTCGATCTACTTCACCGCGCCCGCGTCCGGAGCCAGGACGCCGCCGAAGACCAGCCCGATGATCAGAATGCCGAGCAGCACCCGGTAGACCACGAACGGCATGAAGCTGTTGTTCGAGATGTACTTCAGGAACCAGGCGATCGCCGCGTAGCCGACCACGAAGGCGATCAGGGTGGCCAGGATGGTCGGTCCCCAGGCCGGGGCCGGGCCCTCGCCGATCTTGAACAGCTCCAGCGCGCCCGAGGCGAGCACCGCCGGGATGGCGAGCAGGAAGGAGTAGCGGGCCGCGGCCTCCCGGCTGTAGCCGAGCAGCAGCCCCGCGCTGATCGTGCCGCCGGAGCGGGACACGCCCGGGATCAGCGCCAGCGCCTGGGCGAGGCCGTAGATGCCCGCGTGCGGCAGCGTCAGGTCGGTGATCGGGCGGGCGTGGCGGACGGCCCGGGTGCGGTCGGCGAAGGCCAGGATCAGGCCGAAGACGATCAGTGTGGTGCCGATGATCCGCAGGTCGCGCAGGTGGGTCTCGATGGTGTCCTGGAACAGCTTGCCCAGGATGCCGATCGGCAGGGTGCCGATGATCACGAACCAGCCCATCCGCGCGTCCGGGTCCGAGCGCAGGGCCGGGCGGAACAGGGACAGCACCCAGGTCCTGATGATCGAGGCGATGTCCTTGCGGAAGTAGATCAGCACCGCCGTCTCGGTGCCGAGCTGGGTGACGGCCGTGAACGCCGCCCCCGGGTCGTCCCAGCCGAACAGGGCGGAGAAGACCCGCAGGTGGGCGCTGGAGGAGACCGGCAGGAACTCGGTGAGCCCCTGGATCAGGCCGAGGACGGCCCCGTGGAACCAGGCGATCACCGGGCACCCGCCGGGGATATCGGTCGGGCGTGGGGCAGGGGCGGCATGGGCGGGTCCTTGCGGGTCGGAAGGGCGTTCGGGACCGCCATGACCCGCCGGGCCCGCGGGCCGCGCGCGAGCCAGGCGCGCGGCTGATGGTACGGGGTGAAGGTAACGGTTCTTTGTTCACCCTTTGTTCCGGCTTTGCGCACAGGTGCACTGCCGGGGTCGGAGGGGCGCCGGGGGGTACCGGTCGCCGGAACGCCGGTCGCTAGAGCACCGGCCGCGCCCGGACCCAGGTGCGGTCCGCGGTCAGGTAGCGCTCGACCACCAGGCCGGCCTCCGCGAGCGCCCCTTCGAAGGCCTCGGTGCTGAGCGGGCGGGACAGGAAGGTCTGCGACCAGGTTCCGTCCGGGAAGTCGTACTCGAAGCGGACCGAGTTGACGCCGTCTCCGACCGGCGTGGCCGAGACCAGCCGGGCCCGGGCGTCCGGGCCGATCGAGTTCTCCCGCGGCACGTTCAGGTGCCAGTCCTCGCCCTCGCGCTGCACCAGCACGCAGCCGTCCTCGGTGACGTGCCGTCGGCAGGTCTCCAGCAGGCCCCGGCGGACCGTCACGTCACCGGCGTGCACCAGGAAGGAGGCGAGCATGACGACGTCGAAGTGCTCGCCGAGGTCCAGCCCCTCGATCGGGCTGCGCACCGTGCGGACGTCGGCGCGGACCCGGGCCAGCATGTCGGCGGACTCGTCCACGGCGGTCACGGTGAAGCCGCGGTCGGCCAGCGGGTGCGTCATCCGGCCGACGCCGCAGCCGAGTTCGAGGATGCGCGCGCCGGGCGGCACGGCCGCCTCGATCACGTCCGGGGCGTCGCCCACGGGCAGGCGGCTCCAGACCTCGACGGCGCAGCCGTCCGGGGTGATCGGGCCCGCGCCCGTTCCGTCGTAACCCTCGCGTCGCTCAGATGCCATGCCGTTCATCGGAACACGGACGGGTGTGCGGGGGGAAGAGGGCGTCGGGAAGGGGTTGTCGCATACCCCATGGGGGTATATGTTCGGCGTCGACGGAGTGAGAGGAGCGGGCGCCCGACAGGGTGCCGGAGCAAGTGGAGGACGACATGGCGCACCCCGCGCAGCACGGGCACCACGAGCACGCCGACCAGGGGCGGGTCGCTCGCGGGCACCACGGGAGCCATGGGAGCCACGGGCATCCCGAGCACCACGGGCACGACGGGCACGACCACGCGGGCCACCACCAGGCCCACGCCGGTGGCGGAGCCGGCTGGCGGACGGCCGCGCAGGCGACCCTGCACTGCCTCACCGGCTGCGCCATCGGCGAGATCCTCGGCATGGTGCTCGGCACCGCCTTCGGCCTCCACAACGGGGCGACCGTGGTGCTCTCGATCCTGCTGGCGTTCGTCTTCGGCTATGCGCTGACCATGCGTGGCGTGCTGAAGGCCGGTCTCGAGGTCGGTGCCGCGGTCAAGGTCGCGCTGGCCGCCGACACCGTGTCGATCCTGGTGATGGAGCTGATCGACAACACCGTGATGGTCACCGTCCCGGGGGCGATGGACGCCGGCCTCCGTGACCTGCTGTTCTGGGTGGCGCTGGCCGGCTCGCTGGCCCTGGCCTTCGTGCTGACCGTTCCGGTCAACAGGTGGATGATCGGCCGGGGGCGCGGCCACGCCGTGGTGCACGCCTACCACGGGCACTGATCCCGCTCCGGGGTGCCGGAGACTCTCGCCTGCGGCCCGTGCCGACCGTTCGACGGTCGGTGCGGGCCGCGGCGCGTTGTGGGCGCGGCCCGTTCGGCCGGCGCGTCGGCCGCGTTCGGGTCGCGGTGTGTTCGGGGGGCCGGTCTACGGTGCGTCCGGCCGCCCGTCGCCCTCCAGCTCGGCCAGGGTCGCGTGCAGCCAGGCGAGTTCGGCCTCGGTGGTGGCGCGGGCGACCAGCAGCAGCCCGCGCCGGAACGGGTCGGTGAACTCCTCGGCGCCGACGGGGCGGTCGCCCTCGTAGAAGAAGCTGGCCGGCTCGGCGAGGAAGGCCAGCCGGCGGCGGAGCACGGCGGCCTGGGCGGCGGGGTCGGCGAGGTGCCGCAGGAAGGCGAGCAGGGTGAACCAGCGGTTCTCGTCGCTGACGTCGAGCGCCTCGGGCTCGCGGAGCCGGTCGAGCAGTGCGGCGCGGCCGGCCTCGGTGAGGTGCAGGGTGTGCCGGGGCGCGGCGGCGCTGCCCGGCTCGGTCTCGCGGACCAGCAGGCCGTCGGCCTCCAGGCGCTTGATCGCGGGGTAGAGCGTGCCGTCGCTGATCGGGCGGACATGGCCGGTGAGCGCGGCGAGGTGGCGGCGCAGCTCGTAGCCGTGCAGGGGGCGGTCGTACAGGAACCCGAGGATCGCGAGCTTCAGCATGGGGCCACTCTCTCAGATCTCTCCCTCGAAGCATGGATATCTCGCTATCGCGATACCTCGACTTCGATGTATCGTCCTGGTCGTCCGCCGGACTCCGCAGGGACCGGCACCCCTCTGGAACAGGAGCGAGCGAGCATGCGCGAGACCCCCGTCACCCCGAACGGCGACCGGATCCGCTGGGTCGAGCTGCCCGGTGCCGAGCCGGCCCGGCTCTACCTGCACGGGCTCGGCGCCAGTTCGCCGGCCTACTTCGCGGCCGCGGCCACCCACCCGCTGCTCGCCGGCCGGCGCTCCCTGCTGCTGGACCTGCTCGGCTTCGGCCTCAGCGACCGGCCGACGGACTTCGGCTACACGCTGGAGGAGCACGCGGACGCGGTCGCGGCGGCGATGGCGGCCGCCGGGGCGGACCGGGTCGAGGTGGTCGGCCACAGCATGGGCGGGGCGGTGGCGATCGTCCTCGCCCAGCGGCACCCGCGGCTGGTCGAGCGGCTGCTGCTGGTGGACGCCAACCTGGACCGGATCGACCCCGACCGGAGCCACCCCGGCAGCAGCGGCATCGCGGCCTACGCCGAGGATGAGTTCCTGGCCGGAGGCCGGGACGAAGTCGCCGAGCGGGTCGGCCCGTTCTGGTGGTCCACCATGCGGCTGGCCGGACCGGAGGCGCTCCACCGCAGCGCCCGCTACCTCGCGCGGGCGACCGTGCCGACCATGCGCGAGCTGCTGCTCGGGCTCGACCTCCCGCGCACCTTCCTGCATCCGGCGGCGGACGGCGAGCCGGCGGGCGCCGACGCCCTGCGCGCGGCGGGCGTACGGGTGGTCGCGGTGCCGGACTGCGGGCACAACATCATGCTCGACAACCCGGACGCCTTCGCGGCTGCCGCGGCCGCCGCGCTCGGGCAGGGCTGAGCGCAGGGCGGGCGCAGGAGGGCTGAACGTGAGCGACGCAGGCCGCCCGCCGCCCGCCCGCCGTAGGCTGGGGCGGACCGCCCGAGAGGAGCCCGCCCCGATGCCCGTCGAGGTCCCGCCCGCGCTGGCCGCGTCCCTGGAGGAGTTCCTCGGCGCCGAGGGGCGCGCCTGGGTGGCCCGACTGCCCGCCCTGGCCGAGGAGTTGCTCGACCGCTGGGAGCTGCGCCCGGACGGGCCGGTCGCGCACGGCGTGGTCGGGCTGGTGCTGCCGGTCCTTCGCGCCGACGGGTCGCCGGCCGTGCTCAAGCTCCAGCCCGTCGACGAGGAGACGGTGGGCGAACCGCTCGCGCTGCGGACCTGGGACGGCCGCGGCGCCGTCCGGCTGCTCGACCACGAACCGGCCACCGGCTCCCTGTTGTTGGAGCGGCTGGACCCGGCGCGCTCGCTGCTCGCCCTGCCCGACGACCTCGCGGCGCTGGCCGTGATCGCCGAACTGCTCAGGGAGTTGACGCGTCATCAGGCACCGTCCGGGCTGCGGACCTTGGCGGGTACGGCGAGTGACCTGCTGGACCGCGCCCCGGCGGCCGTCGCCGCCCTCGCCGACCCGGCGGAGCGGCGCCTGCTCGCCGACTGCGCGGCCGCCCTGTGCGAGGTCCGCGCCGACCCCGGCGACCGGCTGCTGCACTGGGACCTGCACTACGGCAATGTGCTGGCCCCGCTCCCGGGCAGCGGCCGGGCGCCCTGGCTGGCCATCGACCCCAAGCCGCTGGCCGGCCACCCGGGCTTCGAGCTGCTCCCGGCGCTGCGCAACCGCTGGGCGGACCTGGTGGCCACCGGGGACCCGGCCCGGGCGCTGCGGCGGCGCTTCGACCTGCTCACGGAGGTGCTGGAGCTGGACCGCGGGGTGGCGGCGGCCTGGACGCTCGCCCGGGTGCTGCAGAACGCGGTCTGGGCGGTCGAGGAGGGCGCGGCACGACTGGACCCGGACCAACGGGTCGTCGCCGAGGTGTTGTCGGGGCGCTGAGCGCGGAGCCTGCGCGCCGTTCGGCGTTCCCGCTCAGCGCTCCCGCAGGGGCACGAAGCGCACCGGCGTCCCCGGCCGGGCCTGTGCGGCGGCCGCGAGGTCGCCGGTCGGCACGACGCCGACCACCGGGTAGCCGCCGGTGGTCGGGTGGTCGGCCAGGAACACCACCGGCTGCCCGTCCGGCGGTATCTGCACCGCGCCCAACACCATGCCCTCGCTGGGCAGTTCACCGTTCCGGGCGCGGGCGACCGGCGGGCCCACGGTGCGCAGCCCGACCCGGTTGCCGGTCGGCGAGACCAGGTACCGGTCGCGGCCGAGGCGGGCCACCGCCTCCGGGGTGAACCAGTCCGTGCGCGGTCCGAGCCGCAGCCGCAGCACCAGCTCGGCCGGGGGAGCGGGCAGCGGCACCAGCTCGGGCCGGGCCCGGTACGGCGGCGGGGTGCCGACCGGCAGCCGGTCCCCGGCGGCGAGCGGGGCCGGCCCGAGCCCGGAGAGCAGGTCCGCCGAGCGGCTGCCGAGCACCGGCGGCACGGCGATCCCGCCCGCCACCGCCAGGTAGCCGCGCACCCCGGCCGTCGCCGCCCCCACCTCCAGCACGGACCCGGCCGGCACCACGACCGGTGCGCCCCATGCGGCGGGCCGCCCGTCCACCCGTACGGGCGAGGGCGCGCCGGTGACGGCGACCAGCACCGTCCCGACGGCCCGCAGCGCGACCCCGCCGAGCGTGGTCTCCAGCCCGGCCGCCCCGGCGTCGTTGCCCACCAGTCGGTTGGCCGCCCGCAGCGCCGGTTCGTCCAGCGCCCCGGCCCTCGGCACCCCGAGGTGGGCGACCCCGCGCCGCCCGAGGTCCTGGACCGTGGTCAGCGGCCCGGGCCGTTCCACCACCAGCTCGTTCAACTCCGGCTCCCCTCGGGGTCTCTCCGACCAGTGGCGTCGCACGCCCGGCGGGAACTGTTTGGACACGTCCTACGCCCGTTCCACCGTGAAGCGGACCCTGGTGCCCGGGGCCAGCGGGGCCGGCGGCTCCCGGTCGGCGTCCCAGAGGGTGAGCGCCGTGCGGCCGATCAGCTGCCAGCCGCCGGGGGAGGGGTGCGGGTAGACGCCGGTGTACGGGCCGGCCAGGGCGACGGAGCCGGCCGGGACGGAGCTGCGCGGGGTGGCCCGGCGCGGCACCTCGTACCGCGCGGGGAGGCCGGTGAGGTACCCGAAGCCCGGGGCGAAGCCGCAGAACGCGACGACGTACTCGGGTTCGGTGTGGATCCGGACGGCGGCCTCCTCGGACACCTCCCACAGCGCGGCGACCTCGGTCAGGTCGGCGCCGTCGTACACGGTCGGGACCTCCACCAGCGGCCCGGGCGTCGCCCCGGCCGCCGTCGGACGGGCGCTGCGCAGCAGCGCCGCCACCGCGTCGACGTCCGCGACGCCGTCCAGCAGCAGGGTGCGCGCGGCCGGTACCAGCTCCTCCACCGTGCCGAGCGCCCCCGCCTCCCGGCGCTCGCTCAGCCAGCCGTACAGCGCCGCCACCTCGGGCGTCCCGGGCAGTTCGACCAGCAGGGCCCGCTCGCCGACCCGGTGCACCGCCCGGACCGTCACGTGAAGGCCTCCACCCGGACCCCGGCGGAGGCCAGGGCGCCGCGGATCCGCCAGGCGAGCTGGGCGGCCCCGGGGGTGTCGCCGTGGACGCAGAGCGAGCGGGCCTCGACGGGGATCCGCTCGCCGCCGGAGGCCTCCACCATGCCGTCCCGGGCGATGCCGACGGCGCGGGTGATGACCGACTCGGGGTCGTGCACCACCGCGTCCGGCTCACGGCGCGGTACGAGGGCGCCGGTGCGGGTGTACGCGCGGTCGGCGAAGGCCTCGGCGACCACCGGGAGGCCGACGCCCTCGGCCACCTCCAGCAGCAGCGAGTCCGGCAGGCCCAGTACGGGCAGCGGTCCGTCGCAGACCGCGCCCGCCCGCAGCACGCCGGCCACCACGGCCTCGGCCTGCTCGGAGTCGCCGACCACCCGGTTGTAGAGGGCGCCGTGCGGCTTGACGTAGGAGACCTTGGAGCCGGCCGCGCGGGCGAACACCTGGAGGGCGCCGATCTGGTACGCGATCTCGTCGGCGAGCTCCTCCGGGGGCACGTCCATGGCGCGGCGGCCGAAGCCGGCCAGGTCGCGGTAGGAGACCTGGGCACCGATCCGGACGCCGCGCTCGGCCGCGAGCGCGCAGACCCGCCGCATCGTCGACGGGTCCCCGGCGTGGAACCCGCAGGCGACGTTGGCGCTGGTCACCACGGACAGCAGGGCCTCGTCGTCGGTCAGGGTCCAGCGTCCGAACCCCTCGCCGAGGTCCGCATTGAGATCGATCACCGCATCGGCCACGCCCGTCCGCCTCCCAGCAGCTGTTGAGCCAGATGGTAGGGCCTGCGGATGAAGGCCGTTGCCCGTGACCCGGAGCCCCGCGGGCGCCGCGGCGTGTGCCCGGGAGTGCACGCCCCGGGGCGGCGCTGCGAGGGGTGGTGCGCGGCCGGGGGCCGGCGCGCGTCAGAGCGCGGGCGCCGGTTCCCGGGAGGCGCGCTCCAGCGGCCGCAGCGCCCGCAGCACGATCAGCAGCGGTATGACGCCGAAGACTCCGAACGACATGTCGATGAATCGCCATGCCACCGGAATCCCGCGCAGCGGACCGCAGACCAGCGCCAGCGGGATGACGGCCCCGCAGGCGAGCACGGCCCAGCGGATCACCCAGATGTTGCGGACCGGGTCCTTGAGCGGTCCCCAGAAGGCGGCGGCGATCACCAGGTGGGCGAAGGCCAGCCAGTCGGTGCCGTAGGCGAGGAAGGGGTAGCGCCCGTTGGTCTCGGCGAGGCCGGTGTGGACCCGCTCCAGCCAGGCCGTGGCGGCGGGGGCGCGGTCGCTCAGCGGGGCGGCCGGGCCGGAGGCGAAGTCGACCAGCCAGCGGGTCTCGGTCTCCAGCGGGAACGCGGTGAGACCGCTGAGCACCAGGCAGACCAGGAAGAACCAGAGCCACCGTCGGACCTTGCGGAGGATGACCGCCGGGTCGCCGTCCATCTCGTACACCTCCATGCCGAGCATGCCGAGCATGCCGAAGTACAGGCGGAGCCTTGTGCCGCCTGCGCGGAACCGACTCTAGACCCATCTTTTGAACATGTTCAACATGCCTTCCAGGGGAAGGACGGCGGCCGGAACGCACCGGTGCCCGGGTTCCGCGGAACCCGGGCACCGGTGGGGGGTGGCGCGCCGCACGCGGCGCGCGGACGGCCGCTACGCCGTGTAGGTGTACGTCGCCGGCGCGCTGGTCCCGCCCGGCGTGGTGACGGTGATGCCCACCGGCCCGGGCTGGGCGCCCGCCGGGGCCGTGGCCGTGCAGGCGGACGCGCCGCAGGAGACGTGGGTGGCGGGAACCCCGCCGAAGGCCACCGTCCCGTACGTCAGGTTGCTGCCGGACACGACCACCCGGGTACCCCCGGCGGCCGGGCCGGAGGCGGGGGACAGGCTGCCGATCGCCGGCGCGGCCGGGGTCGGCGGGGTGCCGGTGTAGTCGAAGGTGACCGGCGCCGCGGCCGTGCCGCCGGGCGTCACCACACTGACCGGGGCGCTGCCCGAGCCCGCGGGCGTGGTCACCGTGCAGGCGGTGTCGGTGCAGCGGCCGGGCGCCGGGAGGCCGCCGACCAGCACCATGCCGTTGGCCAGGTTGCTGCCGCTGACGGTCACCGCGGTGCCGCCCGCGGCCGGGCCGGTGGCGGTGTCGAGGCCGGTGACGGCCGGGGCGGCCTGGACGGTCGCCGGCAGGTGGCTCTTGCTGACGAGGTCGTAGCCGGAGATGTGCCCGGTCGGGTCGCTGTCGTTCGGGTTGGCGATCGTCGCGGTGATCGCGCCGGCGATCGGCACGCCGGGCGTGGTGGCCAGGTTGAGCTTCATGAAGTTGTAGCTGCCGGGCGCCCGGGTGGCGGTGAACACGGCTTCCAGGTGGCGGTGGTCGGGGGAGAGGGCCGTGGTGAAGGTGTAGTCCGGCGGCGTGGGGAAGAACATCGCGCCGTCGGTGGTGACACCCGGCGGCAGGTCGAGGGTGATGTGCGTCGGCCCGGTCAGGTCCGCGGTGCCGGACGTGGTCCAGCTCACCCACATGTTGCCGGTGGTGAAGAAGCCGCCGGGGTAGTTCCCGCCCTGCGACACGGTCACGTGCTGGGCGGAGGCCGACGGGGTGTCGGCCGGGGCGGCGGTCGCGGTCGCACCGGTGGCGAGGACGGCGCCGGTGGCGAGGGTGGTCACGGACAGCGCGGCGGCGAGGCTCGCTTTGGCCAGTCGGGTGATCATAGGTCGATCATCACCGAACCAACGCGCCGCCCTCACGGTTTTCTCGAATACGAGTTCGGGAATGGCGGAATTCCGTCGAAACGACGTTCCGAATCGGTCACCCGCACCGCCGCCCACCTGCTGCTCCGCCCGCCCGCAAGGTCCGTTTCGGTCGATGTCGGTGCGAACCTCTAATCTTGTCCCCCGTGACCGCCATCGCAGACCCGCCCATCGAGCCCGGCCTCCGCCCGCCCGCCGGCCCGGCCGCCGCCGCGCGCCCCGCGCCGGGCCCCGCCGCCGACGAGGGCCTGGCCCGCCGGCTCAAGGCGCTGGCCTGCACCGCCCCGCTGCACGACCTGGACAACCGCAAGGTCAACCTGGCCGGCGAGTACGGCGGCTACGCGATGGCCGAGGTCGGCCTCGCCGCGATCGACCTGGTCACCCTGAACATGGACTTCGACACCGGGGCCGACCGCGAGATAGTGCTCGCCCGGCTGCTGCCCAGGGTCGCCGCCCAGGCCGTCGACCGCCCCGCCACCGAGCACGAGCGGGTCGCCCGCTGGGTGCTGGAGTCGATGATCAACGTCGGCAGCGTGGACCGCGGCTTCCGCGCCGTCTACGGCACCTTCGGCGCGGACGGCGAGTACATCCGCCGCGACTACGACTTCAAGCTGATCGAGGAGGTCCCCGGCCCCGACGGCGGCGTCTACCTGCGCACCACCGACGAGGCGGTCAACGTCCTGGTCGGCGCGCTCGACACCGACGTCACCTCGGCCCAGATCGCCGCCGAGGTCAAGCTGGAGGTGCTGATCCGCCGCGGCCGCCTGGCCGACGCCCAGCTCGCCGCCGAGCAGGCCCGCTACCGCACCGTCCAGTACGCCGAGACGCTGCGCCGCGCCCTGGACGCCACCCGCCGCAACGTCCGCGCCGTCGACTGGATGCGCGCCATCCCCGATCTCATCGAGGAGGCGCTGGACCACATCGCGGACCGCTACCGGCACGAGAACGCGATTCTCACCAACATCCGCAAGGCCCGCGACGAGGCCGAGGACCCGGAGCACAAGCGCCGCGCCGCCGAACTGGTCGACATCGTCAAGGACTGCATCCGCCGCCACACCCAGCTCCAGACCCGCCTGCTGGAGGCCGGCCCGCTGTTCCGCGCGGAGCAGGACCGGCAGGCCTTCGCCACCCCCGGCGCCCGCAGCGGCATCGACCTCTACGGGCAGCTGCTCGCCCCCGTGCTGCGGCTGCCGATAGAGCAGGCCGTCCGCCCCACCGGCGCGTTCTTCGCCCGCGGCGCCGGCCTGCGCACCCCGGTCTCGGTCCGGGTCGCCGACCTTGTCGACCTGCTGCTCACCCCGCCGGTCGAGCGCGAGCACCTCGGCGCCGAGCTGCCCGACCCCGACCTGGTCGCCACCCCGGACGACAGCCGGTTCTCCGAGGCCCAGCTGGAGTCCGCGATGGTCCTGCTCGACCTGCCCCCGGACGCCCCCCGCCGGCTCTCCGGCCTGCTCGCCGACGCCCGCAAGCAGGACCCGGACCTGCCCTACCTGGTCGCCCTGCTCGCCGTGCACGCGGCCAGCCCGCCGGTCGGCACCGCCTACCGCCAGGGCGAGGAGCGGCTGCTGTTCGCCGTGGACGACGGCACCCCGCTGCGCGACCCGGAGTTCGGCGGCGCCGACCTGATCGTCGGCAGCGCCCTGCTCGACGCGGTCGGCATGGCCGCCGACCGCAAGGACGCCGGCTGACCGGCCGGGCCGCACCCCGCCGGAACCGGCCCCGCCGGCAGCTGACCCCGCCGCAACGACCTCGCCGCAACCGACCCCGCCGGAACCGACCTTGACGAACCGTAACCACCGCGCCACCCCCGAGGAGCACCGCCCGTGACGACCCACCACGACACGTCCTGGGCGGCCGAGAGCGAACCCGCGGCCCCCGCGCCGATCACCCCGGCCGACGTCGCGGACGCCGCCCGGCTGGTCTCCTTCGGCCTCCAGGCCAAGCTGCTGCCCGCCCGGGACGCCGAGTACGCCGAACTGGTCCGCCGCCACCGCGAGGACCCGCCGTTCGCCCGGCTCGCCGACGCCATCGCCACCGGCATGGGCCTGGTCGTCCTGGAGGTCTCCCCGCGGGCCGGCATGGCCGTGGCCGCCGGCGAGGACTCGCTGTTCGCCGTCCGGCTGGGCGACTACTCGCGCCGCGCCGCCTCCGAGTCCACCGACCGCTTCCTGCACGGCCTCGCCCACCTGGCCGTCGCCGCGATGGCCTTCCCCCGCCCCGAGGACCTCGCCGACGACGGCTACCTCGGCCGGATCACCGTCAACGGCGTCGACTCCTTCGTCCGCCAGGCCTGCCGCCGCCTCGAGGAACAGGCCGACGCCGAGGGCGCCAACACCGACCCGGCCTCCGACGCCCCCGGCCTGGAGGCCGCCTGGCGGGTGTGGGCCCGGCGCACCGCCACCGGCGCCACCAAGGACGCCCGCCGGCTCTCCGGCTCCACCATCGGGATCGTCGCCAAGGCCGTGCTGTTCCTGGTCGACTCCGGCTTCCTCCAGAAGGTGTCCGACGACTCCGGCGGCACCTACCGCACCACCGCCCGCTACCAGCTCCAGGTGCGCGACCTGGCGGGCAGCGCGGCCATGGCCGAACTGCTCGACCTCGGCATCGTCGCGGTCTCCGACGGCACCGCCAGCCTGCTGCCGCCGGACACCGGCGACGAACTGGTCGCCGACGCGGGGCTGCCGTTCCACGCGCTCTGAGCCCCGGCGCTCCGAGTCCACCCGCTCCGAGCCCACCGCGCCGGCCGCGGCCCACCCGCCCCGATCCGGCCCGCCGCCCATCCCTCACGCCACGCAAGCCACGGAGAACCGCCGCACATGTACGAGCTCAACCGGGTCCGCCTGTACTCGATCGGACCGGCCGGCGCCCGCTACGCCGACACGGTGCTCGACCTGCGCGGCGTCGGCGAGCCGGTCGCCGACCCGGCCCCGCAGCAGATCGGCCTGTTCGGCGAGGACATCGACGGCCCGGTCCGCCGCCCCGCCCCGGCCGGTGTGCTCTTCCTGGAGAACGGCGGCGGCAAGTCCGTCCTGCTCAAGCTGATCTTCTCGGTCATGCTCCCCGGCCACCGCAACACCCTCGGCGGCGCCAGCTCCGGCGTGCTGCGCAAGTTCCTGCTCGCCGACGACTGCGGCCACGTCGCCCTGGAGTGGCAGCACACCGTCACCGGCGAGCTGATCGTGGTCGGCAAGGTCAGCGAGTGGCGCGGCCGCCAGGTCTCCTCCGACCCGCGCAAGTTCGCCGAGACCTGGTACTCCTTCCGCCCCGGCCCCGGCCTCACCCTCGACTCGCTGCCGGTCGCCGAACGGGTCAGCCTGGCCGGCGACCAGAAGGCCCGCGGCCGCCGCCGCACCATGAAGGGCTTCCGCGACGCCCTCACCGAGGCCGGCAAGGCCCACCCCCACCTCGACCTGGTCTTCGAGGACGGCCACGACCGCTGGACCGAGCACCTCGGCGAACTCGGCCTCGACCCCGAACTCTTCCGCTACCAGCGCGAGATGAACGCCGACGAGGGCGAGGCGGCCGGCCTCTTCGCGGTCAAGCACGACAGCGACTTCACCGACCTCCTGCTGCGCGCCGTCACCGACACCCGGGACACCGACGGCCTCGCCGACCTCGTGCACGGCTTCGCCGCCAAGCTCGGCCGCCGCGCCGAACTCACCGCCGAACGCGACTTCACCGCAGGGTCGTTGGACCTGCTGGAGCGCATCGCCGAGGCCACCACCGCCCGCGAGACCGTCCGCGAGGCCCACCGCACCGCCGAGCGCCGCACCCGCCGCCTCGCCCACGCCCTCGCCTCCCGCGCCACCGCCGAACGCGACCGCGCCCAGGACCTCGCCATCGAGGTCGCCGCCGCCGCGAGCGCCGTCACCGCGGCCGAGGCCGACCGCACCCGGCACAGCCTGATCACCGACGAACTCACCCACCGGCACGCCACGTTGAGCCTCACCGCGGCCACCGCCGAGGCCGCCGCGCTGCGCCGCGAACTCATCGACGCCCGCACCCTGCACTCCGCCTGGCAGGCCGCCGAGGCGGTGCTGCGCCAGCGCGCCGCCGCCGACCGGGTCGCCCGGGTCGCCGCCGCCATCCGCGAGGCCGAGCTGGACGCCGCCCCCGCGCTCGCCGCCCGGGCCCGCGCCGCCACCGCCCTGGCCCGCGCCCTGGAGACCGCCGCCGCGGCCGCCGAGTCCCGCGCCGACACCGAGGAGGAACGCGCCGGCGAACTCCAGGAGGAGGGCGGCAAGGCGCAGTCCGACGCCACCGAGGCCGCCACCGCCGCCCAGAAGGCCCGCAGCGAGGCCGAGCACCTGCGCCAGCGCCTCGCCGAGGTCGAGCAGGAGACCGAGGCCGCCGTCTCGGCCGGCTTCATCGACGCCGACGGCGACGTGGACCCGGCCCGCGCCGCGCTGCACGCCGCCGACGTCGAGAAGGCCGCCGCCGCCGGCCTCGCCCAGGCCCGCACCGCCGCCGAGGCCGCCGCCGCCCGGCTGCGCGAGGCCGCGGCCGCCACCTCGCGCGCCGAACTCGCCGCCGAGCGGGCCGGCGACGCCCGCAAGGACGCCGCCCGCGCCCTCGCCGCCGAGCAGCGCACCGCCGCCCTGCTCGCCACCGAGGAGCGCCTCGCCGACCTGCTCTCCCTCACCCCCTACCAGGAGGGCGCCGAGGAGGACGCCGGCTTCCTCACCCCCGCCCTGCTCGACCGCAACGCCGAGTACCTGCGCGAACTGCTCGACGAGTCCATCGCCACCGCCGAACGCACCCTGTTCGACCTCCGTACGGCCGCCGCCGACGACTCCCGCATCCTCGCCGCCCTCGGCGACGGCGGCCTGCTGCCGCCCGGCCCGGACGTGCTCGCCACCGTCGAGTACCTCGCCGAGCACGGCATCCCGGCCCTGCCCGGCTGGCGCTACCTCGCCCAGTCCGTCGACCCGGCCGACCACGAGGCGATCCTCGCCGCCCGCCCGGAACTGGTCGACGGCGTCGTCGTCACCGACCCGTCCTCGCTGGAGCGCGCCCGCGAGGCCCTGCAGGCCGCCGCCCTGCTGCCGCGCTCCACCGTGGCCGTCGGCGCCGCCGCCTCGCTGATCGCCCCGATCACCGACCAGCCCGCGTTCTTCCTGGTGCCTCCGAACCCGGCCATGCACGACGAGTCCGCCGCCGACGGCGAGCGCCGCGAACTGCGCGCCCGGGCGAGCGCCCGCGAGGAGCACATCCGCGAACTGGCCGGCCGCCTCGGCGCCGACCGCGCCCTCGCCGCCCGCCTCGCCTCCTGGCACGCCAGCTGCCCGCCCGGCACCCTCGCCGAACTCGCGGCCGCCGCCGAGGCCGCCCGCGAGCACGCCGAGCAGGCCGCCGCCGCCCTGGCCACCCTGCGCGCCGACCACGACGAGGCCGAGACCGACCACGCCGCGGCCGCCTCCGCCCACGAGGAGCACCGCGAGGCCGCCCAGCGCGCCCGCCGCCGCGCCGACGCCCTCTCCGGCCTCGCGTTCCGGCTGCGCGAGCGCGGCAACTGGGCCCGCCGCCAGCGCGAACTCGCCGAGGACGCCACCGAGTGCGACCGCCGCCAGGCGCTGTGCGCCGAACGCGCCCGCACCTGCGACGAGGACCGCCGCGCCGCCCAGCGCGCCGCCGACGACGCCCGCCGCACGGCCCGCGCGCTGCGCGCCGAACGCGCCGAGATCCCCGCCGCCGAGCAGGCCGACGAGCCCGCCGAGACCACCCCCGTCGCGCTTCCCGCCCTGCGCGAGGCCTACCGCGCCGCCTCCCAGCTGTACGAGAAGGTCGGCGTCGGCGCCGACCTGCGCGCCGAACAGGCCCGCGCCGAGGGCGACGAGGCCGCCGCCGCGGCCGAACTCGACCGCCTCACCAACAAGGTGCGCACCCGCGCCGAGGAACTCCTCGGCAGCCCCGACGGCGCCGACGGCCCGGCCCGCCAGGCCGCCGCCGCCCGCGCCGAGGAACTGGTCGCCACCATCGAGGCCCGCTCCGCCACCGCCAGCGAGCAGCTCGGCCGCCTGCGCGGCGAGGCCGAGCGCTCCGCCCCCGCCGACGGCGAGGCGCACACCGAGCTGCCCGAGGACCTCGTCCCCACCGACCCGGAGCACGCCCAGGCCCTGCTGCGCACCGCCACCAGCCGCCTCGCCGAGCGCCGCGAGGCCCTGGACGCCGCCCGCACCGCCCACGCCGACCTCCAGCGCACCTTCGACACCGCCCAGGCCGCCGCCGCCGACTTCGACGAGCTGGCCGGCCAGCTGCGCGACGGCCTGCGCGACCACCAAGAGGACCCGGACGACCCGGTCGAGCCGTACCTGGGCTCGCTGGCCGAGGCCCGCAACGGCGCCACCGAGGCCCGCCGCTCCCTGCGCACCGCCGCCGGCGAGCTGTCCTCCGCCGAACTCGCCGTCCGCGACGCCTCCGACGCCCTGGTCCGGCACGCCAACGCGGCCCGCTACGAGGCCGTCCGCACCCCCGCCCGCCAGCAGATCCGCGAACTGCCCGCCTCCGCGCTGCCCGAGCACGCCGCCGCCTGGGCCGCCGCCTTCGCGCCCCGGCTGCGGGTGCTCACCGACGAGCTCGCCCAGCTGGAGAAGAACCGCGGCTCGATCGTGGACCGGCTGCGCGGCCTGGTCGAGTCCTCGCTCACCACCCTGCGCGCCGCCCAGCGGCTGTCCCGGCTGCCCGAGGGCCTGGGGGAGTGGTCCGGCCAGGAGTTCCTCCGGATCCGCTTCGAGGACCCGGACCACGCCACCCTGGTCGAGCGCCTGGGCGAGGTCATCGACGAGGCCACCCGGGCCGCCGTCAAGAAGAACAGCGACCTGCGCCGCGACGGCATGTCCCTGCTGCTGCGCGGGGTCGCCGCGGCGATCGGGCCCAAGGGTGTCAGCGTCGAGATCCTCAAGCCCGACGCGGTGCTGCGCGCCGAGCGGGTCGGCGTCGGCCAGATGTCCGACGTCTTCTCCGGCGGCCAGCTGCTCACCGCCGCCATCGCGCTCTACTGCACGATGGCCGCGCTGCGCGCCAACGACCGCGGCCAGTCCCAGCTGCGGCACGCCGGCACGCTGTTCCTGGACAACCCGATCGGCCGCGCCAACGCCACCTACCTGCTGGAGCTCCAGCGGGCCGTGGCGGACGCGCTCGGCGTCCAGCTCATCTACACCACCGGCCTGTTCGACACCACCGCGCTCGCCGAGTTCCCGCTGGTGATCCGCCTGCGCAACGACGCCGACCTGCGCGCCGGCCTCAAGTACATCTCGGTGGAGGAGCACCTGCGCCCGGGCCTGCCGGCCGCACCGGACCCGGACGGCCCGGCCATCCACGGCGAGATCACCGCCACCCGGATGTTTAAGCGCCCCGCGGAGGTTCCCGCCCAGCCGTGACGGATCCCGTACGGGCGGGCGATCGCCGTGCGGGGGCGGGAGGCTCCCGGGCGGGGGCGAGCGGTTCCCCTACGGCGGTGAACTGACTAGCGTGACGGGCATGCTGACGATCGCGCACCTCAGTGACATTCACCTCGGCCAGGTCCACGGCCGGGACGGCGGCAAGCGCGCGAGGCGGCGGGCCGAGCAGGTGATGGCGTACCTCGACGCCCTGCCCGGCCCGCTGGACGCGGTGCTGGTCACCGGCGACCTCGCCGACCACGGCCTCCCGGAGGAGTACCGGGAGGCCGTCGAGGTGCTCGCCTCCCGGCACCCGGTGCTCACCTGCCCCGGCAACCACGACCGCCGCTCGCCGTACCGGGAGGTGCTGCTGGGCGAGGCGCCGGGGGAGGAGCCGGTCAACCGGCTGCACCGGCTGCCGGGTGCCGACGTGCTGATGCTCGACTCCTCCGTGCCCGGTCGGGACGACGGCCTGCTGGACGAGCGCACACTGGACTGGCTGGACGCCGAACTCGGTGCCGGTCGCAGTGAGTTGCCCGCCCTGGTGGCCTTCCACCACCCGCCGGTGGAACTGCACCTGCCGAACGTCGACCCGATCCGCCAGTTCGGCGAGGTGCGGCTGGCGCGGGTGCTGCGCCGACACCCCCGGGTGGCCGCCCTGTTCTGCGGCCACTCGCACACCCCCGCGGCGACCACCTTCGCCGGCCTGCCGCTGCTGATCGCCCCCGGCGTGGTCTCCACCGTCACGCTGCCCTGCGAGGGCGGCCGCGGCATCTCCTTCGACCACCCGCCGATGCTGGCCTTCCACGTCCTGGACGGGGACCGCCGGCTCACCACCCACTACCGGGCGCTGCCGGTCCGGCGCTGACCGGTTCGCCCGACGCTACGGATGGTTGGTCCGCACCCTGGCCTGGCGCGGCGGCTGTTGCGGTGACTGGCGCGGCGGTTGGTACGGCTGCGGTTGGTACGGCTGTTGGTACGGCTGCGGTTGGTACGGCTGTTGGTACGGCGCCTGCTGCGGCCGCTGCTGCCCGGGCCCGTACGGCTGCGGCGACTCGTACGGCTGCCGGTAGACCGAGGAGGAGTCGCCCCGGGGGACCGGCCGCGGGGCCGGCAGTCCGGACGGCGGCCGGCTGCCCGCCATCGGGTACGCGGAGCCCGGTGCGCGCATCCGCTGGGCCGCGATCTGGCGGGAGATCATGATCTCCAGCAGGCACCACATGGTGCCGAACACCCCGAGCCCCATCGCCAGCAGCGCCGGCGTCAGCAGCCAACTGCCCGCGTACGAGGCCAGCGTGGCCACCACGACGCCCACCAGGGTGAAGGACAGGCAGAGCACCGCCCGGACTGCTGCGGCGCGCACCTCGTCGGGCAGGCGACGGCGACGACGGCGGCGTGGCACGGACATCGAGCGACCCCCAGGCGCGTGGCGCGCGTTCGGTGTTCGGTGACGGATACGGATACGGAACGGGCGCACACGAAACGCGCCCCCTCGGCACACTCTGCCCCGCCGAACCAGGACTATGCGTCCGAAACCGCCGAACTGCCGCCAAATCGTGTCATCCCGGCGGCCCCGCGACCCCGGAGCATGTCCGGCGGCCCGAGCGCCCCCGGCTCAGTCCAGCTGGAGGTTGAGCTCCTCCAGCGCGCCGGTGACGATCGTCCGCATCGCCCGCTCGGCGTGGGCGGCGTCCTGGGCGCAGATCGCCTCCGCGACCTCGCGGTGCAGCCGGATCGCGTACGGCTCCGGCTGATGGGGCATCAGATGGTACTCGGTCCGGCCGGTGAGCACAGCCGCGACGGTGTCCCCGAGGTGGGCGAACATCTCGTTGCCGGAGGCGCGCAGCACCAGGGAGTGGAAGGCGATGTCGTGCCCGAGGAAGGCGGTCAGGTCGGCGGCCCGTGCGGTGACCGTCAGATCCACGGCCAGTGAACTGAGTTCGCGCCGGTCGTCGTCGCTCGCGTGGGTGGCGGCGAGCGCGGCCGCGGCCGGTTCGACGGCCATCCGCAGCGAGCCGAGCGAGCGCAGCTGGGCGGGGCGGTCCGAGCCGGCCAGGCGCCAGCGGATCACCATCGGGTCGAAGACGTCCCAGAGCGACTTCGGCTGCACGGTGATCCCGACCCGGCGCCGGGAGGCGACCATCCGCATCCCCTCCAGGACCCGCACGGCCTCGCGGACCACCGTCCGGGACACCCCGAACCGGTCCTCCAGCTCCTCGCCGCGCAGTACCGCTCCCTCGGGGATCTCCCCCGACGCGATCGCCGGTCCGAGCTCGTCAAGCAGCCGCCCGGGCAGCCCCTGGATCTCCATCCGCCCAGCGTAGACGCCCGCCCCGGGCGCTTTCACGCCGCCCTGCGCGCGCTCACCTCGCCGTGTGCGCGCCCATGGCGCCCTGCGATCCAGACCACACCGCAAAAGTATGACGATTTGGTTTCTGTCACTTGAATACGTCATATCTTTGAGGCGATAGTGGCGGCCAGGCAACGAAGGAGCACCACCCCATGGGTCTCAGCGTCGAGAACCACGACCTTCCGAAGACCCCTCTCACCGTGGTGGTGATGGGCGTCTCGGGCGTCGGCAAGACCACCCTGGCCCGCCTGCTGGCGGACCGCCTCGCCCTCCCCTTCGCCGAGGCGGACGACTTCCACCCCGCGGCCAACATCGCCAAGATGTCGGCCGGAATCCCGCTGGACGACCAGGACCGCGCCCCCTGGCTGCGCGCCATCGGCGCCTGGCTCAAGGAGCGGACCGAGGCCGGCACCGGCGGTGTGGTGACCTGCTCGGCGCTGAAGCACCGCTATCGCGACACCCTGCGCGCGGCCTGCCCGGGCGCCTTCTTCCTGCACCTCAGCGGTGGTCACGAGCTGGTCGAGGACCGGCTCAGCCATCGCACCGGCCACTTCATGCCGTCCTCGCTGCTCGACTCGCAGTACGCCGCCCTGGAACCCCTGGCGGCGGACGAGCGCGGCGGCGTCCTGGACGTCGGCCCGTCCCCCGAAGAACTCGTCGAGATGGCCGTGGCGCTGCTGCGGCCCGTCAATGGAGACCTCGCGTGAGTATTGCCCCCACCCTGCTGGCGGCCGCCCCACCGGCCCTGCCGCACACCAGCAGCGACTCCCAGCTGCTGATCGCGGTGCTGCTCAGCATCGGTGCGATCGTCGTACTGATCACCAAGCTGAAGCTGCACCCGTTCCTCGCCCTCACGCTCGGCTCCGGTCTGCTGGCCGCCGTCGCGGGTGCCCCCTTCGACAAGCTGCTCAGCAGCTTCTCGACGGGCTTCGGCTCCACCGTCGCCAGCGTCGGCCTGCTGATCGGCCTCGGCGCGATGCTCGGCAAGCTGCTCGCCGACTCCGGTGGCGCCAACATCATCGCGGACACCGTGCTCTCCCGCACCGGCAACAAGGCGCTGCCCTGGGCGATGGCGCTGATCGCGGCCGTGCTCGGCCTGCCGCTGTTCTTCGAGGTCGGCGTCGTCCTGCTGATCCCGATCGTGCTGCTGGTCGCGCGCCGCGGCAACGTGCCGCTGATGCGGATCGGCATCCCCGCCCTGGCCGGCCTCTCGGTGCTGCACGGCCTGGTGCCGCCGCACCCGGGCCCGCTGGTCGCCGTCGACGCCCTGAAGGCCGACCTCGGCATCACCCTGGCGCTCGGCCTGCTGATCGCCGTCCCGACCCTGATCATCGCCGGTCCGCTGTTCGCGCGGCTGGCCGAGCGCTGGGTCGGCCCGCTGGAGATCCCGGCCGCCACCGCCCCCGAGGAGACGGCCAAGCGCGACCGCACCCCGTCGTTCGCCGCGGTGCTGGCGACCATCCTGCTGCCCGTCGTGCTGATGCTCGGCAAGGCGCTGGCCGACGTGGTGATCGACGACCCGAAGGCGCTGGTCCAGCGGGTGTTCGACTTCATAGGCTCCCCGCTGATCGCGCTGCTCGCCGCGACCCTGCTCGGCATGGTGACCCTCGGCAAGGCGGCCGGCTTCGACAAGGCCCGGATCTCCGACACCGTCGGCAAGTCGCTCGGCCCGATCGCGGGCATCGTGTTCATCGTCGGCGCGGGCGGCGGCTTCAAGCAGACCCTGATCGACGTCGGCGTCGGCAACGCGGTGAGCGAGTGGTCCGGCAAGTGGCACATCTCGGCGCTGCTGCTGGGCTGGCTGATCGCGGTGCTGATCCGCCTGGCCACCGGCTCGGCGACGGTCGCCACCATCACCGCGGCGGGCATCGTCTCCCCGCTCGCCGCGAACATGTCCTCGACCCACGCGGCCCTGCTGGTGCTCGCGATCGGTGCCGGCTCGCTGTTCTTCTCGCACGTCAACGACGCCGGCTTCTGGCTGGTGAAGGAGTACTTCGGGATGAGCGTCGGGCAGACGCTGAAGTCCTGGTCGGTGATGGAGACGGTGATCTCGGTGGTCGCCATCGCCCTGATCATGCCGCTCAGCCTGATCATCTAGCGGCCTCGAGCGCAGCGCGCCGAGGGGCGGCACCCGCGACGTACGGGTGCCGCCCCTCGGCGTTTCCACCAGGCCGTGAAGTCGCGAAGCCGTAAAGCCGCGAAGTCGTGAAGTCGTCGAGTCGCCGAGTCGTCAGTCCAGCAGCCCCGACAGCACCGCCGCCGTCGCCGCCAGCAGGTCCTCCGCGACCGCACCGCCCGCCGCCGTCCGGGCCAGCAGCCCCTCCCGCGCGGCCAGGATCACCGACGCGGCCTGCGTGGCGCTCGCCCCCGGGGGCACCAGCGCCGGCAGGGCCCGCTCCAGCACCTCGGCCAGCGCCCGCGCGACCGCCCGGTCGTGCGCGGCGACCTGCTCGGCCAGCGCCTCCGTGCGGGCCGCGACCAGCCGGAACTCCAGGAACAGCAGGATCCACCCGGTGTCCGCGGGATCGACCCGCAGCAGTGCCTCGACCAGCCGCTCCGCCCGCTCCCGGGGCGCCAGCCCCTCGCAGGCGGCGGCCAGTTCCGCCAGCTCGGCCATCCGCCGCGCGGCCTGGTCGTCGAAGAGGGCCAGCAGCAGCTCCTCCTTGCTGCCGAAGTTCGAGTAGAAGGCGCCGCGGGTGTAGCCGGCGGCGGCGCAGATGTCCTCGATGCTCGTCCGGGCGAAGCCGACGGAGAGGAACAGCTCGCCGGCCGCGGCGAGCAGCCGGGCCCGGGTGTGGACGCGGCGTCGGGGTGGTCGGGGAGCGGTATCGGCGGGGGGCGGGTTCACAACAGAACGATACATGGTGTATTCAGTACGGGTCGTATTCAATACGTGCCGTACTGAAACGAGGGCCACCATCGTGAATCGACTGCTGATCACCAACGCCCACCTCTTCCACCCCGAGGACGGAACCCGTACCGACCTCGGCTGGCTGGAGGCCGCCGACGGCCGGATCGCCGCCACCGGGACCGGCCGCCCGCCCACCGCCATCGAGGGCGTCCGGGTCCTCGACGCCGCCGGCGGCACCGTCCTGCCCGGCCTGATCGACGCCCACGTCCACCTGCTGGTCACCTCGCTCGACCTGCGTGACCTGGCCGACTGGACCCCGGGCTACGCCACCGTGCGGGCCCTCGCCGAGGCCGAGCGCATGCTGCGCCGCGGCTTCACCACCGTCCGCGACGTCGGCGGCGCCGACCACGGGATGGCCCGCGCGCTGGCCGAGGGCCTGGTGCCCGGTCCGCGGCTGCTGCACGGCGGCAAGGCGCTCTCCCAGACCGGGGGCCACGGCGACCTGCGCCCGCTCGGTGACGACGCCCTGCCCTGCTGCGAGGCCCGCCCGCACTTCGGCCGGATCGCCGACGGCGTGGACGCGGTGCGGGCCGCCGCCCGGGACGAGTTCCGCAAGGGCGCCCGCCACCTCAAGGTGCTGCTCTCCGGCGGCGTCGCCTCCCCGCACGACGAGATCGCCGCCGTCCAGTACAGCGAGGAGGAGATCCGCGCGGCCGTCGAGGAGGCCGACAACCACAACCGCTACGTCACCGTGCACGCCTACCACCCGCGGGCGATCGACCGCGCCCTGCGGGCCGGCGTGCGCTGCGTCGAGCACGGCAACCTGCTGGACGACACCACCGTCGCCCTGCTGCTGGAGAAGGAGGCCTTCCTGGTGCCGACCCTGGTCGCCTACGAGCAGACCGCCAGGCTCGGCGCCGCCTCCGGCCTGCCGGCCGCCTCCCTGGGCAAGCTCGCCGAGGTCCGTGACCGGGGCCTGGAGGCGCTGGAGCGCGCCCACCGCGCGGGCGTCGACCTGGTCTACGGCAGCGACCTGCTCGGCCCGATGCACCCGGCCCAGCTGGAGGAGTTCACCCTGCGCGCCCAGGTCCAGCCGGTCGCGGACGTGCTGCGCTCGGCGACCACCACGGCGGCCCGGCTGCTCGGCATGGCGGGGGAGATCGGCACCCTCGCCCCGGGCGCCCACGCCGACCTGCTCGTACTCGACGGCGACCCGATCGCCGACCTCACCGTGCTCACCCGCCCCGACCTGCACCCGAAGCGGGTGGTCAAGGCCGGCGTCCCGGTCTGACGGCCGGAGGGTACGGCGAAACGGCGGGCGGGCGCCCGGGGAAACCCCGAACGCCCGCCCGTCGAAAGCGATGTGCCTACTTGTTCCCGCGCTTCGCGAGGCTGTGCCTACTTGTTCCCGCGCTTCGCGAGGAAGGCCTCGACCTCGGCCTTGATCTCCGGCGTGTCCAGCCCGCGCACCGTCATCGTGGTGCGGCGGCGCAGCACGTCGTCCGCGGTGTACGCCCACTCGTTGTCCGCCGCGTACGCGACCTGCGCCCAGACGTCCGGGCCGTCCTCGTGGATCGGGCGGCCGAGCTCCGGGTTCTCGTCGATCATGCGGGCGATGTCGAAGGACAGGGTGCCGTAGTGGCTGGCCAGGTGCTTGGCCACCAGCGGCTCCATCCGCGAGCCGGGCTCGCGGTCGATCAGCAGGCGGTGCGCCACCGCGTTCGGCGCGCCGACGCCCGGCAGCGGGACGGTCGGGGCGATCGGGGACATGTCCTCGCCGAGGCTGGTGCCGGGCACGTGGGCCAGCTTCTCCAGCACCGCGCGGCCGATGTGCCGGTAGGTGGTCCACTTGCCGCCGGAGACCGACAGCATGCCGCCGCGGCCCTCGGTGACGACCGTCTCGCGCTTGGCGGCGGCGGTGTCGCCCGGGCCGCCCGGCAGCACGCGCAGGCCGGCGAAGGAGTAGGTGATCAGGTCGCGGTCGAGGTGCTCGTCGCGGATGGCGTGCGCGGCCTCGCCCATGATCTGGTCGATGTCCGCGTCGGTGGCCCGGACGTCCTTCGGGTCGCCGGTGTACTCCTCGTCGGTGGTGCCGAGCAGGACGTGGTCCTCCCACGGGATGGCGAAGGAGACGCGGTACTTGTCGATCGGGATGGTCAGCGCGGCGCGCCACGGCGAGCGGCGCTTGACGACCACGTGGGCGCCCTTGGAGAGGCGGATCGACGGCGCGGCGCCGGCGTCCTCCATCTTGCGCAGGTGGTCGACCCACGGGCCGGTGGCGTTCAGCACCAGGCGGGCGTCGATGCCGAACTCGCTGCCGTCCAGGCGGTCGCGCAGCTCGGCGCCGGTGACCCGGCCGCCGGTGAAGCGCAGGCCGGTGACCTCGGCGTGGTTGAGCACCACGGCGCCGGCGTCGACCGCGGCGCGCACGGTCATCACGGCGACGCGCGAGTCGTTCATCTGGTGGTCGCCGTAGACGGCCACCGAGCGCAGGCCCTCGGTGCGCAGCGCGGGCACCTGCTGGGCGGCGTGCGCGGCGGTGGAGACCCGGCCCATGCCGTCGCGGAAGGCGGACAGCGCCGAGTAGAGGAAGACGCCGGCGCCGAGCTTGGCGGCGCCGTGCGGGCCGCCCTTGTAGACCGGCACGAAGAAGGTCAGCGGGTTGACCAGGTGCGGGGCCACGTCGGTGGAGAGCGCGCGGCGCTCCTTGTGGTTCTCCGCGACCAGCTTGACCGCGCCGGTCTGCAGGTAGCGCAGACCGCCGTGGACGAGCTTGGAGGAGGCGCTGGAGGTGGCGCCGGCGAAGTCGCCGGCGTCGACCATGGCGACCTTCAGGCCGGCCTGGGACGCGGTCCAGGCGACGGCCGTGCCGAGGATGCCGCCCCCGATCACCAGCAGGTCGTAGGTGGCCTTGCCGAGCAGCTCGCGGGTCTCGGCGCGGGAAGCGGTGCGGCCGGCGGTGCGCTCGGCGCCCAGGGTCGGGATGGTTGCCATGGTGGTTGTGTACGGCGCGCGGGTCGGGCGGCGCCGTTACTCCTCTCGTGTGCGGTGCGGCCCCTGCGGGAGAGGCCGGTCGGCCCGGTGCGGCGGGCCGTGAAACCAGTGACGCCCGTTGTCGGAACAGCGGGCGGCCGGCCGGGGCGCGGAGCCCCGACCGGCTCGTCGGTCAGTTGTTCTCTTCCTCCTCCACCCAGTCCATGGTGCGCTCCACGGCCTTGAGCCACTTCTTGTACTCGCGCTCCCGGGTGGCCTCGTCCATGCGCGGGGTCCACTCGGCGGCGCGGTGCCAGTTGGCCCGCAGGGTGTCGAGGTCGTTCCAGAAGCCGACGGCGAGACCGGCCGCGTAGGCGGCGCCGAGGGCGGTGGTCTCGGCCACGTACGGGCGCTCGACCGGGGCGTCCAGGACGTCGGCGATGTTCTGCATGAGCAGGTTGTTGCTGGTCATGCCGCCGTCGACCTTGAGGGCGGTGAGCTCGACCCCGGAGTCCTTCTGCATGGCGTCGACGACCTCGCGGGTCTGCCAGGCGGTGGCCTCCAGGACGGCCCGGGCCAGGTGGCCCTTGGTGACGTACCGGGTCAGGCCGGCGATCACACCGCGGGCGTCGGAGCGCCAGTACGGGGCGAACAGGCCGGAGAAGGCCGGGACGAAGTAGGCGCCGCCGTTGTCCTCGACGGTGTTGGCGAGGGTCTCGATCTCGGCGGCGGTGGAGATGATGCCGAGCTGGTCGCGCAGCCACTGGACGAGCGAGCCGGTGACGGCGATCGAGCCTTCCAGGGCGTACACCGGGGCCTGGTCGCCGATCCGGTAGCCGACGGTGGTCAGCAGGCCGTGGTACGAGTTGACGACCTTCTCGCCGGTGTTCAGCAGCAGGAAGGTGCCGGTGCCGTAGGTGGACTTGGCCTCGCCCTCGTCGAAGCAGGTCTGGCCGAACAGCGCGGCCTGCTGGTCGCCGAGCGCGGAGGCGACGGGGACGCCGGCCAGGTCGCCGACGGCCTCGCCGTACACCTCGGCGGAGGAGCGGATCTCCGGCAGGACGGACATCGGGACGTCCATCGACTCGGCGATCTTGTCGTCCCACTGCAGGGTGTGCAGGTTCATCAGCATGGTGCGGCTGGCGTTGGTGACGTCCGTGACGTGCTTGCCGCCGTTGACACCGCCGGTGAGGTTCCAGATCACCCAGGTGTCCATGGTGCCGAAGAGGATGTCGCCGGCCTCGGCGCGCTCGCGCAGGCCCTCGACGTTGTCCAGCAGCCAGCGGATCTTCGGGCCGGCGAAGTAGCTGGCCAGGGGGAGGCCGGTCTCGCGGCGGAAGCGGTCCTGGCCGACGTTGCGGCCCAGCTCGCGGCAGAGCCCCTCGGTGCGGGTGTCCTGCCACACCAGCGCGTTGTGCACCGGCTCGCCGGTGTTCTTGTCCCACAGGACGGTGGTCTCGCGCTGGTTGGTGATGCCGATCGCGCGGATGTCGTCCTTGGTCAGGCCGGCCTTCTCCAGCGCGCCGCGGACGACCGACTGCACCCGGGTCCAGATCTCGGCGGCGTCGTGCTCGACGTAGCCGGGCTGGGGGAAGATCTGCCGGTGCTCCTGCTGGTCGACGGCGACGATGCGGCCGTCGGCGCCGAAGATGATGCAGCGGCTGGAGGTGGTGCCCTGGTCGATCGCGGCGATGTAGTTACCGGTGGAGGTCATGGGGAGGGTCCTCGGCTCTGGTTCGGGGGATACGGGGTGGGTGGGCCTGACGAGCCTGCTCGGTCAGTCCCCGTGTGCGGCGGGGTCGACACCGCTCATTTCGAGAGGGGTCTCTAGAAGATGGCGTTGTAGACGCCGCCGGCCGCCAGGCCGCCCAGGATCGGGCCGACGACCGGGATCCAGGCGTACGACCAGTCGGAGCCGCCCTTGTTCGGGATCGGCAGCAGGGCGTGGGCGATGCGCGGGCCGAGGTCACGGGCCGGGTTGATCGCGTAGCCGGTCGGGCCGCCCAGCGAGAGGCCGATGCCGACGACGGTGAAGGCGACCATCAGGGTGCCGGTGCCGGACTGGGAGAGTCCGGAGTTGGTGCCGATGGTGAGGATCGCGAAGCAGAGCACGAAGGTGCCGATGACCTCGGTGATCACGTTCTGGATCGGGTTCCGGATCTCGGGGCCGGTCGAGAAGATGCCGAGGGTGGGCTCCTCGTTCGCGTTGAACTGGCCCAGGTAGGTGGCCCAGACCAGTACGGCGCCGATGATCGCGCCGAGCAGCTGGGAGCCGAGGTAGAGCGGCACCTGGCTCCAGTCGCCGCTCTTGACCGCGAGGGCGATGGTGACGGCCGGGTTGAGGTGGGCACCGGACTTCGGAGCCGACATGTAGGCGGCGATGAGGACCGCGAATCCCCAGCCGAAGGTGATCGCCAGCCAACCGGCGTTGACGGCCTTCGACTTCTTCAGGGTCACGGCGGCGCAGACGCCACCGCCGAGAAGTATCAGGGCGGCGGTGCCGAGGGTTTCGCCGACGAAGACGTCGCCGTTGGAGAACGCGGACACAAAGACTCCCTTGTCCATATGGCCCGGAGGGTGGTGGGGGCAGGCGGTCGGTCGATCGCTGTGCGGGTGAGCTCACTGTGGGAGTGATCTCTCCGGCCATCGTTCGACAATGTCGACCGTCATGCGGAAGCTTCCTCCCCAGGTCGCCCCCACGTCAAGGCGGGGTTACGCAGCTGTGACCCGCGCCTCGACGGGTCCGTCGAGGCTACCGAGGGGAGCGTCCCGAAACCGGACAAAACGCCCGAGGCGCGGACAGGCCTCCCGGCCGTCCGCGCCTCGACGTGACGAATCGGCGGCTCTGGGCGAGCCGTCCGTGGGTGTGTTCGGAGACGTACTCCGAGGTGTGCTCCGAGACGTACCCGGGGGTGCGCTCGGAGGGTGGGTCCGTGGGGGTGCGCTCAGAACCGTCCGGCGCCCAGGTCGCGGGAGATCGCCCGCGCCGCGCTGCGCACCGAGGCCACCAGCGAGGGCTTCACGAAGCCGTCCTCGCAGACCCGCTCCACCGCCCCGCTGATGCATACCGCGCCCACCGGGTTGCGCCGCCGGTCCTGGATCAGCGCGCCGATCGAGGCCACGCCCTCCCAGGTCTCCTCGATCGAGTCCGCCCAGCCGCGCTCCCGGATCAGCGCGCACTCGGCGTCCACGTCGGCCGCCTCGGTCAGCGTCCGCATGGTGTACGACTCGTACGGTCCGTCGCCCAACTCCCCACGCGCGACCGGGTCGTAGGCCACCAGCACCTTGCCCAGCGCGGTGCTGTGCAGCGGCTGCATCGAGCCCACCTCCAGCACCTGCCGGGTGTCGTCCGGCCGGAACACGTGGTGCACGATCAGCACGCCCTGCTGGTGCAGCACCCCGAGGTAGACCGTCTCCCCGGCCGCCCGGGCCAGGTCGTCCGCCCACACCAGCGCCCGCGCCCGCAGCTCGTGCACGTCCAGGTAGCTCTGCCCCAGCCGCAGCAGTTCGGCGCCCAGCTGGTACTTGCCGCTCTCCGGGTCCTGCTCGACGAACCCCTCCTGCTGCAGCGTGCGCAGGATGCCGTGCGCGGTGCCCTTGGCCAGGTCCAGCGCCGTCGCGACCTCGGACAGGCCCAGCCGGCGCTCGCCGCCGGCCAGCAGCCGCAGGATCGCGGCGGCCCGGGAAAGCGACTGGATCGGGCCGGGCATGGGAACCTCCGCGCTGACAGGCGGTCGACATTGTCGACCGCAGGGGTGACGGGACGAGTCTGCCAGGCCGCCGAGGCTCCGTGCACCTTCCCCCCGGGTAACCGCCCCCGACCCCTGTCGACCAGCGGCGTCGACCCGCGGTCCGGGCCGTCGCGTGCGCTCCCGCCCGCCGCGCCGGCACCCCGCCCGCGCCGTCAGTCCGACGCTCCCGCCCGCTGCGTCCGCTGCACCGTCACCTCCGCCGCCAGCGCGGCGATCCCGTCCGTCCCGACCCGGCAGCAGCCGCCCACCAGCCGCGCGCCGTCCGCGAGCCAGCCATCCACCCGGGCCGAGCGGAAGGTCGGCTCGCCGCGCCAGCCCCGACGGGCGGCGTCCCAGCGCTCCCCGCTGTTCGGGTAGACCACCACCGGCTTCCCGGTCACCTCGGCGGCCACCGCCACCGCCCGGTCCGCGTCCCGCGGCGTGCAGCAGTTGACGCCCACCGCGACCACCTCGTCCACCCCGGCGGCCACCGCGAAGGCCTCCGCCAGCGGCTGCCCGGCCCTGGTCCGGTCACCCTCGATGCTGTACGACAGCCAGGCCGGCACCCCCAGCCCGCGCACCAGTCCCAGCAGCGCCCGCGCCTCGTCCACGTCCGGCACCGTCTCCAGCGCCAGCACGTCCGGCCGGGCCGCCGCCAGCACCTCCAGCCGCGGCCGGTGGAAGTCCGCCAGCTCCGCGACGCTCAGCCCGTACCGGCCCCGGTACTCCGAGCCGTCCGCCAGCACCGCCCCGTACGGGCCCACCGAGGCCGCCACCCAGCGCCGCCGCCCGCCCGGCTCCGGGCGCGCCGCCTCCCGGGCCAGCTCCACACTGCTCGCCAGCAGCCGCGCGGCCTGCGCCCGGCCGACCCCGCGGCGCGCGAAGCCCTCGAAACTCGCCTGGTAGCTCGCGGATATCGCGACGTCCGCGCCCGCCGCGAAGTACGCCCGGTGCGCCGCCAGCACCGCCTGCGGGTCGTCCGCCAGCAGCCGCGCGGACCACAGCTCGTCCGAGAGGTCGTGCCCGTCCGCCGCCAACTGGTTCGACATCCCTCCGTCGAGCACCAGCGGACCGGCGGCCAGCGCGGCGACGAAGTCGGGCGGGGGGAGAATGGGCATGTCGGTCTCCTCTGGCAGAGTTCCTGGTCACAGCCTAGGACGGGGCGCTCCGGCCGAGTGCCCCGGCCGTGGAGGAAAACCGTTTGCCGCCGGGGAAAGCGCTCGTTACGTTGTGCTCAGCCCGAGAAGAACAGCACCGGCGGCCAGGCCGGCGGCACCGGAACGCACGGAAGGGAGCCCGGCGATGGCAGTGGACGACCAACCGCCCTTCACCGGGCCCCGAGCCGAACAGGAGTGGCTCGCCGCGTACGATCCGCGCGCCTACGCCCCGGTCGCCGTCACCGTGGACGTGGTCGCCCTGACGTTGCGCCACGGCAGCCTGCACGTGCTGCTCGTCGAGCGCGGCGCCCCGCCCCACCAGGGCTGCTGGGCGCTGCCCGGCGGCTTCCTGCGGGCCGGCGAGGAGAGCTTGGACGAGGCCGCGGCCCGCGAGCTCGCGGAGGAGACGGGCCTGCGGGGCGCCTCCGCGACCGAGACGCTCTGCCGGCTCCACCTCGAACAGCTCGGCAGCTACGGCGCCCCCGAGCGGGACCCTCGGATGCACGTCGTCTCCGTCGCCTACCTCGCCTTCGCCCCCGACCTGCCCGACCCCCAGGCCGGGACGGACGCCGCGGCCGCCGCCTGGCACCCCGTCTCCGACCTGGACCTCCGGCCCCGTGGCCGGTCCCGAGCCGCCGGTGTGCCCGCCGACACCCACGGGGGTGGCGTCGACGGGCGCACCGGCCCCGGCCCGCTCACGCTGGCCTTCGACCACGCCCGCATCCTCGCCGACGGCCTCGACCGGGTGCGCGCCAAACTCGAGTACAGCCCGCTGGCCACCGCCTTCCTGCCGTACGACTTCACCATCCCCGACCTCCGCGCCGTCTACGAGGCGGTCTGGGACGAGAAGCTCCACCCCGGCAACTTCCACCGCAAGGTGCTGTCGGTGCCCGGCTTCGTCGAGAGCACCGGCACCACCACCGAGCGCGGCGGCGCCCGCGGCGGCCCCCGTGCCCGCACCTACCACGCCGGCGACGCCCGGCTGCTGCACCCCGCGCTGCTCCGCCCCGCCCGGGAGGAGAGCACCGAGGACACCGGGGCGCCCTGAGCCTCCCCGGCCCGGGGCACCACCGCCGACGGCCGGGCTACCATCCGGCCATGACGACTGACGAAGCGATCCAGAGCGCCCACCGGCCGTTCTCGCACTGCCACTTCTGCGGCACGCCCTACCCGCCCGGCACCCTCGCCTGGCCGCGCACCTGCCCCGGCTGCGCCGAGATCAGCTACCGCAACCCGCTGCCCGTCGCGGTCACCGTCCTCCCCGTCACCCGCCCCGACGCCGACCCCGCCCTGGTCGTCATCCGCCGCACCATCGAGCCCGGCTACGGCGAACTCGCCTTCCCCGGTGGCTACATGGACTACGGCGAGAGCTGGCAGCAGGCCTGCGTGCGCGAACTGCACGAGGAGACCGGTATCACCGCCGACGCGGCCGAGATCACCCTGATCCACACCGCCTCCGACCCCAACGGCCGCTTCGTGATGCTCTGCGGACTACTCCCGGCCAGACCGCTCGCCGACCTCCCGCCCTCGCGCCCCACCGACGAGACCGACGGCTGGCTGCTCGCCACCGCCGAGACCCCACTCGTCTGGGACTTCCACAACGGCGTCCTGCGCCGCTGGTTCGGCGGCGAGTTCACCCGGCGCTGACCTCCCGCCGACCTCCCGTCCACCCATCGGCCGACCCTGGCGCGGCGGGCGATCACGTGGCATGGTCTGCACCGACAGCCCAACCGGACGGGTCTGCCACGAGCCCTCCCGTCCCCACCACCGGCCGGGAGACCACCACCGTGAGCACCCCACCACAGGACCAGCCGCTCTGGCGCCCCACCCCCGCTCGCGCCGCCGACACCACCCTGGTGGCCTTCCAGGCCTGGGCCGCCGAACATCACGGCGCCCCGGCCGCCCCCCTCGCCCCGGCCACCGACGACCAGCAGGCCGCCGAGCGCTACGCCGCCCTGCACGCCTGGTCCACCGAGGACCTCGACCGGTTCTGGACCGCGATCACCCAGTGGTTCGACGTCCGCTTTCGGCAGGCCCCCGAAGCCGTCCTCGCCGACGCCACCATGCCCGGCGCCCGCTGGTTCCCCGGCGCCCGCCTCAACTACGCCGAGCACGCCCTGCGCGCGGCGGACAACCCCGCCAACGCCGACCACCCCGCGATCCTCCACCTCGACGAGACCACCGAGCAGCCGGCCGTCCTCACCTGGTCCGAACTCCGCCGCCAGGTCGGCTCGCTGGCCGCGGCCCTGCGCGCCCGCGGCATCGGTCCCGGCGACCGGGTCAGCGCCTATCTGCCCAACGTCCCGCAGGCCGCCGTCGCCCTCCTCGCCACCGCTGCCGTCGGCGCGGTCTGGACCAGCTGCGCCCCCGACTTCGGCGCCCGCAGCGTCCTCGACCGCCTCCAGCAGATCGAGCCCGCCGTCCTGTTCGCCATCGACGGCTACCACTACGGCGGCAAGGACCACGACCGCACCGAGGTCGTCGCCGAACTGCGCCGCGAACTGCCCAGCCTGCACACCGTCGTCCACGTCCCGCTGCTCGGCGCCCCCGCCCCCGAGGGCGCCCTGAACTGGGACGACCTGGTCGCCGACGACGTGGAGCCGGTCTTCGAGGCCGTCCCCTTCGACCACCCGCTCTGGGTGCTCTACTCCTCCGGCACCACCGGCCTGCCCAAGGCCATCGTCCAGAGCCAGGGCGGCATCCTGCTCGAACACCTCAAGCAGGCCGGCCTCCACCTCGACCTCGGCCCGCGGGACCGCTTCCTCTGGTACACCTCCACCGGCTGGATGATGTGGAACTTCCTGCTGGCCGGCCTCCTCGTCGGGTCCACGATCGTCACCTACGACGGCAGCCCCGGGCACCCCGACACCGGCGCCCTCTGGTCGGTCGCCGCCCGCACCGGCGCCACCGTCCTCGGCACCTCCGCCGCCTACGTGATCGCCAGCCGCAAGGCCGAACTCCACCCCGGCCGCGACCTCGACCTCTCCGCCGTCCGCTGCATCGGCACCACCGGCTCCCCGCTCCCGCCCGACGGCTTCCGCTGGATCTACGACGAGGTCAAGCAGGACGTCTGGCTCGCCTCCGTCAGCGGCGGCACCGACGTCTGCTCCTGCTTCGTCGGCGGTGTCCCCACCCTCCCCGTGCACCTCGGCGAGATCCAGGCCCCCTGCCTCGGCGCGGCCGTCGAGTCCTGGGACGCCCAGGGCCACCCCCACACCGACGCCGTCGGCGAGCTCGTCGTCACCAAGCCCATCCCGTCGATGCCCACCGGCTTCTGGAACGATCCCGAGGGCACCCGCTACCACGACAGCTACTTCGACACCTACCCCGGCATCTGGCGCCACGGCGACTGGATCACCGTCACCTCCCGCGGCACCGTCGTCATCCACGGCCGCTCCGACTCCACCCTCAACCGCCAGGGCGTCCGGATGGGCTCCTCGGACATCTACGAGGTCGTCGAGCGCCTCCCCGAGATCGCCGAGTCCCTGGTCATCGGCCTGGAGGAGCCCGACGGCGGCTACTGGATGCCGCTGTTCGTCGTCCTCGCCCCCGGCGCGGAGCTGACCGACGACGTGATCGGGCGCGTCCGCACCTCGCTGCGCACCGAGCTCTCCCCGCGCCACGTGCCCGACGAGGTCATCGCCGTCGGCGGCCTCCCGCACACCCTCACCGGCAAGCGGATCGAGGTCCCGGTCAAGCGCATCCTCTCCGGCACCCCGCTGGAGCAGGCCGTCAACCCCGGCTCCGTCGACCACCTCGAGCACCTGCGCTTCTTCGAGCGGCTCCGCCTCGACCGCCAGGCCTGACCGGCCCGGCGCGAACGAAAGGGGCGCCCCCACCGCGATGGTGGGAGCGCCCCCTTCTCGTCTCTTATGCCGTCACTCGCCGGAGAGCACCTGCTGCGCCGCGGCCCGCGCCTCCTCGGCGCTGTCCGCGGCCCGGGCCGCCTCGGCCGCCCGGCGGCACTGCGCCAGCGTGTACTTGGCGAGCGTGGTCCGCACGTAGGGGATCGAGGCCGCGCCCATCGACAGGCTGGTGACGCCCAGACCGGTCAGCACCACGGCCAGCAGCGGGTCGGAGGCCGCCTCGCCGCAGACGCCGCAGCTCTTGCCGCTCACCCGCGCCGCGTCGGCCGCCGCGGCGACCAGGTCCAGCAGGGCCGGCTGCCACGGGTCCTGGAGCCGGGCCAGCGCACCGACCTGACGGTCGGCCGCGAAGGTGTACTGGGCGAGGTCGTTGGTCCCCAGCGACAGGAACTCGACCTCCTGGAGGATCGCCCTGGCGCGCAGCGCGGCCGACGGGATCTCCACCATCGCACCGAACTTGGCGTCCAGCCCGGCCTCCCGGCACGCGGCCGCGAAGTCCTTGGCGTCCTTGCGGTCGGCCACCATCGGGGCCATCACCTCAAGGTGCACCGGCAGCCCCTCGGCCGCCTTGGCCAGCGCCTCGAGCTGGGTGCGCAGCACGTCGGGGTGCTCGAGCAGGGTGCGCAGCCCGCGCACGCCCAGCGCCGGGTTCGGCTCGTCGGCGGGGGTGAGGAAGTCCAGCGGCTTGTCGGCGCCGGCGTCCAGCACCCGGACCACGACCCGGCCCTCGGGGAAGGCCTCCAGCACCTTGCGGTACGCCTCGACCTGCTTCTCGGCACTGGGCGCCTTCGCCGAGTCGTCCAGGAAGAGGAACTCGGTGCGGAACAGGCCGACGCCCTCGGCGCCGTTCTCCAGCGCGGCCGGCACGTCGGCCGGACCGCCCACGTTCGCCAGCAGCGGCACCCGGTGACCGTCCGAGGTCTGCCCCGGGCCGGAGGAGGAGGCCAGCGCGGCCTTGCGCTCGGCGGCGACCGCCCGCAGCTCGTCCTGCTTCTCCCGGGACGGCTCCACCAGCACGTCGCCGGAGCTGCCGTCCACCGCGACGACGGTGCCCTCGGCGACCTCGATCGCACCCGGCAGTGCCACGACGGCCGGCACACCCATCGCCCGGGCCAGGATGGCGCTGTGGCTGGTCGGCCCGCCCTCCTCGGTCACGAAGCCGAGCACCAGCGTCGGGTCGAGCAGCGCGGTGTCGGCCGGCGCCAGGTCCCGCGCGAACAGCACGTACGGCTCGTCGCTGTCCGGCACGCCCGGCATCGGCACACCGAGCAGCCGGGCCACGATCCGGTTGCGAACGTCGTCCAGGTCGGCGACCCGCCCGGCCAGGTACTCCCCGGCGGAGGCGAGCAGCGCCCGGTAGGCCGCGAACGCGTCGTAGACGCCACGCTCGGCGCTGCTGCCGACGGCGATCCGGCGGGACACGTCGGCCATCAGCTCAGGATCCTGCGCCATCAGCGCCTGGGCCTCCAGTACGGCCTGCGCCTCGCCCCCCGCGAGGTTGCCGCGCGCGATGAGGTCGGCGGCGACCGCCTCGACGGCGGCCTGGGCCCGGGCCTGCTCCCGCGGGGCGTCCTCGGTCGGGATCTGGGTGGCCGGGGGCTCCAGTACCGCCGTCCCCATGTGCCGCACCTGGCCGATCGCGACCCCGTGGCTCACGCCCACGCCGCGCAGCGTCTTCTCCATGTCACCTGTCTCCGCTGAGATGAGCGGCCCCGCCGGGAACCGCTGTGTGGGGGCCGCCCCGTCATCTCGTTCGGGGCGGGTGTCGGAAGGAAGAGATCAGCTCCAGCTGAACAGCTGGTCGCCCGCCTTGGCCTCGCCGTCCTCCCGCAGGTCGCCGAGCGACTCGGCGGTGGCCTCCAGGGCCACGATCGGCGAGATCGGCGACTTGCCGGCGGCCTCGACGGCGGCCGGGTCCCACTTGATGACGGCCTGACCGCGGGTCACCGTGTCGCCCTTGGCGACGAGCAGCTCGAAGCCCTCGCCGTTCAGCTGGACGGTGTCGATCCCGAGGTGGGTCAGCACACCGTGGCCCTCGGCGTCCACCACGACGAACGCGTGCGGGTGCATGGAGACGACGACACCGTCCACTGGGGCGAGCGCCGTGGTCTGCTCACGCACCGGGTCGATCGCGGTGCCCGGGCCGACCATCGCACCCGAGAACACCGGGTCGGGCACGCCCGCGAGCCCCACGATCTTGCCGGTCAGCGGCGACGTCACAGTGGTCATGGTTGTGCCTCCCAAGTACGCGGTACAGCGAGCGGCCGCGAGGAGCGGCACGACGATCAACTGAAGCCTAAATGATGTCAACTAGGGACATCTGCTGACATTCCCGGGCGAAGAACCGCCCGCGCCTGCCCAGTCGGCCGGCGGCTCACCGGCCCGCGAGTGGTCTAGTCCTCTTGGCCGATGCGCCGCACTCTACAGGCATCTTGGCGAAACGGGACCATTGCTGTATATGCTCGCGAGAGCAACAAATCATGCCGCCGTCCGGGGGACTCCCGGTGCGCCCCGATTCGCGCTCCGGTCGGCCACCCGCTATGGTTGGTCGAGTCGCCGCGACTCCGCGGTTAACGCCAGATTGCAGATGTGAAAAGCCCCGGTAAACGGAGCGGAAAACATCTGCTAGGCTGGAAACACGAAAGAACGAAGCCCGGAGGGCCCGCTGGAAGGCGGTCCGAAGGAAGCGTCCGTTCCTTGAGAACTCAACAGCGTGCCAAAAGTCAACGCCAGATATGTTGACATCCCCGGCCTCAG
>NZ_JBICYZ010000045.1:0-81904 GCF_043201465.1 Kitasatospora sp. NPDC048298
CCCCCCCCCCCCCCCCGGCCCGCCCGCCCCCCGCCCCCCCCCCCCCCCCCCCCCCCCCCCCCCCCGGCGGCGCCGCGGCGCCCCCCCCCCCCCCCCCCCCCCCCACGGCCGTTGGCGTGTCCGCCGCGAGCACGCGAGGGCACTCAGGGCTTGATGGCGACGGCCGCGTAGAAGGAGACCTGGGCGTCGGTGACGGTGGCGGGGAGGCTGTCCGCGGGGGTGTCGGTGTCGTCGCCGTGCCAGCGGTGGGCGGGGACGATGCCGGGGCCGAGGAGGTCGAGGCCGTCGAAGAAGGTCGCGAACTCGGCCTTGGGGCGCAGCCGGAGGGAGGTTCCGGCCTGGTTGTAGATCTCCTGCACCTTGCAGGCGCCGGCCGGGTCGAGCTCGGCGGTGGCGTGGGAGAGGACGAGCGCGGAGCCCGCCGGCAGGGGGTCCAGGAGGTGCTTGACGATGGCGTGGGCGTCGTCGAGTTCGGGGACGAAGTGGAGCAGGGCCACCATCGAGAGGACCACGGGCCGGGTGAGGTCGAGCGTCTCGGCGACCTGGGGGGTGGACAGGATGGCGGCCGGGTCGTGGACGTCGCCGTGGACGTACGCGGTGCGGCCCTGGGGGGTGCTGGTCATCAGGGCGCGGGAGTGGGCCAGGACGACGGGGTCGTTGTCGGCGTAGACCACGCGGGCCGACGGTTCCACGGCCTGGGCGACCTCGTGGAGGTTCGGCGAGGTGGGGATGCCGGTGCCGATGTCCAGCCACTGGCGCAGGCCGCGTCGGGCCAGGGCCCGGGTGGCGCGGTGCATGAAGGCGCGGTTGGCGTGGACCGCGGTGCGCATGGTGGGGAAGACGGTCAGGACGCGTTCGGCGGCTTCGCGGTCGACCGCGAAGTTGTCCTTGCCGCCGAGGAAGTAGTCGTACATCCGGGCGCTGTGCGGAATGTCCTGACGTATGTGCAGGGCTGCCGATTCTTCGGACCCGAACTCGGCGGCCGTCGCCATGGTCTCGTCGGTGCTCATTCCCCGCCCCTTCATTGGTGATCATGCCAGGCCCGCGCATTCTAGCCAACTCGCCCGCGCCGCGCGGGAAGTCCGCCTCACGACCCTCTCCGTCGCGCTCCTTCGGCATTCGGACCCGCGAACTCGCTTGCTGTGACACGATGGTGACGTTTCGTCCACAACCTGAGTGCGGAGCGGGGCGTCTCTACGGATGACAGTGCCCGAGTCGCATCGCTCATGTCTTGGGCCGGACCCTCCGTTGAAAGAGGTGTACCCGTGATCGTCTCCAAGCGGAACTCCCTGCGCCTGGCCGCCGTGGCCACCCTCAGCGCCATCTCCCTCGCCCTGGCGGGCGCCGCGATGGCGGCCGCCCCGGCCTCCCAGCCCACCCCCGCCGCCCCGTCCGTCGCCACCGCCCCGTCCGCCCTCGTCGCCCAGCCCGTCGCCGTCGCCCCGGCCGTCCCGTCGGCGGCCGCCGTGCAGGCCGGCATCAGCGCCACGCCGTCGGTCAACTCCGTCCAGGCGTGGCAGCTGTTCCGCGTCACCGGCACGACCACCGGCCTCAAGGCGGGAACCACGGTGACCCTGCAGCAGAAGCAGCGCGGCGCGTGGGTCAGCCTGCCCGCGTCCGTCGCCACGACCCGTACCGGCTCCTACTCCCTCGGCGTGAAGCTCGGCATCAAGGGCCTGAACGAGCTGCGCATCATCAGCGGAACCGCCGCCTCGCCCGTCTTCACCGTCACCGTGCGCTGACCTCCGGCCCACGACACCCGCCCGCGCGGCGCGCCGAGGCGACCCGACCCTGACGTCGGGGAACCGGCTCGGCGCCCG
Organism: Kitasatospora sp. NPDC048298; assembly: GCF_043201465.1. Taxonomy (NCBI): domain Bacteria; kingdom Bacillati; phylum Actinomycetota; class Actinomycetes; order Kitasatosporales; family Streptomycetaceae; genus Kitasatospora; species Kitasatospora sp. NPDC048298. Next base: position 1,821 of record NZ_JBICYZ010000045.1, read on the forward strand.
CGCGGGCTTCAGCGTGCCGTCACGGCGCGGCCGGGTCGTCCGGGGAGTCGTGGGGGTGAACGGTCGACGCGAGGACACAAGGTGTCCTAAAGTGAAGAAAGTGTCCTCGGTGCTCGACTCGACCCGACTCGACGGGGGCGTCCTCGGGTGCCCTTTGAGTGCCCTTGAGCGTCCTGAGGACCGCCGCGACCGTAGAGCGAAGGAGAACCACGGCATGGCCGACACGTTCCGGACGGACAAGTCCGACCTCGTGGACCTGGCCCATCACCGGATGCGGGCCGCGATACCCGACAGCGGCTGGACGGTGCGACAGAAGCTCGCACTGACCTGCCGCATCCTGTTCGACGCCGGGCACGACTCCGGGCTGGCCGGCCAGATCACCGCCCGGGCCGAGCGTCCGGGCACCTACTACACCCAGCGCCTGGGCCTGGGCTTCGACGAGATCACCGAGGACAACCTGCTCCTCGTCGACGAGGACCTCAACGTCCTGGAGGGCGACGGGATGGCCAACCCGGCCAACCGGTTCCACAGCTGGGTCTACCGGGCCCGCCCGGACGTCAACTGCATCATCCACACCCACCCGCTGCACATCTCCGCGCTGTCGATGCTGGAGACCCCGCTGGTCGTGTCGCACATGGACATGTGCCCGCTGTACGACGACTGCGCGTTCCTGGAGAAGTGGCCCGGCATCCCGGTCGGCAACGAGGAGGGCGAGATCATCGCCGCCGCCCTCGGCGACAAGCGTGCCCTGCTGCTCGCGCACCACGGCCAGCTGGTCGCCACCGGGACCGTCGAGGAGGCGTGCACGCTGGCCCTGCTCTTCGAGCGGGCCGCGAAACTGCAGCTCCTCGCCAGTGCCGCCGGGAAGATCCAGGAGATCCCCGAACTGCTCGCCCAGGAGGCGCACGACTGGATCTCCACCCCCAAGCGCGGCCAGGCGAACTTCTCGTACTACGCCCGCCGCGCCCTGCGGGCCGGCCACGGCGACGCCCTCGTCAACCGGAAGGACTCCTGAGATGCCCATCGCCACTTCTGCCAGTACCGCCCTCGAGGGGATCATCGCCTACCCGGTGACCCCGTTCTCCGCCGCCGACGGCGGCCTGGACCTCACCCGGCTCACCGAGCTGATCGACCGCCTGGTCGGCTCCGGCTGCCACGCCATCGCCCCGCTGGGGTCCACCGGCGAGAGCGCCTACCTCGACGACCAGGAGTGGTACGCCGTCACCGAGGCGGCGGTGTCGGCCGTCGCGGGCCGGGTGCCCACCGTCGTCGGCATCGCCGACCTCACCACCCGCAGCGCCGTCCGCCGTGCCCGGTTCGCCGAGAAGGCCGGCGCCGACGTGGTGATGGTGCTGCCGCTGTCGTACTGGAGGCTGGACGAGCGCGAGGTCACCCGGCACTACACCGAGATCGCCGACGCGATCGGCATCCCGCTGATGATCTACAACAACCCCGCCACCGCCGGGGTCGACCTCAGCCCGGAACTCATGCACCGGCTGGTCGACCAGGTGGAGAACATCACCATGGTCAAGGAGAGCAGCGGCGACATCCAGCGGATGCACCGGCTGGCCCAACTGTCCGACGGCGCCCTGCCGTTCTACAACGGGTCCAACCCGATGGCCCTGGAGGCGTTCGCGGCCGGCGCGGCCGGCTGGTGCACGGCGGCACCGTGCGTCATCCCCGAACTCACCCTGGAGCTGTACCGGGCGGTGCGCGACGCCGACCTGGAGGCGGCCCGCCGGGTGTTCTACCGGCAGCTGCCGCTGCTGCAGTTCCTGGTCGGCGGTGGTCTGCCGACCACGGTGAAGGCGGGCCTGGCGCTGTGCGGCCTGGACGTCGGCGAGCCCCGGCGCCCGTTGCTGCCGCTGGACGAGGCGCGGACGGCGCGGCTGGCCGCGTTGCTGTCGGGGGCGGGCGTCGCCCTGGCGGCCGACGCCGGGGCGAAGGCCTGACGCCGAGGGCTGACGTCGAGGTCTGAGCGCTGAGGTCTGAGCGCCGAGGGCTGACGTCGAGGCCTGAGCGCCGAGGGCTGAGCGCCGAACACGGGGCGCCGAGAACGGGGCGCCGAGGGCCGTCAGGGCAGGGTGGGAACCCGGTCCGAGGAGCCGTCCGGGTCGTCGTGGATGACCACGAGGATCTCGGCCGGCTCCGGCCCGGTGCTCCGGCAGCGGTGGGGCAGGGCCGAGTTGAAGTAGACACTGTCCCCGGGCCCGAGTTCGACGCTCCGCTCGGGGAACTCCAGGACGGCGGTGCCCGCGTGGACGAAGAAGAACTCCTCGCCCGTGTGCGACTTGAAGGGCGAGTCCGCCGGCTCGGTCGGCGGGTACATCATGAACGGCACCATCTGCTTGCCGCTGAGGCCGGTCGCGATGCCCTCGTAGCGGGAGGCCTCGGAGCCGGCCCCGGTGCCGACGGGGGTGCGCTCGCCGGCCCGGACGACGGTGACGAGCTCGGGCTCCACCTCGTCCGAGAAGAGCCGGCCGACGTCGACCTTGAGGGCGTGGGCCAGCTTGAGCGCGGTCGAGATCGACGGGTCGCTGATGCCGCGCTCGACCTTGGAGAGGTAGCTCTTGGTGACGCCGACCTGCTCGGCGAGTGCCTCCAGGCTGAGCCTGTTCTGCTTCCTCAGCACCCGCAACCTGCTGGCCATGCGTCACCTCTCACCCACGGAATCGTTCGGTCCATTATCGGTCCGGCCGCCCGCCTGGCGACGACCGGACCGCCGGTCGGCGCTCCGCCACCGTGTCAACCGCCCGGTCAATCGCCCGGTGCCCGCGGCCCCACGGACGGGTGACAGTCGGGTGCGGCGGTGGTCCCGCGCCTGCGGCTGCCCGTAGACATGTGCCGTACTGACCTGCCGGACAGGAGAGTCGAAGGGCCGGGAGCCTCTCCGCTCTCACGGTCCACACGCGCGGCAAGGAGCCCCGTCATCGCACCCGCCAGCACGAGCACCGTCCTCCCGCCGCTGCACCGGATCCCCTTCCAGCCGGCCCGGCCGCCCCGCCCGACCGTGCTGGCCGACGGGGTCCCCGCCTGGCTGGTGACGTGCTACCGGGACGTCCGCCAGGTCCTGACCGATCCGCGCTTCACCCGGGACGACCTGCACGCCGTCGGTGTCGACGGCGCGAACGCGGAGGTGATCGGGAACCCGGAGTCGATCTTCAATCTGGACGGGACCGATCACCGGCGGCTGCGGGTCACCGTCCAGCGGGCGTTCACCCCGCGTGCCGTCGAGACCTGGCGGCCCTGGGTTGCCGAGACCGTCCAGCACGCCGTGGACGCCCTGGTGGCGGTCGGCCCGCCGGCCGATCTGGTCGCCGGCTTCACCCGGCCGGTGCCCTTCGCGGTGACCAGCCGGCTGATGGGGCTGGGCAGCCCGGGCGGGGCGGACGAGGCCGACGTGCACCGCTGGACGGAGGCCTTCCTGGCCGCCGGGGACCGAGGCGACGGCACCGCCGCCGAACTCGCCGAGTTCACCGCCTTCGCCGCCGACCTGATCGCCCGCCGCCGCCGTGAGCGCGGCGAGGACCTGGTCAGCCGCCTCGTGCGGACCGCCGACGAGGACGGCGGGATCCCGGAGGCCTGGCTGGTCCAGCTGGTCTGCGGCCTGCTCGCCAGCGGTAACGACAGCGCGTCCGGGTCGCTCGGCAACGCCCTCGTCTACCTGCTCGGCGAGCGCCGGGACTCCTGGCCGAGCCTCGCCGACCCGGGCACCGTCGAACGGGCCACCGAACGGCTCCTGCACTTCATCCCGCTGGGCGACGACGAGACCACCACCCGCCGTGCCGTCGAACCGGTCGAACTCGGCGGGCGGGTGATCCCGGCCGACGCCGTCGTGGCGGTCAGCATCAACAGCGCCAACCGCGACCGCGCGGTGTTCCCGGACGGCCTCGACGACGACCTGGACGCGCCGCTCGCCGCCCCCACCCTCGCCTTCAGCGCCGGCCCGCACCACTGCCTCGGCGCCTGGCGGGTCCGCCTGGAGATGCGCGAGGCCCTGCAGCGCCTCGCCACCGCCCTGCCCGGCCTCCGGCTCGCCCGCCCCGCCGAACCGGTCACCTGGCTGCTCGGCCGGACCACCCGCAGTCCCGAACGCCTGCCGGTCACCTGGGCCTGAGGCCCTGGCACGCCCGGGCTGCGCCTGAGGCCGCCTGGGGGGGGCGAGTCGCCCCCGGGTTTCCCCATGCCCGAAACCTGCTCGGGTACCTGACCAGCCGAACGGATGAATCCGGCGACGGCTGTGTGCTGTGGGCCCTCCCCAGCTGCCGCGACCACCTCGAAGCCTCCCGGAGGCCGCGCTCGAACAGGCTCTCGCCGTCTGCCCACTGGGCTCCGGGGCCCTCCCGATCCCGTGCGCGACCGACGGGAGTACGGCCCCGGCCGCGCGCGGAGCGTGCTCGAAATGTCCCTGTTCGACCCGGGCTCGCCCGGAGGTAATCCACTTGAGCGCCGGATTCGAACAGCACCATCATCGGACGCCGTCAGCCCGTACCGGCCGACTCCCTCGAAACCGTCAACTCGGCCTTCGGAAAGCCGACTTGTGTTCTCCCCTCGGTCGGGTCCGGCGCGTCCGCGCGCCGCTCTGTGTCTGGAGGATCTGTGGCCTGTCACCCCGCCCCCGCGATCCACGTCCCACCCGCCCCGGAAGCCCTGGTGGCCCGCGCGCCGCGGAAGGAGGCGACCGCTTGAGCGCCGCGACGACGGCGGCCGGGGCCGCCACCGCCGACGAGGAACTGCGGTGGCTCGCCGACGGACGCCGCATCGAGGCGATCGAGGCGATCAGCGTCAGCGCGATGGCCCGCCGCCTGCCCGCACTCGTCGTCCGCGCGTTCCGCCTCGGCTGGCGCATCGACCGGACCGCCGTCGCGCTGCTCCTGGCCTGCCAGGCCGTGTCCGCGGTGCTCGGCGCGGCCGGGCTGTTCGCGACCACCGGCACGATCTCGGCGCTGTTCGGCCCCGGCCGGGTCGAGGACAAGCTCGCCCACGCGGCGCCGTCGATCCTCGTCATCGCGGCGGCGGCCGGCGCCCGCTCCCTGCTGGGCATCACGATCAGGACCGTCACCATCCACCTGTCGCCGCGCATCTCCCGGGCGGCGGAGGCCGAGGTGCTGCGCGCCACCGTGGCGGCCGAACTGACGGCCTACGACCACGCCGGCTACAACGACGAGCTGGATGCCGCGGACCGCGGTGCCGAGGTCTGCGTGGACATCGTCGGGGAGGCGCAGAACCTGCTCGCCTCCCTCGCCTCGCTGCTCGGCGCGGCCGGCGTGCTGACCGTGCTCCACCCCGCCCTCCTGCCGTTGCTGGTGCTCGCGGCACTGCCCCAGGGCATCGCGTCGGTGCACGCCGCCCGGGTGCAGTTCCTGGCGAACCGGGCTACCATCGGCGAGCGCCGGATCATGGCCAACCTGCGCTGGTACATCCACGTCAAGCGCAACGCCGACCAGGTCCGTTCCGACACCATGGGCGAGTTCCTCCTCGCCAAGTACGACCAGGTCGGCCGGCGGCTGGACGCCACCTCGCGGCGGGCGGCGATGCAGAGCGCCCGGGTGTCGGTGATCGGTGCCGCCGCCTCCGGCCTCGGCGGCGCGGTGGTGTGGGCGGCGATGCTGTGGCTGGTGAGCACCGGCCGGATGAGCCTGCCGCGCGGTGGGGCGGCCGTGTTCGCCCTGACGGCCGTCGGCACCAGCCTGCGGGGCATCGTCGGCTACGGTGCGGACCTCTTCCGCACCGGCATGTACCTGGACGACTGGTCGAGCTTCCTCGACACCGCCGGCGGACACCGGCTCGAACGCGGCGCCGACACTCCCGAGGCGCCGCGCCGGATCGCGGTGGAGAACCTCGACTACGCCTACCCCGCCTCCGACCGCAAGGTCCTGGACGGGGTGAACCTCCACGTCGAGCGGGGAGAGATCCTGGCCCTGGTGGGGGAGAACGGCTCCGGCAAGACCACCCTCGCCAAGCTCCTGGCAGGGCTCTACCTGCCCGACGCCGGCACGGTGCGCTGGGACGGGCGCGACACCCGGGACCTCGACCCGCACGCCCTGTGGCGGCAGGTCGCCGTCGCCCCGCAGGACTACGCGCGCTGGCCGCTGACCTGCCGCGAGAACATCACACTGGGCCAGCCCACCACCGAGGGCGACGCGGCGGTGCTGCGCGCCGCGGACGCCTCCGGGGCGGCCGACGTCGTCGCCAGGCTCCGCCGGGGCCTGTCCACCCTGCTGGCGGTGGAGTGGATGGGCGGCGAGGAGCTGTCCGGCGGGCAGTGGCAGCGCCTGGCCATCGCGCGGGCGTTCCACCGGGAGGCCGGACTGCTCGTCCTGGACGAGCCGACCGCCGCCCTCGACCCGCGCGCCGAGCACCGGATCTTCCAGAACCTGCGGGCGGTCGCGCGGGAACGGGCGGTCGTCCTGGTCACCCACCGGCTCACCAACGTGGCCGTCGCCGACCGGATCGTGGTCCTCGAGAACGGAAAGGTCCTCCAGGAGGGCACGTTCGCCGAGCTGGTGGCCGAGGAGGGAGGCCGCTTCAGGGAACTGTGGGACCTGCAGAACGAGCGCACCGGCGTCCCCGCGCAGCGGGCCAGGCCGGAGCAGCGGACCGTGCCGGATCAGCGGACTCGGCCGGGCCGGCGGACCGTGCCGGTCCGGGAGAGCGAGGGGGGCGGCGGGTAGGACAACCGCTGTTCGGGGTTCGGTTCCTGTGGTCGAGGCCAGGACCTCGACCACAGGAACGATCGCGGGCCGACGCTCCCGTCAGGACGGGTTGTCGGCGGGGCGGTGGCCGTCGGCCAGTTCGGCGGCGTAGCGGACGGCGGCCTCCTCCAGGTGGTCGGTCGACCGACCCGGCTGGTCGGCCAGGTGGGCGGCGATGATGCGACGGGCGCCGTCGAGGTCGCCGCCGAGCAGTTCACGGGTGATCACCAGGCTGTTGTCCGAGAACAGGTGGTGCCGGGTCATCCAGTGCTGGACCTTGTCCATGCCCTCGACGGCCAGCATCTTCCGCAGTTCCTCCGTCACCGGGGCCAGCCACCGGGCGCGCAGCGCGTACTCGCCGAGGCCCGCGAAGGTCGGCCGGAGGGCGGTGAGCAGCCGGGCCGGGAACTCCTCGACGGGCTCGGTGAACCGCGGGTAGTCCTTGGCGAACTCGTCCCAGTCGACGTTGAGTTCGGTGATCAGTGCGGGGAGGACCGGCCAGCGCGACCAGCTCTCGTCGGACTGCGTGACGACCTGCCGCAGCAGGTCGTACGGCACCTCGGCGGTGCGCGAGAGCAGGAGCGCGTCGTAGAGGTCCTTGCCCTGCGGGTGGTTGTCCGAGACCAGCCAGAGGATCTTCCACGCGAGGGAGAGCTGGGGCGTGGCCCCGAACAGCGGGCCGGTGACGCCGGGGAGCCGGTAGGACTGCGGCGGGACGGGCAGGTGCTCGGTGAAGACGAAGTCGAGCTGGACCGTCCCGCCGGGGACGCCCGGCGCCGTCCACGGCAGGACGAGCCGGCGGCCGGGGATCCTGCTGTACGTCCAGATCTCGTCGCTGAGCGCCTGGTCGGCGTGCAGCCGGACCGTGCCCGAGAGCCGCTCGGCGCCGGCCGCGAGCTCCTGGAGCATGCGGTCGGTGCGCTCGTCCTCCAGCTCCCAGTCCGTCGGGCGGACCACGAAGTCCAGGTCGCCGGGCTCCCGCGCCTGCTCGCCGTACCAGGCCCGGAGCAGGACGCTGCCGCGCAGCACCAGGTGCTCGGCCCACGGCGAGGCGGCGACGGCGGACAGTGCGGTGTTCAGCGCCTCGCGCCGCGCCGCGGACCAGCGCTCGGCGAGCTGCGGGTCGGCGAAGGCGGGCTCGCTGGGGCGAAGGGCCCGGACGTACCCGGCGAGTGCGGGATCGAAGACCGGTTGCTGGCTCACCGACTCGTCGTCGATCGGCCGCAGGCTCCTGGGGAGGTCCTGCTCCTCGCGGACGTCCTCCGACGGCGGCTGCCCGGGCAGCCGGAGGCCCTCCCACGGCCCGTACTGCAGTTTCTCCCACGCCACCGGCGACTGGGACTGACTCTCGGTCATATTGACTCTCCCTCTCCGTACGGCCTGGTGCCGTGTTCGTGCTCGGCGATCCACCCCGCGTCCAGCGCCTCGGCGCTGTCCATGACGACGAACTCGCGTTCCACCGACACCACTTCGTGGCCGTCGGCGGCGAGGTCGTGCAGCAGTGCCTCCAGCCGGCGGCCCGCGGTGCCCAGACCGACCAGTCGGCACCGCTGGGTCACGAACCACTCGCAGCGGCCGTCCTCGCGCACCCGGCGCGGATTGCGCGACAGGTGCGCGCCGTGCCGGACGGCCAGCTCGGCGAGGGCGGTGAGGCGAGCCGGGTCCGAGGCGGGGACCGGGCCCGGGAGCAGCAGTTTGACGTGGTGCTCGAAGTACCGGCCGGGCCCGTGCGTCGCGGCGTCCTCGTCCGAGGCCGGGACGCCCTGGGCCCACGGCGTGGCCTCGATCTTCGCCCGCAGGACGGTGAACCCGGCTCGCGCCAGTCGGCCGCCGGCCCGGGCGGTCTCCGCGGCGACCTCCGCCAGCGTGCCGCCGGCGCGCAGGGTGAGCATCGGCTGCGACGGCGCCGCGCCGCGCGCCAGCAGGATCTGGGTGAACTTCACGCCGTGGCGCTCGGCCCAGGCGGCCAGCGCCTCGGCGGCGCCGGGCTCCACGGTCAGGTGCACCTCGAAGTCACCCCGGACGTCGGGCGGCGCGGGCGGGGTGTCACGGCACTGGTCAGGATGGGTGGCGAGCATGGTGATCATCCTGCCAAGCGCCTCTGACAACGCCGCACGCGCCCGGGTGCGCGGAGCCGCGACGCCCCCGGCGGCGTGGACCGGCACTTCATCCGCCGGGCCTGCCCGGTCGACCGGGCCACCGCCTCGCTGGTCGAGTCCGGCTGCGTGGACAACCCGAACTACCAGCCCTGGCTGCACTGACCGAGGGGTGCCCGGAGGCGTTCGCCGGTCCGGCGACGGCGCGTGACGTGCCGCTTTCGGAGTGGTCGTGGCGGGTCCGTTCGGCCGCCACGCCCAGCCACTGAACGTGTGTGTCAAATGACAATGAGTGAGCGAATCCGCGGTGACTAGCCGCGCTGCCGTACGGCCGACACCGGCCCCACCTCAAGCCAGGACGTCAGGAGACACCAGTGATCAGAAACCGCGCCCCGAGACGGCAACCCCCCTCCGGAGTGGACACCGGACGGAGCCGAGCCCACCAGGGCGTCCACGCCCGTGAGCTGTGGCGGCGGGCAGGGGCCGTGGCGGGACTGTGCGTGGCACTGTCCGGCGCGGGGCCGGCCTCCGCGGCCGCCGCACCGGCGGTGGCCGCGGCGGTGGCCGCCCCGGTGCGGGCCCACGGAACCGACCCGTCGTTCACCTTCGGCTACACCGGGGTCTCGCAGAGCCTCACCGTCCCGGCCAACGCGGTGGTCACGATCACCGCCGACGGTGCCGGCGGGGCCGACAACGCCGGCACCTCCTGCCCCGTCACGGGGACGGGCGGTACCGGGGCGCAGGTGGTGACCACCCTCCCGCCGTCCGCCTCCCCGGCGACTCTCACCATCAACGTCGGCGGCACCGGCGGTGTGGGCTGCAACGGCAGCGGCACGGGAGGTGCCGGCGGGTTCAACGGCGGGGCCCCGGGCGGCGGCATCCCGGTCGCCGGTTTCCGGGCGGAAGGCCCGGGCGGCGGCGGGGCCTCCAGCGTCAGCGCGGGCGGCTCCCTGCTGGTGGTCGCCGGGGGCGGCGGTGCCGCCGGCGGCACCGGAGCGAGCGCCGCGGGAGGGAACGGCGGCAACGGCGGGACGACGCCCGATGCCACCGGCGGCACCGCGGGGACCGCCAGCGGCTCCACGGCCTCGCCGGGGCAGGGCGGAGGCGGTGGCAGCACCACCACGAGCACCGGTGGCGCCGGCGGGGCAGCCGGCACCGCTCCCCCCTGCGCGGCCGCGGCCGGCGGGCCGGGCGGCGGGTTCGCCGCCGTGACGGTCGGCACGGGCGGCACCGGGGGCAGCATCGACGGCGGTTGCGCCCCCACCCTCACAGGGGCCGGTGGGGGCGGCGGAGGCGGGTACTTCGCCGGCGGAGGCGGCGGCAGCGCCGGCGTCGTCAACAGCGGCACGCAGGCCGGCGGCGGCGGAGGCGGCGGGGGCAGCAGCTTCGCCACCCCGACCGGCACCGGCACCGCCTACAGCGCCTCCACCATCGGGACGGCGGACCACAACGGCCAGGTGATCATCTCCTACACCGTGCCCGTCCCGTCCCTGACCATCACCAAGACCCACGCCCGGCACTTCACCCAGGGCGAGCGCGGCAAGTACACCATCACCGTCGGCAACAACGGAACCACCCCGACCGACGGCAGCGCCGTCACCGTCACCGACACCCTCCCGCCGGGGCTGCACGCCCGCAGCATCAGCGGCACCGGCTGGACCTGCACCCTGTCCACCCTGACCTGCACCCGCACCGACGTCCTGGCCCCCGGGAGCACCTACCCGCCGATCACCCTCACCGTGAAAGCCACCTGCGAGGCCCACGACGAGGTCACCAACACGGCCACCGTCACCGGAGGCGGCGACCCCGCCACCCACACCGCCACCGACCCCACCACCGTCAAGCCCGACAAGCACTGCTGTCACGACAAGTGACGGACCGGACGTGGGGCCCGCGGATCGCTTCCGCAGGCCCCACCTCCGTGGGCGGTCAGGGGGAGGACGGCGGCGTGGAGTCCAGACGGACGAGGTGACGGTCGGTCGCGCCGTCCGGCCGGTGCACGGTGCGGTAGCCGTACGGAACGGTGCTGCCCGGGAAGACGACCACACTCTCCTCCACGACGGGCCGCCCCTCGGCGATGGCGCGCAGCAGGGCGTCGGTGTCGGCGTCGGTCGGGAGCCGGGGGTCGGGGCGGTCGGCGGTGTCGGCCCACTGCCGTCACGTGCCGATCAGCGAGCGGGGGTCGAAGTGCCCGTCGCCCCAGCCGTGGGTGGAGAAGCCCCTTCCGCCGGAGAGGTGGTCGGTGAGGGCGGCGTGGGCCGTCGGGAACATCGGCAGCGGCAGCCGGTCGGCGGGGGACCAGACCACGTCGAGGTGCTTGTCCGGCTCGGTGTTCGCCAGCTCGCCGCGCCACGCGGTGGCGAGGAAGACCGACAGCAGGAAGGGGCCCCGGCCGTCCCAGCCGTCGGCGACCTGGACCGTGTGCACGAGCCGCAGCTGCTCCGCCTCGACGAGCAGCCCGGTCTCCTCCCGCAGCTCGCGGGCGGCGGCCTCGTCGAGGCGCTCACCGGCCTCGACCTTGCCGCCGGGGATCGTCCACACCGGCGTCGTGCTCCAGCTGTGCGCGGCGTAGTGGACCGTCGCGATCCGGCTCCGCTCCCGGTCGTGGGCGATCACGGCGACGGCTTGGCGAAGGCTCTCCACGGTGCTACCTCCAGGTCGGCTGGGCGGACGGGTGCTTCAGGCGGTCGGTGCGGGGCGGTCCGGTCGGTCCGGGCCGGTGTAACGGTGCTTGGCAATGTCCTGACGACGGCGGCTCGGATCATCCTCTCCCGGCCGCTGATCACCGCGACTCTGATCCGAGCGTCCGTCACGCAGCCCGGACGCGCTCGATGAGATCGGCGACGCCGTCAACCTGGCGGTACGGCTTGAATGCCGGCACGAGTTCGCGGACCAGGGTGACGCAGCGCTCGGCGCCGATGCGGGTGGCCAGATCGAGGGATTCGGTGGTGACGGCGAGAGCCTGCTCGACGTCGTTGGACTGCAGGAAGCCCCTGGCCTGGTAGGTCAGGAAGATGCCACGCGTCTTGTCCCGGGCCTTGGGCAGGAGGGCCAGGCCCTCGGCCATCCTGACGTGCGCCTCGTCGGCCCGGCCGAGATCGAGCAGGCACTGGCCGGAGTCGACCGCGAGGTCCGCGGGGCTCATCCACGCGCACCAGCCCGGCGCGGGGTCGCTGGCCCGCGTCGACAGTGCGGTCTCGGCGTCGGACAGGTCGCGGTAGCACGCGGAGTGTTCGCCGAGCGCGGCGTAGGCCCGGGCCCGCCGGAGGAACAGCAGCGACCGGGCGGTGGGGTGCTTGGTACCGGACAGTGCGTGGCCGAGTTGGTCCACCGAGGTGTTCGGCTGGCCGATCCAGTTCGACTGGTAGGCGAAGTCAGAGAGCACACCGGCGCCGAAGTCGCGGTCACCTGCGGCGTTGGCGGCTTGCAAGGCCCCTGCCCAGAGCTTCCCCGCGGCGAAGTGCTTGCCCTGGTCGAAGCGGTACCAGCCGCAGGTGGTGGCCAGTGACGCGGCCAGGAGGTGCAGCCGCTTGGCGAGGGGCTCGGCGTGGCCGCCGCCCTCGATCAGGTCGGTGACGGTGGCGAGATGAGCGTCCATCAGCTTGATCGTGTGCTGGCGCTGTTCGGTGGGCAGCGTCGTCAGCTTCGCGCTGGTTTCCTCCAGCCAGTCCACGAGCCCGGGGTCCACGGCCGTCCTGCCGTCGAGGGCGGAAGTCAGGCGATCGGGCTCGATCGTGGCCCACTGGGCGGCGAGGCCGGCCAGCGAGACGGCGCTGAAGGTCATGAAGCTGCGGCGGTCCATGGCGGCTCTCTGTGCATCTCGAAGTGCTTGGACGGTGTACGCCGATCCCAGTGGCAGGTGAACCTCACGGCCGGGCAGCCAATCGGGCCACCCGAACAGCTCCATGTCGGCGATCGGAACGTCGAAGGCTTCCGCGATCAGGATCTGGGAGTCCAGGTTCGGCTGCTTGCGCCAGTTCTCCCACCGGCTGACGGCCGTCTTGTCGGCGCCGGAGCGGAGCCCGCGCTTGCGGGCGGCCCGGTCGAGGAACACGACGAGGTCGCTCTGTGACCACCCGCGCAGTTCACGGGCGTAGGCGAGGGGGTGCCGGATCGGGTCGTCCACGGGGCCAATTCCATCATCGACAGTGACAGGCAGCCTACTGCGCGCGAGCGCGGGACAACCCCGGGACTACAGACAATGCCTGTCCAGGAAAGTGGAGTTGGCGCTGTACTCGACACGCATCGACAAGTTCCCTCACGAAGCGGAAGGAGTCAGCCCATGAAACGACGAGCGGCGGTCATCGGCCTCGGACACCAGGCACTCGAAGACCACCTTCCCGGCCTGCTCGCCTCCAACCGGGCCGAGTTGGTCGCGGTCTGCGACAACGACCCGGACACCCTGCGGGCCCAGCAGGCCACGCACAACGTCCCGGGCTTCACCCAGGCCGCCGACCTGCTGGACAACGTGGCGCCGGACTTCGTCATCGTCGCGGTCCCGCACCACGCAGGCCGGGCCGTGATCGAGGAGTGCGCCGTCCGAGGCGTGCACGTCCTCAAGGAGAAGCCGTTCGCCACCTCCCTGCCGGAGGCGCGCGAGCTCGCCTCGATCTGCCAGCAGGCCCAGGTGGAGCTGATGGTCACGCTCCAACGGCGCTTCAACCCCCTCCACGCGTCGGTGGTCCAGCTCCTGGACCAGATCGGCACCCCGTTCCTCATCGACGGCCAGTACACCTTCCACACCGACGACCCCGGCGCGGGCTGGCGCGGAGACGTCAGTCAGGCCGGCGGCGGCTGCATCATCGACATGGGCTACCACATCGTCGACCTGCTGCTGTGGTACTTCGGGATGCCCAACCGGATCATGGCCGACTTCTCGACCGCCGCGCTGCCCGACGGCGGGTACGACGCCGAGGACACCGCCGTCATCCAGCTCGGCTACGACAACGACCTGTACGGCACCGTGCTCCTGTCCCGCTGGATGGCCCCGAAGACCGAGAAACTGCACGTGGTCGGCACCCGCGGCTCCGTCCTGCTGACGAAGGGCCAGGTCCAGCGCCTCGATGTGCACGGCAAGGTCGTCGACGAGCTGTCGCGCCCGCAAGCCCCGGCCAGCGCGGCCACCGCCCAGATCGACTACTTCTGCCGGGTCCTGGACGGCGAACGCCCCAACACCGCAGGGCCCGAACAGCACCTGGGCCACATGGCCTTCATCGCGTCCTGCTACGAGTCCAAGGCCGCCGGCCGCTACATCGACCCCAAGGAGATGCTGTGACGAACAACCTCGCCCTGCTGGGCGGCGAGCCCGCGGTGACCGCCGGCGGCACGCACTTCGAGTGGCCGCCGATGGACGACACCACCGAGGGCAAGGTCATCGCCCAGCTCCGCTCGGCCATCTCCATCCCCGGCCGCTCGGGCGTCGTCGCCGACTTGGAGGACGCCCTCCAGGACTACTTCGGCGTCCGGCACGCGGTCACCTTCAGCTCCGGCACCGCGGCCCTGCACGCCACCTACGACGCCGCCAGGATCAAGGCCGGGGACGAGGTGATCGTCCCCGCCTGGACGTTCCACGCCACAGCCTCGCCACTGTTCCACCTGCGGGCGGTGCCGGTCCTGGTCGAGACCGGCCCGGACGGCAACATCGACCCCACCGCGATCGAGGACGCGATCACTCCACGCACCCGCGCCATCATGGTCACCCACCTGTGGGGCAGGCCGGCCGCGATGCTCGCCATCCAGGCCATCGCCACGACGCACAACCTCCTCCTGCTGGAGGACGGCTCCCACGCCCACGGCGCCTCCCACGGCGGCAAGAAGGTCGGCACCTTCGGCCTGGCCGGCGCGTTCTCGCTCAACGGCCCCAAGCCGCTGTCCGGCGGCGAGGGCGGGTTCGTCCTCACGGACGACGACGACACGTACTACCGGCTCCTGACGTTCGGCCACTACAACAAGCGAGCCAAGTCCGAGATCCCGGCCAAGCACCCGCTCGCGAAGTACGCGGTCACCGGGTCCGGTCTCAAGCTCCGCATCCACCCGCTGGCCGCCGCCATCGCGCACGACCAGCTCGGCCGCCTCGACGGCTACCTCGCCGGACGGGCGGAGATCGCCCGCTACCTGACCGAGGAGTTCGCCCGGATCCCCGGGCTGGAGGTCATCCCGATGCCCGAAGGAGTGGTCCCGTCCTGGTACGGGTTGACGCTCACCTACCGCCCCCAGGAGCTCGGTGGCCTCAGCGTCGAGTGGTTCCACCAGGCCCTGGTCGCCGAGGGCGCGGTCGAGTTCGACCGGCCGGGCTCCACCTGCCCCATGAACCAGTTGCCGCTGTACCAGAGCCCGGCCATGCTGTTCCCCGGCCACCCGCACGCCCACCGCCGCTACCAGGCAGGGGACTTCCCGGTCGCCGAGCACACCCACGCGCACACGATCAAGCTCCCGGTCTGGCATCGTGAACAGGATCGTCCGCTGGCCGAGCAGTACATCCGCGCGGCCATCAAGGTGAGCGACCACCACAAGGAGCTGCTGTGAACTCTCCCTTCGCCGACCCCACGTTCGAGGACACCATCCGCGCCGCCGCCGAGACGGACGGGGTGGAACGGTTCGTCGTGGCCGCCGTGATCACCGACGGCGACCGCAAGCTGTTCCTGCGGCGTCCGGCCGGCGAGTTCATGGCCGGCCTGTGGGAGCTGCCGTCGGGCAAGGTCGAGAAGGGCGAGGGCATCGAGCAGGCCCTGCTGAGGGAGGTCGACGAGGAGACCGGCCTGCGGATCGCCGCGGTCGAGAAGTACCTCGGGTACTTCGACTACACCTCCGGCAGCGGCGCCCTCACCCGTCAGCTGACCTTCGAGGTCACCGTCACCCGGACCGGCCCGGTCACCCTCACCGAGCACGACGCGCACGAGTGGGCCGGACCCGACGAGATCCCCGCCGTCAGCGACGCCGTACGGGAACTCGTCACCCGCTGACGCTGTGGAACGCAAAGCCGACAACTTCGATCACGACACACGGCTTGCCCAGTGCCCGGCGGGGAGATGCCACAGGCCGGCGGCGTAGCTGGTGTTGCGGCGCAGGCCGAGCAGCACCGTGCCGCGGTCGGTCAGCACGCGGTGGACGCCGACGACGAGCGCCAGCGGATCCGCCGCGATGACGTGGGGCGTCTCGGTGTCGTCGGGGCGGGTCATGAGGTGCTCCCGGTGGTGTGGTCGGCCGGTGCGGTGAGCAGGGGCAGGTAGTGGTGCAGGTAGGGCGGCACCTTGAGGGTGAGGACTTCGTCGAGGGGGACCATGCGTACGGCCAGGCCCTCGTCGCCGAGGCGCAGGTCGCTCTCGGGGCCGTCCCAGACGGCGTGCAGGACGCGGGTGAGCGGTAGGCCGAGGTCGTGGTGCGGGTCGGGGAGGGTGCGCAGCCCGGTGATCTCGATGCCGGCCTCCTCGCGGACCTCGCGCTCCGCGCTCTCCCGGGCGTTCTCGTCGGCCTCGCGCCAGCCCCCGATCGGAGTCCAGTGGCCGGGCCAGGGCATGCCCGGCCGGTCTTCGCGCAGGTGCATCAGCAGACGGCCCGCGCGGTCGGTGACGAAGACCAGGACGCCCTCGAAGTCGTCGCCGTCCGGGATGGGGCGCTCCAGGTAGAGCGGGACACCGCAGCGGTGGGCGCGCAGCACCTGGCGGAGCCGCTGGTAGCGAGCGGGGGTCATCCGGGAGCGCCAGTCGTGGGCCGTCTCGAACCGGAACTCGGTGTGTTCGGAGGGATCGAGGCGGATCCGGGCCTGCTGCTCGGCGGTGAGGACGCCGCCGTCGAAGACGTGGCCGCAGGCCGGGACGGGTTGTTCGGCGCCGGCCTGCTCGTGGATGACGGCGACCAGGCGCCTGCGGGCGACGATCTCGGGGTTCTCGGCGGCGAGGTCGAGGCCCAGTTCCTCGCGGGCCTCGCGCAGGGCGGTGGCGAACGGGGTCTCGCCGTGTTCGACGTTGCCGCCGGGGAAGTTCCACACGTCGGGGTCGATGGTGGAGCGCAGCCCGAGGACGCGGCCCTGCGGGTCGGTGACGAGGAAGCAGCCGTAGGAGCTGGGCCTGGCGATGGTGGTGAGGTAGCCGCCGGCCGGTCGCCAGCCGGGCAGGGCCAGGCGGTCGGTGAGCCACCCGATCACCGCGCGCTGCCCGTCGCCGGTCGGCGGGAGCCGGTCGGGGGTGGCCCACCGGTGGTCGTCGTGGTCGGGGGAGAGGTCGACCGGGGTGCCGTCCGGTACGGCGGTGGTGAAGACGAACTGGCGTACGCACAGGCCGTGTCGGTCGGTGAGGTCCAGGTGCCGCGCGTAGTCGAGCGGCATGCCGGTGAGGCCGGTCTGCTCGGCCAGTTCCCGCGCCGCGCCGGCCTCCACGGGCTCCTCGCCGTGCTCGATGTCGCCACCCGGGTACTCCCACCGGCCCGGCGGGTTGTCGTGCGCGGACCGGCGGATCATCAGGACGCGGCCGGAGGCGTCGCGGACCACCACGCCGACGCCGATCCGCTCGATGCCCTCGCGGAGGGCCAGGTCGGTCAGCACCTTGAAGTCGATCACCGGGAGGGCTCCTCGCTCGGTCGGTGGGGCTGCTGGGTCGGGGCGACTCCACTGGGCAAGTCACCTGCTCGGAGGGTGAGTTCGGCTGGCGTGGCAGGGTCGGTGTCCGATGATGGTGCTGTTCGAATTCGGTGTTCAAGTGGGTCGCCTCCGGGCGAGCCCGGGTCGAACGGGGAGTTTTCGAGCACCCCCGCGGGTGTGAATCACCTGGTTCAGCCCTGGATGGTGGCGAGCCAGTCGGTCAGCAGGCTGTTGACTTCGTCCGGGCGTTCCTGCTGGACCCAGTGGCCGCAGCCCTCCAGGAGGTGGGAGGCGGACAGGGCGGGGAGGGTGGTGGGGTAGGCGTCGATGGCGTCGGCCATCCAGGTGGTGGAGGCGTCCAGCGTGCCGCCGACGAACAAGGCGGGCTGTTCGATCGGGGCTCCGCGGTAGGGGGCGAGGTCTTCCCAGTCGCGGTCCATGTTGCGGTAGCGGTTGAGCGCGCCGGTCAGGCCGGTGCGCTCGAACTCCCCGGCGTAGACGTCGAGGTCGTCCTTGCTCAGCCAGGCCGGGAGGACCCCGGTGGGGAAGCGGTCGCGCAGCCGGCCACCGCCACGGGCGACGAAGTGGGGGTCGGGCTCTCCCTGGGCAGGCATGGTGTCGGCGGACAGGGCCGCGTAGAAGCCCGCGAGCCAGCCCCGGACATCGGGCTCGATCTCCGCCTCGGCGCGGCCGGGCTCCTGGAAGTAGGAGACGTAGAACTCCTGCTCGGGGCCGCCGATCCGGTCGAAGACGCCGCTGGGGCGGGGGCCGCCGGGCGGCGCGTAGGGGACGCTCAGCAGGCCGACGGCGTGGAAGACCTCGGGGTGGAGCAGAGCGGAGGCGGAGGCGATATTGGAGCCCCAGTCGTGGCCGACGACCACCGCGTTCTCCTCGCCGAGGGCGCGCACGACGGCGAGGTTGTCCTCCACCAGGTCGAGCATCCGGTAGGCAGCGGTCGCCTCCGGCTTGGAGGAACGGCCGTAGCCCCGCACGTCGATCGCCACCGCTCGGTACCCGGCCGCGGCGAGGGCCGGGAGTTGGTGGCGCCAGGAGTACCAGGACTCCGGGAAGCCGTGCACGAGCAGGACAAGCGGGCCGGTGCCCTGCTCGACCAGGTGCAGGCGTCCGGCCGGGGCCTCGACGGTGCGGTGGCGGAGCGCGGCGGTCGGTTCGGATTGCATGGGGCTTCTCCTTGGTTCGCGGGCAGACGCGGTTGCCCGCCGATCATGCGGTGCGAAGCCCGCCCGACGCGATCAGCCTTGCCATTCTGGCAAGCTTGCGGTCGGGCGGTGAGAGCGGCGGTCGGAAGGAACGGTCACGGTGGCAGTCGACGAGGTGGACGGCACGATGGCGGCGATGGGGCCCAGGCTGCGAGTCGCGCGCGAGCAACACGGCGCCACGCTCGCCGACATCAGTTGTGCGACCGGCATTTCACCGAGCACGTTGTCGCGGATCGAGACCGGTCGGCGCAAGCCCACCCTGGAGGTGGTGCTGCGGCTGGCGAAGGAGTACGGCGTCTCCCTGGACGAACTGGCCGGTACAACCGTCCCGGCGGCTGAGCCGCGCACCCCGGCGCCGCTGAGCTTCGGCGACGGAAAGGAGGTGCTGCCGCTCACCCGGTACGTCGGCGGCCTGCACGCCCACAAGCACGTCCTGCCTGCCGTTGAACGGCAGCCCGCGCGGCCCCGTCAGGTCTCCCACGAGGGCTACGAGTGGCTGTGCGTCCTGTACGGGCGGCTGTGGCTCGCACTCGGTGACCAGGACCTCGTCCTGACCGCCGGAGACGTCGCCGAGTTCGACACCCGCGTCCCCCATGGAGTCACGAACGCCGGATCCGCCGGACCGGTCGAGTATCTGATCTTGTTCGGGCCGCAAGGGGAACGTCCACGGCCGCGCACTCCTCCGGCCGCCGGTCGCGGGACCGATGGGAGAAAGCCTGCGGAATGAGCAGGTGGGACAAGCCGCGTGCCTCATCAGTGACCCCCAGGGGGTCAGTTGACCGGCAGTTCGTCGTTCTCCCGGCGGGAGGCTGTGCCGAGCACTGTGCGTGCGACGTCCTCCAGTGATTCGAGCAGCGGGTTGGGGTCGTCAGCGCGCGTGACGAGCACGACCTCGCAGGGATCGATGTCGATGACGGGCACCAGGGCGATGTCCTCGCGCACAGCGGGGCGTCGGTCTCCGGCAGGGAAGATCGCGACACAGTGGCCGGTGGCGATGAGTTCCAGCTTGTCCTCGTAGCTGTCGTCGATCGCGGGCGGGGGTGGTGCCGGACGGTCGCCGACCGGCCTGGGCGTGCTCCAGACAACCGGAGTGCTGACGCAGGTCACCAGTTCCTCGTCCGACAGGGCGCGCAGGCTGACGGATGTCTCGTTCGCCAGACGATGACGTGCCGACATGACGAGTACCCGTGACTCCTCATGGAGCTTGGTCACCCGGAAGCCGTCCGTGGGCAAGGGCAGGGGTCCGTAGGCGAGGAGGGCGTCGACCCGCCCCTCGGCGAGGGCGTGCGTGTCCCGCCAGTCGAGGTGCCGGGTGCGGACCCGGCTGTCGGGGTGCCGGCGGCGCAGTTCCTGCACACAGGCGGTGATGACCAGTCCTTCGGCGTAGCCGACGGTGATGGTACGGGGCTGGACGGCGGCTCTGGCAGCGTGAGCGGCTTGCTCGGCCTCCTGGAGCAGTATCCGGGCTCTGGGAAGGAAGGCCTGACCGGCGTCGGTGAGGCTGCTGCCCTGCGGCGAGCGGTCGAAGAGCCGGACACCGAGCTGAGCCTCCAGCCGCTGGATCTGGCGGCTCAGCGACGGCTGCGCCAGGTGCAGTTTGGTGGCGGCGCGGCCGAAGTTGCCGTACTCCGCCACGACCGTGAAATAGCGCACCAGCCGCAGATCGACGTCCATTCGCCCAGGGTACGTCGCGCGCTGCCATGCGCCTGGGACATGACGGCATGCGGAACAGGTCTTGGACATGGTGTGCGGGTGGGTACTTGGCTGGAGGGCATGACCACTTATGAGGGCAAGAAGATCGTGATCACGGGCGGAAGCAGCGGCATCGGCCTGGCTGCGGCCCGGTTGTTCGCGGACGGTGGGGCGCACGTACTGATCACCGGCCGCACCAGGTCCACCCTGGACGCCGCGTTGGAGCAGTTGGGGAAGAAGGCGATCGCCGTCCGTAGCGACGCCGCGTCCCTGAAGGACATCAGGGCGCTGGCCGGTACGGTCCGGGAGCGGTTCGGCGCGGTGGACGCGCTGTTCGTCAACGCCGGCGTCACCGCGTCCGCGCCGTTCGACTCGACGACGGAGGAGATGTACGACGAGCTGTTCGGCATCAACGTCAAGGGCCCGTACTTCACAGTGCAGGCGTTGGCGCCGCTGTTGCGCGAGGGAAGCGGTGTGGTCCTGACCACGTCGGTGGTGAACGTCCTGGGCCTCGACGCGCTCAGTGTCTATTCGGCGAGTAAGGCAGCTCTGCGGTCGATGACGCGGACCCTGGCCCGTGAGCTGCTTCCGCGCAAGGTGCGCGTCAATGCCGTGAGTCCCGGCCCGATCGACTCGGGCATCCTGGACCGCTCCTTGCTGCCCGCCGACGTCGTCGAGGCAACGAAGGACACCTACCGGAGCACCAACCCGATGCGGCGGCTGGGGACGTCCGAGGAAGTGGCCGCCGCGGTGGCGTACTTGGCGTTCGACGCGACCTTCTCGACGGGAACGGAGCTCCCTGTCGACGGAGGGGCTTCGCAACTCTAGGGCCTGTCTCCCGGGTCCTTGCCTGATCGGACGTCCGCCGGGCTTCGGCCGTCACCTGGGGGCGGTTGGGTCGTTGGTCCGGACGTGCTGCTCCGTGAGCGCCCGCCGTAGCAGCGGTAGCAGCGGAAGTCGGAAACGGCCTGGAGGAGTTCGCGGTGTCCACCGTCACCAATCCGTTCACCGGGGCGTACACGCCGGTGGCCGAGGAAGTCACCGCGTTCGACCTGCCGGTCACGGGGACGCTGCCGCCCGAGCTCAACGGTCGGTACCTGCGCAACGGGCCCAACGGGATGCGGGCGGAGGACCGCCGGCCGCGGCACCTGTTCGGCGGGTACGCCATGGTGCACGGGGTGCGGCTGCTCGACGGGCGGGCCCGGTGGTACCGCAACCGGATGGTGCGCAGTGCCGCCGTGGCCGAGACCCTGGGGGAGTGGCCGCGCTCCGGCGCCGTGCCGCGGATCGCCGACGTCGCGCCCAACACCCACGTCATCGGGCACGCGGATCGCACCTTCGCGCTGGTCGAGGGCGGCTTCCGCCCGTACGAACTCTCCTACGAGATCGAGACGGTGGGCGCGAGCGACTTCTGCGGCACGCTGCCCGAGGGGTTCGCCGCCCACCCCAAGCTCGACCCGGTCACCGGCGAGCTGCACGCCGTCACCTGGCAGCGGGACGGCGAGACGCTGCGCCACCTGGTGGTCTCCCCGCAGGGCGCCGTCGTCCGCGCCGTGGACGTCCCGGTTCTGCACCGGCCGGTGGTTCACGACATGGCGCTGACCAGGAACTTCGCCGTCGTCCTCGATCTCGCGGTGAGCCTCAGCCTGCCCGACAACCGGGCGCGAAGGACCTATCCGGCGGTCTGGGACGAGAGCCGCGGCGCGCGGATCGGGCTGCTGCCCCGCAACGGCACCGAGGTCGCCTGGTACGAGGTCGGGCCCTGCTTCGTCTTCCACACGCTCAACGCCCACGAGGACGGCCACCGGGTCGTCATCGACGTCGTCCGCTACCCGCGGATGTTCGTCGGCGGCGCGCTGCACGGCCAGAGCAGCCCCACCCTGGACCGCTGGACCGTCGACACCGTCTCCGGCAAGGTCACCGAGACCCGCCTGGACGACCGCCCGCAGGAGTTCCCGGCGGTCAGCCCCGCGGTGGTGGGCGGCGCCCACCGCTACGGCTACTCCACCGTGACCACCGACCTGCTGGGCCACCTGGCCCGCCCGGTCGGCCTCGGCGCGCTGCCCCCGGAGGCCGTCGGAGACGCGCTGATCAAGCACGACCTGCGTCAGAACTCCAGTGTGGTACGGCAGTTCGGCGTCGGCAGCTACGCGGGCGAGGTCTCCTTCGTCCCGAGGCAGGGCGCCCGCGAGGAGGACGACGGCTACCTGCTGGTCTACGTCCACGACCCCGAGCGGGGCGCGAGCGACCTGGTCGTCCTCTCCGCCGAGGACTTCACCGGCGCGCCGCTCGCCACCGTCCACCTGCCGGTGCGGGTGCCGGCCGGCTTCCACGGCAGCTGGATCCCCGACCCCGTCCGGGAGGACTGAGCGGCGCCGGTCGTCTGTTTTTCGCCTGCATTGCCCGTCTTCTGACGGCGCATTACCTCGACATTACGTCTATGGCGAAGCATTTCGGCCAACTTGTTGCCGTACGGGTGACGCGTTCTCAACAAAGCTGGCACTGTACCGTCCCATCACCGCAGAGACCCTCGCGGTCGTACGCGTACCGCCCGACGCGGCGAATCACGTCGGACACCGTTCCACCCGTTCGAACCACCAGCTCTACCGGGCGGCACCACCCTCGGCCGCCCGGCTGACTCCGGCCGCCCCAACCCGGCCGTCGCAGAAGGAGTTCAGTGTGACTCGATCCCCCAGGAAGACCACTGCCGCAGGCGCGTTGATAGCCGGCGCCGCGATGATCGTGACCGCTCTGACGTCCGGTGTCGCCATCGCCGACGAGACCCCCACCGAGGCCCCCACCGAGGTCCAGGCCATCGCCGGCGCGCTGCCGGTGCAGCTGTCGCCGGAGCAGCGCGGCGAGTTGCTGGCCTCGGCGGACGCGTCGCTGGCGGAGACCACCAGGTCACTGAACCTGGGGTCGAAGGAGGCGCTGGTCGTCAAGGGCGTCACCAAGGACGCCGACGGCACCCTGCACACCCGCTACGAGCGGACCTTCGACGGACTCCCGGTGCTCGGCGGCGACCTGGTCGTCCACACCGCCGCGGACGGCTCCACGAAGGGCGTCACCAAGGCCACCGAGGCGGACATCGCCGTCGACACCACCGCCAAGGAGAGCGCCGACTCGGCGAAGGGCCTCGCGCTCGACAGCGCCGGGAGCGCGAAGGTCGCGGAGCCGGCGGCCGACAGCGCCCGCAAGGTGGTCTGGGCCGCGTCCGGCACCCCGCGACTCGCGTGGGAGACGATCGTGACGGGCACGCAGGAGGACGGCACGCCGTCCGAGCTGCACGTCATCACCGACGCCAACTCCGGCAAGAAGATCTTCGAGTACCAGGGCGTCGAGACCGGCGTCGGCAACAGCAAGTACTCCGGCCAGGTCACCATCGGCACCTCGGCGGCCGGCGGCGGCTTCGCGATGACCGACAACACCCGCGGCGGCCACAGCACCTACGACCTGAACGGCACCAGCGGCTCCACCAAGACGCTGCTCACCAACCCGACCGACACCTGGGGCGACGGCACCGTCGCCAACCGGCAGACCGCCGCCGTGGACGCCGCCTACGGCGCCCAACTCACCTGGGACTACTACAAGAACGTCCACGGCCGCAACGGCATCAAGGACGACGGCGTCGGCGCCTACACCCGGGTCCACTACGGCAAGAACTACGTCAACGCGTTCTGGTCCGACACCTGCTTCTGCATGACCTACGGCGACGGCGCGGGCAACGTCAAGCCGCTGACCTCCATCGACGTCGGCGGCCACGAGATGACCCACGGCGTCACCTCCGCCACCGCGGGCCTGATCTACAGCGGCGAGTCCGGCGGCCTGAACGAGGCCACCTCCGACATCATGGCCGCCGCCATCGAGTTCTGGGCGAACAACCCCGAGGACAAGGGCGACTACCTGGTCGGCGAGAAGATCGACATCAGGGGCGACGGCACCCCGCTGCGCTACATGGACAAGCCCTCCAAGGACAACCGCTCCAGGGACTACTGGTCGGCGGACCTCGGCTCCGTCGACGTCCACTACTCCTCCGGCCCGGCCAACCACTGGTTCTACCTGGCCTCCGAGGGCAGCGGCGCCAAGACCGTCAACGGCGTGGCTTACGACTCCCCGACCTCCGACGGCCTGCCGGTGACCGCCATCGGCCGGGACGCCGCCGCCAAGATCTGGTACCGGGCGCTCACCACCTACATGACCTCGTCGACCAACTACGCGGCGGCCCGCACCGCCACCCTCCAGGCCGCCGCCGACCTGTACGGGCAGACCAGCGCGACCTACATGAACACCGCCAACGCCTGGGCGGCCATCAACGTCGGCCCGCGCGTCGTCGACGGCCTCCTGATGGACCCCGTCGCCGGCCAGATCACCGCGATCGGCGCCGCCGCCGATCTCCAGATCAAGGCCGTCAACTTCAACCCCGGCATCGTCACCTACCACGCGACCGGCCTCCCCGAGGGCCTGACGCTCCACCCGGTCACCGGCCGCGTCACCGGCGTCCCGGCCCTTACCGGGACGTACACGGTCACCGTCACCGCCAAGGCCTCCCACCACAGCAGCATCGCGAAGACGTTCACCTGGAAGGTCTCCCGGGGCATCTTCGCGAACACCACCCCCCTGCCGATCCCGGACGGGGGCCCGGCGGTCTTCTCGGACATCGTCGTCGACCGGATCCCGGGCCAGGCGCCGAGCGACCTCAAGGTGGCCGTGGACATCAAGCACACCTGGCGCGGTGACCTGGTCATCGACCTGGTCGGCCCGGACGGCACGGTGTACTCGCTGAAGAAGGGCAACCTCGGCGACTCGGCCGACAACGTCATCGAGACCTACACGGTGGACGCCTCCGCCCAGCCCGCCAACGGCACCTGGCGGCTCCGGATGCAGGACACGTACCGCAGCGACTCGGGCCACCTCGACGGCTGGAAGCTCATCTTCTGACCGCGTCCGCACTGAGCGCCGAGCACTGAGTACTGGGCACTGACCACCGAGGTGATCCGGCCGGCGAAGGCACCCACTTCGCCGGCCGGATCACCTTTTGGACGTGCGGCCGGTCCGTCGCCAGACCCTGGTACTCCCAGCGCATTGCGGTGGTCGCGGCGGTGAGGACCAGCCAGCCGACGGCCGGGAGCGCGAGGGTGAGGGCGAAGGGCCACTGGACGGTGGTCAGGACCCCGCAGCCGATGAAGGTGAAGAAGGAGAGGAAGAGGCCCCCGGGGCGGGACCAACGGGCCGGTCTTGTAGCCGACTTGTGGAATTCCGCAACGGGACGGAGTCGGACCGGTGACCGGGCCGGGCCGGGCCGGGCGCGTGGAGCGGGCCGCGTAGATTGCCGGGCATGACGACCTCCGAACCGCTCAGCCCGGTCTCCCGCACCGCCCTGTCCGTCGCCCGGGTGCGGGCCTACGAGAGCTCCCGTCCCGACCCGCTCTTCGTCGACCCGTACGCCGCCGCGTTCGTCACCGCCGCCGGCCTCGAACCGGGCCCCACCCGCCCGGACAGCGCACTCGCCAGGGCCCTCGTCGCCCACGGCATCCTGCGGACCCGCTTCTACGACGACCGGCTGCTCGCCGCCGGCGCCGACCAGGTCGTGCTGCTGGCGGCGGGCCTGGACACCCGGGCGTACCGGCTGGACTGGCCGGCCGGCACCCGGGTGTTCGAGATCGACCTGGCCCCGGTGCTGGCCTTCAAGGCGCAGGTCCTGGACGGGCTCGGCGCCGTGCCGCGCGCGGAGCGCACCGCCCTGCCTGCCGACCTGCTGGACGCGCGGTGGCCCGAGCGGCTGGTCGCGGCCGGGTTCGACCCGGCGAGGCGCTCGGTCTGGCTCGCCGAGGGCCTGCTGGTCTACCTCACGGCCGAGGAGGCGGCCGCACTGCTCACGGCCGTGACCGGACTGGCGGCCCCGGGCAGCCGGCTGCTGGTGGAGCAGGGCGGGGACCTGAGCCGCGTGCCGCACGACCCGGCGCTCGCCCGGCTGACCGGGCTGTGGCGGGGCGGGCTCGGCCCGGGCACCGACGGGTGGCTCGACGGGCACGGTTGGACCACCGGGATCACCCCACTCGTCCGGATCGGGGAGGCCTACGGGCGCCCGCTCCCGGACCTCTCCGCCACGAGGGCCTTCATCGAGGCGCAGCGGCGCACCGCGGACTGACGCCCCGGCAGGCCGCACCGGACCCACTGCCCGGCCGGTCACACCGGACGGGCCGGCCGCGGCGGCCAGGTGTCCGGTGCCAGGACGCCGGTGGCGTACGCCCGGGCGACCAGGGCGGTGCGGTTGGGGACGCGCCAGCGCCGGGTGAGCCGGGTCAGGTGGTAGTTGACCCCGTCCGGGGTGACACCGATCTCCCGGGCGATCTGCGCCGTGGTGTCGCCCCGGGCCGCCGCGGCCAGGATCCGGGCCTCGACCGGGCTGACCTCGGCCTGCGGGCCGGGCGGAGCGGCCGCGCCCGCCGGCGCCGCCTGCAGCGACAGCAGCATGCTCGGGGTCTGCTCCGGAGTGTCGCCGACCAGGGCGACGGTCATCTCGCCGTACCGCTCGCGCCCGTTCACGGGCGTCCAGGAGACCCGCGCCGGGTACTGCGAGCGCCGGTGCAGCCGGACGGCCTCGGCGAGCGCCTCGATGGTGCCGCTGTCCCGCAGGGTGAAGAACTCCAGGATCCTGCGGTTGTGCAACTGGCCTGGCAAACAGCCGAATTCGGCCGCCATCGCACGGTTGACGATCAGGATCTTCCCGCCGAACTCGCACACCGCGATCGGCAGCGGCATGTGGTCCAGTAGCCGCAGTGCCCGGTTGCGCCAGATCACCGCCGCCTCCCGCGGGTTGTCCGGCACGGGGCCGCAGCCCTCGGTCGTCCGCATCTGTGGTTCTCCTTTCCTGGGGCCATGACTGACGGTCCGTGGGCAAGCCCGCGACACCCCCGGGTACTACACAATCATGTAGTGATCGGGACCGGACCTCCCGCCCGATGGGCGCACAGTGGTGGAAGCAGAAAGTTTCCTGCCGTGGGAGGGGCACAGCGATGACCGATACCGTGGAGAGCACGACCGAGGACGAGCGGGCGACCGGGGCCGGGGCCCGGGCCGTCCCCCTGGTGGACATCTCGTCGATGCCGCCGGTCGCCGCTCCGGTGCTGCGCATCATGGAACTGGCCAGAGAGCACGGCCCGGCGTACGTCCAGCGGCTGTACGGCCGGGACCTCCTGGTCGTCAGCGGGCTGGAGCTGGTCGAGGAGCTGGCCGACGAGGCCCGCTTCACCAAGTCGATCAGCCCGACGCTGGAGCTGGTCCGGCTGTTCACCGGCGACGGCCTGTTCACCGCCTACAACGACGAGCCCAACTGGGCCCGGGCGCACGACATCCTGATGCCGGCCTTCGCGCTCGGCTCGATGCGCACCTACCACCCGGTGATGCTGAGGGTGGCCCGCCGGGTGATCGACTCCTGGGACCGCCGGGAGGCCGCCGGGCTGCCGGTGGACGTGCCCGGCGACATGACCCGGATGACCCTGGACACCATCGGACTGGCCGGCTTCGGCTTCGACTTCGGCTCCTTCGAGCGGGACGAGCCGCACCCCTTCATCGAGGCGATGGTGCGCTGCCTGGCCTGGGCGATGACCAAGCTGACCCGGGACCCGGACGCCGACCACCGCGAGCGCGACGAGGCCTTCCGGGCCGACGCCGACTACCTGGCCGGCGTGGTGGACGAGGTGATCGCCGCCCGCGCCGGGGAGGACGCCCAGGGCCCGGCCGAGGACCTGCTCGGCCTGATGCTCGGCGCGGTCCGGCCCTCGGACGGCTCCCGGCTGGACGCCGAGAACATCCGCAACCAGGTGATCACCTTCCTGATCGCCGGCCACGAGACCACCTCCGGCGCGCTCTCCTTCGCCCTGTACTACCTGCTCAAGAACCCGGTCGTGCTGCGCCAGGTGCAGCGCGAGGTGGACGAGCTGTGGGGCGACCGGACCGATCCGGAGCCCTCCTACGAGGACGTCGGACGGTTGCGCCACACCCGTCAGGTGCTCAACGAGGCGCTGCGGCTGTGGCCGACGGCGCCCGCGTTCAACCGGGAGGCCCGCGAGGACACCCTGCTCGGCGGCCGCATCCCGCTGCGGGCCGGGGAGACGGTCGTCGTCACCACGCCGATGCTGCACCGCGACCCGGCGTGGGGCGACAACCCGGAGCTGTTCGACCCGTCCAGGTTCGACCCCGAGCGGGAGGAGGGCCGCTCGCCGCACGCCTTCAAGCCCTTCGGAACCGGCGAACGCGCCTGCATCGGGCGGCAGTTCGCGCTGCACGAGGCCGTCATGCTGCTCGGCATGCTGGTCCACCGCTACCGGCTGATCGACCACGCCGACTACCGGCTGAGCATCAAGCAGACGCTCACCATCAAGCCCGACGGGTTCACCCTCGGCCTCGCCCGGCGCACCCCCGCCCCGGCCCCCGCCTCCTCCGCCGTTTCCCCCCTCGCCACCGCCGCGCCGGCCACCGGCCTCCCCGGGCGGGTCCGCCAGGGCACCGGGCTGCTGCTCCTGCACGGCTCCAACTACGGTGCCTCCCGGGAGCTCACCCGGCAGCTCGCGGAGGCTGCCGCCGATCTCGGCTGCGAGACCGCGGTCGCCCCGCTGGACGCGTACGCGGACGGGCTGCCCACCGACCGGCCGGTGGTGATCACCGCCGCCTCCTACAACGGGCAGCCGACGGACGACGCGGCCCGGTTCTTCCGCCGCCTCCAGGGTGACCCGGAGTCCGGAGAGAGCCCCGCGGCCGACGGCGTCGAGTACGCGGTCCTCGGCATCGGCGACCGCACCTATGCCGCGACCTACCAGCGCGTCCCGGCGCTGATCGACGACCGGCTCGCCGCGCTCGGCGGCACCCGGCTGCTGGCCCGCGCCGAGGCCGACGCCTCGGGCGACCTGGCCGGCACCGTACGGCAGTTCACCGAGGCGCTGTGCGAGACCCTGCTGGCGCGCTACGGGGACGCCGACGCGCCCGCCGCGGCGCGGCCGGAGGCCGCCTACTCGGTGACCGAGGTGACCGGCGGCCCGCTGGCGGCGCTGGCCGCCCGGCACGACATGGCGGAGCTGACCGTCACCGCCGTCGGCAGCCTGACCGACCCGGCCTACCACCGGGTCAAGCGGCTGGTGCGGCTGGCCCTGCCGCAGGGCGCCGAATACCGGACGGCGGACCACCTCACCGTGCTCCCGGCCAACGACCCGGCGCTGGTGGAGCGCGCCGCCAAGCTGTTCGGCGCCACCCCGGACACGGTGCTGTCGGTCGTGGCGCACCGGCGCACCGGCCTGGCCGTCGACCGCCCGCTGACGGTGCGCGAGCTGCTCACCCGCCACGTCGAGCTGCAGGACCGCCCGAGTGCCGAGCAGCGCGCCGCGCTGGCCGCGCTCAACCCCTGCCCGCCCGAGCAGGCCGCCCTGCGGGCGCTGCCCGAGGACGACCCGCGCACCCTGCTGGACCTGATCGAGGACCACCCGGCGCTGCAGGAGCGGCTCACCTGGCCGGTGCTGCTGGAGCTGCTGCCGCCGATGCGGCCGCGGCACTACTCGATCTCCTCCTCGCCCGCCGGCGACCCGGGCCAGGTGGAGCTGATGGTCTCGGTGCTCAGCGGGCCGGCCCGCTCGGGCCGGGGCACCTTCCGCGGCTGCGGATCCGGCTACCTCGACCGGGTGGCCGTCGGCGACACCGTGCTGGCCCGGGTCCGGCCCTGCCGGGAGGCGTTCCGGATCGGCCACCGCACCCCGGTGGTGATGATCGCGGCCGGCACCGGCCTGGCACCGTTCCGGGGTGCCGTCGCCGACCGCCGGGCGCTGCTCGCCGAGGGCGCCGACCTCGCCCAGGCGCTGCTGTACTTCGGCTGCGACGACGAGGCGGCGGACTACCTGCACCGCGGTGAGCTGGAGAGCGCCGAGCGGGCCGGGGCGGTCTCGCTGCGGCCCGTCTTCAGCGAGCGGCCGCAGCACGGGCGGCGCTTCGTGCAGGACCGGATCGCCGCCGAGGCGGCCGAGGTGTGGGAGCTGCTGGAAGCCGGCGCCGAGGTGTACGTGTGCGGCGACGGCGCCCGGATGGCGCCGGGTGTCCGGGAGGCCTTCCGGGCGCTGTACCGGGAGCGCACCCCGGGCGCGGACGAGCAGCGCGCCCAGGCCTGGCTGCAGGGGCTGATCGAGGCCGGGCGGTACGTGGAGGACGTGTACGCGGGCTGACCGGCCGCCCCCGGACAGGCCTGTGGGCCCACCGCACCCGGTGCGGTGGGCCCACAGGCGTCCGGTCAGTACACGCTGACGTGGTACGCGGAGAGCGCCGCGTTGACGGGCTGGTAGAAGGTCGTCCCGCCCGAGGTGCAGTCGCCGCTGCCGCCCGAGGTGAGGCCGAGCGCCTTGGTGCCGTCGAACAGCGGGCCGCCCGAGTCGCCGCCCTCGGCGCAGACGTTGGTCTGGATCAGGCCGCTGACGATGCTGCCGTCGGAGTAGCGCACGGTGACGTTGAGGCCGGTGACGGTGCCGCCGTGGGTGCCGGTGGTCGAGCCGGTGCGCTTGACCGCCTCGCCGACGACGGCGTTCGGGGCGGAGGTGAAGCCGCCGGGGTGGCTGAGGGCGCTGTTGTCGTAGCGGACCAGCGCGTAGTCGTGGCCGGGGAAGGTCGAGCTGATGGTCGGACCGATCCGGGTGGTGTGGTTGAGATCGGTGTACCAGTCGGGGGCGACGTTGCCGCAGTGCCCGGCGGTGAGGAAGTAGTGGGTGCTGCCGCTCACCACGTTGAAGCCGAGCGAGCAGCGGTACTGGCCGCCGTAGATGGCGTCGCCGGCAGCGACCAGCGGAGCGAACACGCCGGGGACGCGGTGGACGTCGACGGTGGGCGCGTCGGGTCCGACGGCGCTCATCAGCTTGGCGAGCGCGAGCGGGGTGACGGTGCTGTCGGCGGTCACCACCACGCGTCCGGCGGTCTCGTCGACGTACCAGGCGGTGCCGTTGACCTCGGCTTTCAGGATGGTGTCGCTGATCGCCGAGAGCTGTTCCGGCTTGGCGGTGCCGACGGGACCGGTGGCGGCGGCGACCGGCGTGGCGACGGCCGTGGCGGTGAGCAGGCCGAGGGCCGCGGCGAGCAGGCGGAAGCGGCGCGTGGTGCCGGTGCGGGGGGTGGTGCGCATGGTCCTCACCGATGTCCTCCTGAAGGGGTGACGGCCCTGAGGGTTGGGGCCGTGAAGCGCGGTCAGGCGGTGGGCGGACCCCGGCCGGTGCTCTCCGGAAGCACGACGGATGATCTGCTCCTGACAGGCGCTGACCGGAAGTATGAGGAAACGGACCGTTTGGTACAAGCTTTCTGATGGGGTGTCGGCGGACCCGCGGGCCCCGGGGTGACCTCGCGGATCCGCCGTTCGGAGGCTCCTACCGGGCGGGCACCGGCTCGGGGCCGGTGAGCCGCCGGCCCCGGTGGAGGGCGTGCAGCGAGAGTGCGCAGATCACCCCGAGGGCGCACAGCGCCAGCCAGGGGAGTGCGGCCAGCCCGGCCGCGCGGGCGGCGTCCAGGGCCGCGCCGGTCAGCAGGTTCCCCACGGTGATGCCGATCCCGCAGACGGTGTTGTAGAGCCCGTAGTGGGTGGCGACCAGGCGGTCCCCGGAGAGCCGGACCACGGTGTCCATCTCGAACGGGTAGGCCAGCATCGTGCCCAGGGCCAGCAGGAACGCGGCCAGTGCCGGCGGCCCGGCGGCGAGCGCCCAGCGCCCGAGGCCGGCGCCGGGGACGGGCAGCGCCGAGGCGGCGAGCAGCGGCAGGAACGCCGAGCCCATCACGGCCACCCCCGCGACCAGGGCGGTGCCCGGCGCGATCCGGGCCCGGCACCAGGCCGTCACCCGGGTCTGGAGCACGATCGTGCCCAGCCCGGACACCACGAACAGCACCGCCGTCGCCACCGTCCCGCCGGTGCCGTCGCCGCCCAGCCGGCGGACCTCCAGCGGCAGCGCCAGGTACACCTGGAAGGACAGCACGTACGAGCCGGTCATCGCGCCCGCGAAGAGCAGGAACGGGCGGTTGGCCAGCACCCCGCGCCACTGCGCGAGGACACCCGTGCGCTCCGGGCCCCCGGCCGGCCCGTCGCCCCGGCGGGCCGGCAGCGAACGGATCTGCACCGCGCTGAGCACCGCGAACACCCCGGCCGCGACCAGGCAGGTGGAGCGGAAGTCCACCGCGGTCAGCGCCATGCCCACCAGCGGGCCGAGCAGGATGCCCGCCTGGTAGAAGACGTTGAACAGCGCGAACGCGGCCACCCGCTGCTCGCCCGCGTCCCGTGCCAGGTAGGCCCGGACGGCCGGGTTGAACAGCGCCCCGGCCAGGCCGGTGGCCGCCGAGGCCGCGACCAGGGCGGGCAGCGAGGAGGAGAGGCCGAGCGCGGCGAAGCCGGCGGTGCGCAGCAGGCAGCCCGCCACGATCAGCGGCTTGTAGCCGAACCGGTCGGCCAGCGTGCCGCCGACCAGGAACATGCCCTGCTGGGTGAAGTTGCGCACCCCGAGCACCAGCCCGACCGTCCAGCCGGCCAGGCCCAGGCCCCCGGACAGGTGGGCGGCCAGGTAGGGCATCAGCATGTAGAAGCCCAGGTTGATGGTGAACTGGTTGACCATCAGCAGCCGGACGCTGCGCTCGTGGCCGCGGAACTGGGCGGTCATGTCCCTCACTCGGCACCGCCGCCGGTGCTCGCCAGGGTCAGCGGGTCGACCACCTTGGCGCAGCGGGTCCAGCGGGTCACCTCCCGTTCGTCCGGCCGGGCGAGTTCATCCGGTTCGTCGGCCGGCGGGCGGTCGAGCAGGTCGTGCGCGGCGCCGTACTCGTCGTCGTAGACGGTGCCGAGGTAGCGCTGCGGCCCGTCCGGGAAGACCGCGGCGATCCGGGTGCCGGCGGGCTGGGTGCGGGCCAGCCAGCCGGCCACCAGGGCGACCGCGCCGACGCTCCAGCCGCCGGTGGCGTAGTGCGAGGCGGCCAGCCGGCGGCAGGTCCAGACGGCCTCGGCCGGAGCGACCCAGTGGACCTCGTCGAAGGTCTGGTAGGCGACGTTGCGCGGGTAGATGCTGGAGCCGAGGCCGCGCATCAGCCGGGTGCGGGCGGGCTGGCCGAAGATCGTGGAGCCGACGGTGTCCACCCCGACCACCCGCAGGCCCGGGTAGAGCTGACGCAGCACCCGGGAGGTGCCGGCCGAGTGCCCGCCGGTGCCGACGCTGCACACCAGGACGTCCAGGTGGCCCAGCTGGGCGGCGAGTTCGAGCGCCAGCGGGGTGTAGGCGGTGGTGTTGTCGGGGTTGTTGTACTGGTCGGGGCACCACGAGCCGGGGTGGCGGGCCAGCAGCTCGGCCACCCGGTCGCGCCGGGCCTGCTGCCAGCCGCCGCGCGGGTGCGGGCTGGCGACCGCCTGCACCTCGGCGCCGTACGCGGTGAGCAGCCTGGTCATGGCCGGCTCCAGACCGGGATCGGTGACCAGCGTGACCGGGTGCCGGTACACCATGCCGGCCAGCGCGAGGCCCAGGCCCAGGGTGCCGCTGGTGGACTCCACGATCCGGCCGCCCGGGACCAACTCGCCCCGAGCCCTCGCGCGTTGGACCATGTGCAGGGCCGGTCGGTCCTTGATGCCGCCGGGGTTGAAGCCCTCCAGCTTGGCCCAGAAGCCGCGGCCCGCCGGGGCGAGCGGCTCGCCGATCCGCAGGACCGGGGTGTTGCCGACCAGGCCGCCGAGGGCCGGGTGGTCGTCCGTGTGATGGGTGAGGGACGTCATGTCTCGTCTCCTGTCGGGAGGTTGGCGGAAGTTCGACGGTTCGGACGAACACCGAACCGCCTATATCCGCCACCGACCGGTGACCAGCAGCGGGCCTCTCGGCCCGGGCGCACGGGCGGCGCGCCCGACGGCCGCCTCCGGGTGCCGCGCCGGAAGAGCCGCCCGGCCGTCGCCGCTGACGGCGAAGGGGCAGGGCGCGGGAACGCAGACGGAGCGGACGGACCGGGACGGCCGCTGCGTGGGAACGGCGGCCTCTCCGACCGCGCAGTGCAGCTCCGGGGATCCGGGGGAGGAATCGTGCGGATCGACCGGGACGGTCACCCCGGCCGGATGGAACTGCCGGGCGTCGAAGTGCTGCTGGGCGCAGCCGACGGGCAGCAGGGAGAACAGGCCGAGCAACAGCGCGGCCAGGAGCCTGATCGGCATGACGGGACTCCGCGCGGCCGCGCGACGGCGGCAGCGGATCGGCGAGGACAGGGGGCGGACGCGGGCAGCGCGCACCGGCCCGCACCGCGAGGCGGGCGTGGCGGGGCGCGGCCCGGGGCCGGTTTAGATCCTCAGCAGGGCGATCAGGTGAGGGAGTTCGGGCGCGCCGGACTCGGCGCTCCCGGCTGTCGGCGCCACCCGGCCGGGCGCCGGTGCGACGTCCCCGAGGGCGGGCTGGACGGCGACGGCC
Source organism: Kitasatospora sp. NPDC048298 (assembly GCF_043201465.1). Lineage (NCBI taxonomy): Bacteria > Bacillati > Actinomycetota > Actinomycetes > Kitasatosporales > Streptomycetaceae > Kitasatospora > Kitasatospora sp. NPDC048298. Next base: position 36,534 of record NZ_JBICYZ010000045.1, read on the forward strand.
GACCGGGCGGCGTCGGCGCGGGGAGCGTCCTCGGGTTTGCCGGACAGGCACTCGCCGCCGGGGTGGTCGGCGTCCTCGTCGTGCTCCTGGTGCTGCGCGGGCAGGGTGGCCTGTGGGGCCTGTGGGGCCTGTGGGGCCTGTGGGGCCTGTGGGGCCTGCTGGGCCTGCGGCCCGCCGTCCGTCGGCGCGGCCTGTTCGGTCTGGGCGGACCAGACGATCCGGATCGGATCGGTGTGCCCGGCGCCGTTCTCGACGCCGAACCCGTGCGCCGCGAACACGGCCGCCAGCAGGGCGCCCAGCCAGAACAGCCGCGCCGCCGCCCCTCGGGGGCGGGCGCGTCGTGTGCGCAACGGAGACCGGGCGGTGACCATGCCGTGATCCTAGCCCGACTTCCTGCTCCGCCATAGCGTGCCTCAGTTGATGTGATGAACCGTCAACTGGATTTGTTGTGAAGCGGAGGGCGGCGTCGGATCACCCGGTGGAGGCCCGCTCCGACCGCTCCCGGGCGGGTGACTGCTCCCAGGCGAGCGACTGCTCCCTGGTGAGCCGCCACACCAGCTCCTCGCCGGTCTCGCTGGGGGCGAGCGCCTCGGCGGGGCGGCGCCGGTGCTCGGTGAACCCGAGGCGGGCCGGGACGGCGCCACTGGCCCGGTTGGCCGGGTCGTGCACGATCTCGACGCACTCCACCCCGGGCAGGCGGAAGGCCTCGACGGCCAGGGCCCGTGCGGCCCGGGTGACCAGCCCGTGCCCGGTCGCGGCGGGGTGCAGCCAGTAGCCGATCTCGCGGGCCTCGGCCGGGGTGTCGTCGCGGCGGAACAGGCTGCAGGTGCCGACGATCGCGCCGTCCCGCACGATCGCGTAGGTGAATTCCCGTCCGATCGCCCAGAGTTCGGCGCGGCCGGCGAGGAACTCGGCGGTCTTGGCGCGGCTGTGCTCGGCCACCCACGGCATCCAGGGCCGCAGGTGCTCCAGTGATTCCTCGATGACGGCGAAGAACTCGGGCAGGTCCGACTCGCCGTCGAAACGGCGCAGGACGCCCCCGTCCAGGGCGATGACGTGCTGTGGATGATTCATGGCGGAAGGATGGTCCGTACACCCTTCGCGCGGCAACGGGTTTTGGCGGGGCCCGGCAACCGGCCTTGACGGGGATGGGATGACGCTCAGCTCCGGGCCGCGTGCCCCGGCGCACGGCCGGCCCGGGGGCGGTCGCCCGGCGGGGTGCGCCGATGCAGGAGGACGGCCGCCTCGCGGTCGGTGACCTCGTGGAACTCGCCGTACCAGGGCCCGGCGGCGTGCGCGTAGCGGGGCAGGTGGAGGCAGACCACCGCGTCCGCGTCGTGGCGCAGGTCGGCCGCGACCCGGGCGTCGCCGACCGGCGCGGCGACGATCAGCCGCTCCGGCCGGTCGGCGGCGAGGGCGTGGAGGGCCGCCCGGGTGGTGAGGGCGTCGGTCAGTCCGTCGGAGACCAGGACGGCGGTGCGGCCCTGCACCGGCAGCCGGTCCCGGCCCTGGCGGTACAGCGCCTCGCGGCGGTGCACCTCGACCCGCTCGCGCTTGACGCTCGCGCCCAGCTCGGCCGCGGTGACGCCCAGGCTCCGCAGGGTGTACCGGTCGAACAGCGGCGGGTCGCCGTCGGCGATCGCGCCGACCGGACGGTCGTGGCCGCGCACCGCCACCGGCCGGACCACGGTGGCGTCGAGTGGCGCGCCCAGGGCCTCGGCGACCTCGGCGGCCACCGGCAGCCCGCCGGGCGCGAGCCCGAGGACCACCACCCCGCCATCGGGCGGCCCGTTCAGCAGCGGGGCGAGCCTGCGGGCCAGTTGGTGTCCGGCGGTGCTGCGGTCGAGGAATCTCACGGGCCTGTCCTTGTCCTCCATGTGTCCGAGCGCCCCGGTCGGGGCCAGGGCCTGGCTCCTGGGGCGGTACGGAACCGGCGAGCGGCCTTCGGGCCCCGCCACAGGGGCGGCTTCCCCGTTGCGGCGGGCTCTAACATCCGGGGTGAACCCGGGCGATCCGGGGATGCGAATCGGCTCGTGCCGCGCGGTGCGTCCGTCCCGGCGCGTGTGTCCCGGTGGCGTTCGGGCAGGCGCGCAGGCATGGACGGTCGACGAACGGTGCTCCCGACCGCACCCGCGGCGCTCACGGGTACGGCCGTCCGCGCGGCCCGGCACGGTGCGCGCGATGATGGTCGGGACGGCGCCCCGCCGTCCCCACCGTCCCCGCCGCACCGGGAGCGAGCCATGGCAGGGTCACCCGAGCAGCCCCGCGAGCCCGCCGGCCGGGACGGCCCGGGGCGGGGCGGCCCGGGCCGGGGCGGTGGCGGCGAGTTCGCGTCCGGCGATCTGCGCGTCGCGGTGGGCGACCGCGGCCCGGTACGGGTCGTCACCGTCGCCGGGGAGCTGGATCACGACAGCGCGGACGGGCTGCGCGCGGCGCTGGCCCGCCCGCCGTCGGCGGCCGGCATCGAGCGGATCGTGGTCGACCTCGCCGGTCTGCGGTTCTGCGACTCGACCGGGTTGAACGTCCTGCTGCGCGCCCGGCTGGACGCCCGGGCGGCCGGGCTGCGGCTGGAAGTGGCCGGTCCCGTCCCGCTGGTGGCGCGGCTGTTCGCGATCACCGGGGCCGACGACGTGCTGCGCGTCCACCCCGACCTCCGTACGGCGCTGGCGGCCTCCGAGAAGGGCCCCGCCGGGCCCGGCGCCCCGCCCGAGCCGAGATGAGGAGGCAGGCCGTGGACCGCCCCGGGAACAGTGGCCCGCCAGGCCGCGAGCAGACCAGGCGACTGGTGCTGGGCGGCAGCGTCGGCGCGGTGCAGCGCAGCCGCGAGTTCAGCCGGCGGGCGCTGGTGTCCTGGCACTGGCTGCCGGCCGTCGACGAGGACCGGCGGGCCGCGGCCGAGGACGTCCTGCTGATGGTCTCCGAGCTGGTCACCAACGCCTGTCTGCACGCCCCCGGCGGCCCGCGCGAGCTGCGGCTCCACTGGGACGGTGCCCGGCTGCGCGTGGAGGTCGCGGACGCCAGCCCCGTCCCGCCGCGGTTGCGCCCGTACGCCACGATGAGTCGGCCGGGCGGCCACGGGCTGCGGGTGGTGGACCGGCTCGCCGCCGCCTGGGGCTCCCGGCCCGAGGACGGCGGGAAGCAGGTCTGGCTGGAGGTGTCGCGCCCGCCGGCCCTGACGGCCGCGGGTGCGGACGGGGACCGGGCGTCGGGGCGGTCGGACCGGGGCTGATCGCCGCCCTTCCCGCCGCGTCCTTTCCCACCGACCGAAAGGGGTTTCCGGCGCCCCGCAGCGGATAGCCGCGTGGATGTGAGAGTGCCGACCGCCGACCGGCGGGGGATCCGGGCGGCGCGAGCGGCCGGACGGAGCGAGAGGAGCGCGCAGCCATGACGCAGCGCCGGTCGAAGTACGGGGGCCCGGTTGTCGACCGGTCCGAGGGGCTCACCATCGAGATCCGGTCGTGGGCCCAGGGCACCGTGCTGGTGCTGCTCGGCGAGCTGGACCTCGACTCGGCCGCCGAGCTGCGGGCCGCGCTCGACCGGGCCTTCGCCGAGCCGGCCAGCGTGGTGGTGATGGACTGCGCCGGGCTGGAGTTCTGCGACTCCACCGGGCTCAACGCCCTGCTGCGCGCCAAGGCCCGGGCCGCGGTGGACGACAGCAGGATCGAGTTGGCCCGGCCCCGGCCGCTGATCCTGCGGATGCTCGAACTCACCGGCGCCACCGATGCCTTCCCGATCCGCGAGACCGTCCCGGGCTGAGGCACTGAGGCACTGCGGCACTGATGCACTGAGGCGCTGACGCACTGCGGCGCCGGGGCCCGCCGGTCCCGGGGCCGCAGGCGGGGCCTCCTCCCCACGTGTCACCCCCGGCCCGCGGTGGCACAGTGGGAGCAGGGCGGCGACCCGCCGCCCTCGGTGCCGAGGTGCCCGGACGGCGCACCCCGGCCGTGCGAGCGATCCGGACGGTGGACGGATGGACGAGCACCCGGTAGCCGGAGCCCCCGCGTCCGACCCGGCCGAGCAGGCGCTGCGGCAGCTGCTCGCCGGGCTGACCGCCGTGCGCGACGGGGACTTCCGTACCCGGCTCTCCCCGGACCGGCCGGGGGTAATGGGGGAGATCGCCGCGGTCTTCAACGGCATGGCCGACCAGCTGGCCCGGGTGACCTCCGAGGTGACGCGGGTGGCCCGGGAGGTCGGCACCGACGGGCGGCTCGGCGGCCAGGCGCAGGTGCCGGACGCGACCGGGACCTGGCTGGAGCTGACCGACGCGGTCAACGCGATGGCCGGCAACCTGACCTGGCAGGTGCGCAACATCGCCCAGGTCACCACGGCGGTGGCCCGCGGCGACCTCACCCAGAAGATCGAGGTGGACGCGCGCGGCGAGATCCTGGAGCTCAAGAGCACCGTCAACACCATGGTGGACACCCTGTCCTCGTTCGCGGACGAGGTGACGCGGGTGGCCCGGGAGGTCGGCACCGACGGGCGGCTCGGCGGCCAGGCGCAGGTGCCGGGCGTCGCCGGGACGTGGCGCGACCTGACCGACTCGGTGAACGCGATGGCCGGCAACCTGACCTGGCAGGTGCGCAACATCGCCCAGGTGGCGACCGCCGTCGCCGAGGGGGACCTCACCCAGAAGATCTCGGTCGCCGCCCGCGGGGAGATCCTGGAGCTCAAGACGACCATCAACACCATGGTCGACCAGCTGTCCTCCTTCGCCGCCGAGGTGACCAGGGTGGCCCGGGAGGTCGGCACCGAGGGCCGGCTCGGCGGCCAGGCGGACGTCCGGGACGTCTCCGGCACCTGGCGGGCGCTGACCGAGTCCGTCAACGTCATGGCCGACAACCTCACCGCCCAGGTCCGCTCGATCGCCGAGGTGACCACCGCCGTCGCGGAGGGCGACCTGACCCAGAAGATCCGGGTCGACGCGCGCGGCGAGATCCTGGACCTGAAGGAGACCATCAACACGATGGTCGACCAGCTGTCCTCGTTCGCGGACGAGGTGACGCGGGTGGCCCGGGAGGTCGGCACCGCCGGGAACCTGGGCGGCCAGGCCACCGTCCGGGGCGTCTCCGGGACGTGGAAGGACCTCACCGACAACGTCAACGTCATGGCCTCCAACCTGACCGGCCAGGTCCGCTCGATGTCCGAGGTGGCGACGGCGGTGGCGCGTGGTGACCTCTCCCGGAGGATCACCGTCGAGGCCAAGGGCGAGGTGGCGGCCCTCGCCGACGCCATCAACACCATGGTGGACACCCTCTCCGCCTTCGCCGACGAGGTGACCAGGGTGGCCCGCGAGGTCGGCACCGAGGGCATCCTGGGCGGCCAGGCCCGGGTGCCCAACGTCGCCGGGACCTGGAAGGCGCTCACCGACAACGTCAACTTCATGGCGCACAACCTGACCAGCCAGGTGCGCAACATCGCCCAGGTCACCACCGCCGTCGCCGACGGTGACCTGACCCGCAAGATCGACGTGGACGCGCGCGGCGAGATCCTGGAGCTCAAGACCACCGTCAACACCATGGTCGACCAGCTCTCCTCCTTCGCCGCCGAGGTGACCAGGGTGGCCCGGGAGGTCGGCAGCGAGGGCCGGCTCGGCGGGCAGGCCCGGGTGGAGGGCGTCTCCGGCACCTGGAAGCGGCTCACCGAGAACGTCAACGAGCTGGCCGGCAACCTGACCCGGCAGGTCCGGGCGATCGCCGAGGTCACCAGCGCCGTCGCGGCCGGGGACCTGACCCGCTCGATCAGCGTGGACGCCTCCGGCGAGGTCGCCGACCTCAAGGACAACATCAACGCGATGGTCGGATCGCTGCGCGAGACCACCCGGGCCAACCTGGAGCAGGACTGGCTCAAGAGCAACCTGGCCCGCTTCTCCGCCGCCATCCAGGCCCGGCGGGACATCCGCGCCGTCGCCCGGATGATCACCGACGAGCTGACCCCGCTGGTCGGCGCCCAGTACGGCGCGTTCTTCCTCGCCGAGGAGGCCGCGGACGGCACCGAACTCGCCCTGATCAGCGCCTACGGCCGCCCGGCGGGGGAGCACCTGCGGCTGCGCCTGGGGGAGTCCCTGGTCGGCCAGGCCGCCCGGACCCGGCGGACCGTCACCGTCGACGACCTGCCGCCCGGCTACGCCACCGTCTCCTCCGGCACGGGCGGCACCGACGCCCGCTCGGTGGTCATCCTGCCGATCGCCCTGGAGGAGTGGCTGATCGGTGTGATGGAGTTCGCCTCCGTCCACCCGTTCACCCAGGTGCACCGCGACTTCCTGGGCCAGTTCGCCGAGGCCTGCGGGGTCAACCTCGGCAACCTGCTGGCCAACGCCCGCACCGACGAGCTGCTCGGCGAATCCCAGCGGCTCACCGCCGAACTCCAGGCCCGGTCCGAGGAGTTGCAGGACGGGCAGGAGGAACTGCGGCGCTCCAACGCCGAGTTGGAGGACAAGGCCGCACTGCTCGCCCAGCGCAACCGGGACATCGAGGCGAAGAACCTGGAGATCGAGCAGGCCCGTCAGGAACTGGAGGAACGGGCACGGGAGTTGACCCGCACCTCGATGTACAAGTCGGAGTTCCTGGCCAACATGAGCCACGAGCTGCGCACCCCGCTGAACAGCTTGCTCATCCTCGCCCAGCTGCTCGCCGAGAACAGCGGAGGCAACCTCACCCCTAAGCAGGTCGAGTACGCGGGCGTGATCCACTCGGCCGGCACCGACCTGCTCCAGCTCATCAACGACATCCTCGACCTCTCCAAGGTGGAGGCCGGGAAGATGGAACTCGCCATCGAGTCCTTCGCGCTGCGGGAACTGCTGGAGTACGTGGAGTCCGGGTTCCGGCCGCTGGCCGACCAGAAGGGGCTCGCCTTCGAGGTGTCCGTCGACCGGGCCGTGCCGGAGCGGATCGTCACCGACCAGGCGCGGCTGCGCCAGGTCCTGCGCAACCTGCTCTCCAACGCCGTCAAGTTCACCGACACCGGCCGGGTCGAGCTGCGGATCGAACGCGTCGAGGAGGCGGAAGTGCCGCCCGGACTCGGCCGGACCCACGCCGCGGTGGCCTTCCACGTGGACGACACCGGGATCGGCATCGACCCGGCCCACCTGGACACCATCTTCGGCGCCTTCCAGCAGGCCGACGGCTCCACCGCGCGGCGCTACGGCGGCACCGGCCTCGGACTGTCGATCAGCCGGGAACTCGCCCGGCTGCTCGGCGGCACCATCACCGTCCGCTCCGCGGCGGGGCAGGGCAGCCGGTTCACGCTGTACCTGCCGCTGGGCGAGCAGGCGACGGCGGGTGGGGACTCCGCGGCGGACGGGGCCGAGGCGCGGGTCCTGGTGGTGGAGCCCGACCCGCCGGGGCTGCTCACCCAGCTCGCGCGGGCGGCGGTCGGTGCCCTGGAGACCTCGCCGGGCGGCGCGTCGGTGTCGGGCGGCGCCTCCTCGCCGGGCGGCGCGTCGGAGGGTGGGACGGCAACGGCGGTGCGGGTCGACGGGGTGGGCGACGAGGCCGGCCTGCGGGCCGCGCTCACCGGCGGGCCGTACCGGTGCGTCCTGCTGGACCTGGTCGGCTCCGCGGGCCTCGCCCCGCTGCTCGGCGAACTCGCGGCGGGCGGCACACCGGCGCTCGGGTACGGGCCCGGCGGCGCGCCGCCCGAGGGCGTCGAGCAGGTCGGCGGACTGGACGAGCTGCGGGTGCGGGTGATCCGGGCGCTCGGCGGCGAGAGCTCCGCGCCCGGCGAACGGCCCCCCGCGGCCCCGGCCCCGACGGGGCCGCTCGCCGGACGGACCGTACTGATCGTCGACGACGACATCCGCAACGTCTTCGCGCTCACCGCCGCCCTGGAACGGCACGGGCTGAGCATCCTGCACGCCGCCGACGGCCGCGCCGGGCTCGACCTGCTGCGCGGCCACCCGGAGACCGACCTGGTGCTGATGGACGTCATGATGCCAGGGCTTGACGGCTACGCGGCCATCGCGGCGATCCGCGCCGACGCGCGCTTCGAGCGGCTGCCGGTCGTCGCCGTCACCGCGAAGGCCATGCCCGGCGACCGGGACCGCAGCCTGGCCGCCGGTGCGGACGACCACGTCACCAAGCCGGTCGACACCGGTCGGCTGCTGGAGCGGATGCGGCACTGGCTGGGCGCGTCATGACCGCTCCTCGGCGTGGGGGAACCGCGGCCCGGCGCGCGGGTGCCGCAGATCAGTGCCCGGGCACTCTGCCCCGGATCAGGAGTGCGCCGTGACCGCCGGGCAGGAGTCCTCCGCCCAGGAGGCCGCGGAACGCACCGCCCGGGCCCTGGCCGAGACCGTCCGCCGCCTCCAGGCGGCCACCTCCCGGGCCCACGCCGAGGCGCGGACCAGGGCCGCCGTCGACCTCGCCACCGGCATCCTGGCCGAGCGGCTCGGCCTGCCGGTCACCGAGGCCGCCGCACACCTCGCCCGGCTGGCCCGGGAGGCCGGCGTGCCGGTGCTCGCGCTGGCGGCGGACATCGCGGGGCTGCCGGAGCCGGAGCCGGGGTTCGATGCGGGCGCCGGGCCCGGGCCCGCGGCCTTCGGCCTCCCCGTCGCCGAACCGCCCGAAGCCGGCCCGCCCGTCGCGCCCGCGCTCGCCGCCGCACCCGACCTGCAGCACGCCGCCGGGGCCGTGCTGGACCAGGCCGCGACGGCGCTCGGCGTCCGCGCCGTGGCCGTCTGGCAGCGCCTGCCCGGCGGCGCGCTCGCCCTCGCCGCGCACGCCGGGCTCTCCGCCGAGGAGGCCGCCGACTGGGCCCGGGTGCCGCCCGGCGTCCCCACCCCGGCGCAGCGGGTCGTCGGCGGCGCGGCCGAACTGTGGCCCGGCGAGCCGGAGACGGACGGCCCCTCGGTGGGCGCCGGCGCCGCCCGGGCCGTCCTCCCGCTGCTCGACCGGCGCCGCCGCCGGGGCGCGCTGGAACTGCTCTGGCCGGCCGCCGGCCCGGACCCCGCCGCCGGCTCCGTCCCCGTGCTCGGCCCGGCCCAGCGCCGCGAGCTGTACGCCCTCGCCGACCTCTGCACGACCCTGCTCGGCAGGCCCCCCGAGCCCGTGGCCCCCGAGCAGGCCGGCGCCCTCCTGGACGGGCTGCTCACCCCCGCGCTGCTGCTGGCCCCCGTCGTCCGGGCCGACCGGATCGCCGACTTCACGGTGCTGCGGGTGAACGCCAGGTTCCGCGACCCGCTCGGCCGGCCCCGCGAGGCAATGGAGGGCGCCTCGCTGCTGGAGACGTACCCCGTCGCCTGCGCCGCCGGGCTGCTCGACCGCCTGCTGCGCGCCTACGAGACGGGCGTGCCGTCGACCGCCGAGCGGGTCCGGCTGGCCTTCCGGGACCAGGGCCCGGCCGTCCCGGTGGCCGTCCTGCTCTCGGCCGTCCCGGTCGGCGGCCGGCTGCTGGTGTGCTGGCAGCTGGACGACGAACGGGAGGAGGACGAGCGCGTCGCCCTGCTGCGCCAGGCCCAGCGGCTGGCCCGGGTGGCCGGGTTCGAGGAGCGCCCCGCCGAGGGCCGGATCCGCTGGAGCGACGGGCTGCGCGAGCTGTACGGGCTGCCGCCGGACGCGCCGCCCGTACCGCTGGACCGCCTCGCGCGGCACACCCACCCGGACGACCGGCCGGCGATCCGGCGCCTGCTGGACACCGTCCGGCACCACCACCGCACCGCCTCCGCGGTGGTCCGGCTGGACCGCCCCGACGGCACCCACCGCTTCACCCGGGTGATCGCCGAGCCGGAGGTCGACGAGACCGGCCGGCTGGTCGCCGTCCGCGGCGCCTACCACGACGTCTCCGCCCAGCACTGGACGGAGGTCGCGCTCGGCGCCACCCGGGAGCGGCTGGCCGACAGCGAGCAGGAGTCGGCCGAGCGGGAGCAACTGGCACTGCGGCTGCAGCAGGCGATCCTGCCCGCCGCCCCGCCCCCGCTCGGGGTCACCGGCCTGCACGCCGCCGTCCGCTACCGGCCCGCCGCCCAGCGCGACCGGGTCGGCGGGGACTGGTACGACGTGCTGGTGCTGCCCGAGCGGCGGGTGCTGCTCGCGGTCGGGGACGTGGCCGGGCACGGCGTCGGCGCGGCCACCGGGATGGTCGCACTGCGGCACGCGCTGCGCGGCCTCGCCGTCACCGGCGCCGGCCCCGGCCGGCTGCTGGCCTGGGCCAACACCGTCGCCCTGCGCGAACCCGGCCAGGTCACCGCGACCGCCGTGTGCGTGCTGCTGGACCCGCTCGGCGGCGAACTGCGCTGGGCCAGGGCCGGCCACCTGCCGCCGATCCGGCTCGGCGCGGACGGAGCCCAGGTGCTGCCGCTGCCGCACGGCGTGCTGCTCGGCGCGCTGGACGACGCCGAGTACGAGGAGCACACCGCCCGGCTCGACCCGGGGGACGTCCTGCTGCTCTACACCGACGGGCTGGTCGAACGCCGGGACCGTCCGGTGGAGGAGTCGGTGGAACAGCTGCTCCGGGCGGCCGGCGCCCCCGGTCCGGACCTGGAGCTGTACCTCGACCGGCTGCTGGAACTCAGCCCCGCCGACACCGACGACGACACCTGCCTGATCGCCGTCCAGACCGAATAGCAGCAAGCGGGTTGCTTCGCGGCCACCGGGCCGACTGTCGGCCTGCCCGTCGAAACGGAGACGGGGCCGGCGAGTTCATCCTCGCCGGCCCCGTCTGGTGTCACGCCGTTACTTGTGGTGGCAGCAGTGCTTGTCGCGGTTGATGGTGGTGAGGCCGCCCGGGGCGTGGCCGGCCCGGCTGGGCCCTCGCGGTGACGTGCCTACCGGTGGTGCTGCGGCGCTCCGGGATCAGGGGCTCACCGTCACGGTGATGCTTTCGGGGTTGGCGCTGTTGTCCTGGTAGACCGAGTCGCCGCTGTAGACGGCGGTGATGGTGTGCGTGCCGGGGGTGCGGAACGCGGTGACCAGCCCGCCGGCGGCGCAGCGGCCCAGGGAGAGGAACAACAGGCGGGGCCGGCCCAGGGTGGTCTGGGTGGTGGTGTCGGTGAACGTGACGGTGCCGGTGGGCGTGGTGGTGGAACCCCCGGCGGGGCAGACCAGGTCGTTGAGCACGACCGGCCGCCCGACCCGGGTGTTGCGCGGGATCGCGTTCAGGAAGGTGGTCACCGGCTGGCCCACGGTGTAGGTGATGGTCACCCGGCCGTTGTTGTTCGCCGTCCCGATGGTGGAGGCGCTGTAGCCGGTGCCGGTACCGGACGGGGTGGCGAAGCTGCTGCCCCCACCGCCCCCGCCCCCGCTCGCCGCGGTGCCCAGGTTGTTGACGGCGCCGCTGCCGCCGCCACCGCCGGCGAAGTACCCGCCCCCACCGCCCCCACCGGCACCGATGATGGTGAGGGCGCAGCCGGCGCCGATGCTGCCCCCGGCGCCACCGGTACCGACCGCGGCACCGGAGAACCCGCTCCCCGACCCACCGTTCGTAACCCCACAGAACGAAACGCTGCCGCCGGCCCCGCCGGCGCCCCCGGTGGTGGTGCTGGTGCTGCCGCCGCCCCCGCCCTGCCCCGGCGAAGCCCCGGGACCGGTGGCACTTCCCGCGGTACCACCGGTGGCGTCCGATGTTCCGCCGTTGCCCCCGTTCCCTCCCGCGCGGCTCGCTCCGGTGCCGCCGGCGGCACCGCCACCCCCGGCGACCACCAGCAGGGAGCCGCCCGCACTGACGCTGGACGCCCCGCCTCCACCCGCTCCTTCGTATTGAAAACCACTGGCCGGGTAGGTCCCGCCCGGGGCGCCGCCGTTGAACCCGCCGGCACCACCCGTGCCGTTGCCGTTGCAGCCCTTGCCGCCGGTGCCGCCGACGTCGATGGTGAACGTCATCGGGACGGTCGTCTTCGGGAGGGTGGTCACCACCCGAGCCCCCGTCCCTCCCGCCCCCGTGACGGAACAGGGGGTGCCGGTGTTGTCGGCGCCGCCGGCGCCGTCGGCGGTGATCGTGACCACCGCGTTCGCCGGGACGGTGAGGCTCTGTGGGGCCCCGGTGAAGCTGAAGGTGAACGACGGGTCAGTTCCTTGCGTCCGCACCGGAGTGGTGGCCGGCGCGGCCCCCGTCGGTGCCGCGACGGCGGGGGACAGTCCCGTACCGGACAATGCCGCGAACAGTCCTGCTACGGCCCCTGCCCGCTGCAACCGCTCACGAGTGCGGACGCCTGAGCGGGCTTCGCTTCGTCCTGCCCCCACTCCGGAGGGGAGGTGACTCGGGGCGCGGTGTCTGATCACTGGTGTCTCCTGGCGTCCTGGCTTGAGGCGAGGCCTCGGGGTGATGGATCACGCGTTCTACCAACGGGCCGGCACAGAGGCCAGACGTTCCCTCGACCTGTCACCGCCGGCACCCGTCCCCCCGAAGCGCCGATGCCGGTAGCCGCTCCCCGAGGTACTCCAGGCCGGCTCATGAGGTCGCCGCTCCGTCATGTCCGCGTCGGGAAGAAGGCTTCCTGAGCGGCCTGGTAGCGGTGGGACCCGGGACGACACCTCACACGACCTGTGCACCAGCGGTCTCGCTGACCGGACCGCGATGAACACGCACAGCGTGACGGCCGAACGGCCCGCGCGCCCCGATTACGCCAAAAGCGGCATGTCGTACACCAGCACCCCGACTGGTCTGCGAACCCGCCGGAAAACCACTGGTGCCCGACCGCACCTGAAAACTCTCGCCGGGGATGCCGCGGACGCCGCGGACGCCGCGACCCTGCGTCGGGCTCGCGGCTGGGCGGTGCTGCGCGCCCTCTCCTGCCTCCTGGTCGGCGACGCCGGGGTCCACGGCCGCCCCGGCGGCAAGCCCAGCTGGGGCCCGCCCGCCCGGGCCGCCCCGCGCCGCCTCGTCGCGACGGCCTGGGTGTCCCCGGGCGGGTCTCCGGGCGGTTGTCAGTGCGGTTTTCAGGGCGTTTGTTAGGGGCCGCCGGGGGTGGGTAGGCGCGAGCGGACGAGGGGGCCGAGACCAGGACGGAAGGGATCCCCATGTTGCTGCTGGGACTTCTGCTGATGGCGGCGTCCGGCGCGTTCGTCGGACTGCTGATCGCGGACAACCTCTCCGGCGGGCCCGACTACCAGGTGACGATCCTCGGCAGCAACCTGGTGGTGCTGAACAGCCTGAGCGTCTTCCTCGCCGGCGTCGCGCTGGCGCTGCTCTTCTGCCTCGGCCTCGCGATGATCCGGCTGTCCGGGCGGGTCCGGCGGTCGTCACGCGCGGCGCGCGCCACGCAGCCCGAGCGTACGGACCTCTCCGCGCATTCGGACCTGACGGACCTCACCGGCCGTACGGACCTCACCGAGGCGGAGCAGCGCGCCGCCACCCAGGGCGGCCGGATGCGGCACCGGCCTGGACACTGAGCACCGGCCGGGGCCGACGGGCGCGCCCCCGTCGGCCCCGCCCGTCGGCCCCGCCCACCGACCCCGCACCCCGTCCCGGGAGGCCACCATGGACCTCGCCATCCTCACCCCGCTGCTCGACCGCCCCGGCCCCTGGGCCACCGTGTACCTCGACACCTCCCGCGCCACCGAGGACGCCGCCCGGCGCCGGGCGCTGCTCGACCGCGCCGCCGTCCAGCGGCTGGCCGACGCCGGGGCCGACGACTCCGCCCGCGCGGCCGTCCGCGACCACCTGGCCGCGGCACCCGCCGCAGGGTCCCCGCCCGGGCGGGCGCTGTTCGCGGCGGACGGCGAGGTGGCGCTGGACGTCCCGCTCGCCGCCTCCCCGCCCGACGTCGCCGCCACCTGGGCCCCGCTCCCGCACACCGGTCCGCTGCTCGGCCTGCTGGACGACGCGGTGCCCGCCTGCCTGGTCGCCGCCGTCGACCGCACCGGGGCGGACCTGGAACGCTACGAACTCGGGCGCGGCGCGCCGATCGGCACCGTCGAGGGCCCGCAGTGGCAGGGCCGGGGGCACCGCGCCCCGCCCGCCGACCGCTACGAGTGGCACTACCGGCACCGGGTCGAGGACACCTGGGAACGCACTGCGGGGATCGTCGCCGAACACCTCGGCCGGACCTGGCCGCGCGGTGGCGCCCAGCTGCTCGTCCTCACCGGCGGAACCAGGGAACGCCGGGCCGTCCACGACCGGCTGCCACCCCGACTCCGTGCGGTGACCCTTGAGTTGGACGGCGGCACCGGAGCCGCCGGCACCTCCCGGGAGGCCTTCGAGCGCCGTCTCGGCGAGGCCTGGGCCCGGCACCGCGCCCGGCACCTGGCCGAGCTGCTCGACGCCTTCCACACCGGCGTCGGCCGGCCCGGCGACCACCGTACCGACGCCGCCGGCACCCAGACCGCGCCCGGCCAGGCCGCCCAGGGCATCCCCGCCGTACTGAGTGCCGCCCGGCAGCACCAGCTCGCCGCGCTGCTCCTCCAGACCGGCGGCCACGACCCCGAGCGCCCGGTGTGGACCGGTCCCGAACCCGAGCACCTCGGCGTCCACCGGGCCGACCTGCGCGACATGGGCGTCCGTCACCCGGCCCAGGCCCCCGCCGTCGACGCCCTGCTGCGCTCCGCCACGGCCTCCGGCGCCGAGGCCGTCCTCGTCCCCGAACTCGCCGACGGCCCACCCGGCGGCCTCGGCGCGGTGCTGCGCTGGCCCGCCTGAGCCGCGCCGCCTGACGCCCGCTCCGGTGGTCAGGCCCGCCGTGGCGCCACGGGACCACCGCGAACCGGCGGCCATGCGCCTCGCCGCGCCCCCGCGGTCCGATCGGGGCGGGGGCCGGTGGTCGCGGTCGCCGCGGCCGCTCACCTCCGTCGGAGCGGACGCCGCCCCACGGCCTGTCGGCAGCGGGTGGCACACTCGCCCGCATGAAGATGATCGAAGCCATCGAGGAAGTCCTGCGGGCGAACGACTCGCACGACTACCAGGGCGAGTTCACACCGGCGGGGCGGCTGCTGAGCCGTGGGGGCATCGCCGTGTGCGGGCTCGACGGCGCCGAGTTCTACACGTTCTCCGTCGTCGCCGACGGGCCGCACGAGGTGTACCTGGCGCACGACTGGGACGACGAACGGGGCGCCGACGTCACCGCGGTCGCGCTGGTGGCCGCCGGCACCACGCCCCGGGCGCTGGTGGACGCAAGCTGGGAGGAGGCGTCCGACGACGTCAACCTGCTGAGCGAGGACGCCTCGGCGATCTACTCCGGCACTCCGGGCAACCTGACCATCGGCGCCGCGCTGCGCCGGACCACCGGCTTCGCCGAGGCCGCGACGCCCGAGGCCCATGCCGTGGCCGAGTTCCGGGCCCAGCAGGAGAGCGGTTCCCGGACCCCGGTGCTCGACGTCGTCGTCGACCCGGCGAGTGGCGCGAACGCCCTGGTCTTCCCCACCCGCTACGCCACCGCGAACAGCATCCTGGTCGGCCGGGACGAGAACGGCGCGGGCGTCGGGATCTTCTGGTCCAACTTCGACGGATGAGGCGCGACCGCGGCCCGGGCGGCGGCCCTTCCCGTGCGGGGGGTTCGGCGGGCAGCGGGCGCCCGCCGCTCACCGGAACTCCGCGGCGTGCTCGGCCGCCCAGGCCCGGAAGTCGCGCGGCTGCCGCCCGGTGATCTCCCGGACGGTGTCGGTGACCGGCTCCGGGTCGTCGATGCGGGCGGCCAGGAAGTCGAGTGCGCCGTCGGTGATCGGGGCCGGCCATCCGCCGGCCAGCATCCGGTCCCGGGCGGCCGCCCGCGGGATCTCCTGCCAGCGGGCCGGCCGCCCCGCCTCCTCGCCGATGATCCGGACCTGTTCGGCCTGGGTGGGCGAGTGCGGCCCGGTCAGGACGTGGCGGGCGCCGTCGTGGCCGTCCTCCGTGAGGACCCGGGCGGCGACCTCGGCGATGTCCCGCTCGTCGATCGGGTTGAGCCCGGCCTGCCCGCCGAACCCGCGTACCACCCCGTCGGCGCGGATCTCCGGGGCCCAGCGCAGCGCGTTGGCGGCGAAGCCGTACGGCCGCAGCACGGTGTGCCGCACGCCGCTGCGCAGGAGCAGCGCCTCGATCTCGCCGTCCGGCCGCCCCGGCGAGTGCGGTCCGGCCCCGGGGACGTCCCGCACGGCGGCCGAGGAGAGGTAGACGATCCGGCCGACCTGCCCGGCCAGCGCCTCCACCGCCCGTGCCGCGCCGTCCGCGGTCGGGAACGGCCAGATCAGGAAGGCCGCCGCGGCGCCCCGCGCTGCGGCCACCAGGGAGTGCGGGTCGCGCAGGTCCCCCGGGACGGCCCCCGCCCGTCGGGCCCGCTCCGCGTCCCGGGTCAGCGCCCGCACCCGTACGGCGGCGGCGGTGAGCCGGGGCACCAGGTGGCGTCCGACCGTTCCGGAGGCGCCGGTCACGAGGATCCCGGGCGCTGCGTCGGTTCGTGTTTCCGTCATGCCCCCGACCGTAGGTCCGCGGGCCGCGGCCGCCCATGCGCACGGGTCTCGCGTTCCTGCGTGATCGTCTACTGTCGTGCGGTGGACGTGTTGAGCGACGTGGTCGCGACGCTGCGGACGGGGGAGCCGCGCTCGGCCCGGGTGGCCTGGCGGGCGCCGTGGGGCCAGCGCTTCCCGGGGGCGCCGGGGGCGGGCTTCCAGGTGGTCCTGCGTGGGTCCTGCTGGCTGCTCCCGGAGACGGGTGGGCCGGTCCGACTCGCCGCCGGGGACGTGCTGTTCCTGCCGCGCGGCCAGGGCCACGCCCTCGCCGACCACCCCGGCACCCCGCTCGCCGCACCGCGCTGCGAGCCGCCGCCGCAGCCGTACGGGAGTGCCGGGGCCGACCTGCCGGAGCCGGACACCGTGACCCTCTGCGGCGCCTACCAGCTCGACCCGGTGCACGCCCACCCGCTGCTGCGGGACGTCCCGGACGTCCTGCACCTGCCCGCCCGACCGGGGCGCCACCCGGAACTGCACGCGGCGGTGGGCCTTCTCGCCGGGGAGCTGGAGAGGCCGCGCCCCGGCGCCGCCGCGGCCGTCCCCGCGCTGCTCGACACGCTGCTGCTGTTCATCCTGCGGGCATGGTCGGAGCAGTCGGCGGGCGGGCCCGAGCACGGCTGGGCGGCCGCCCTCGCCGACCCCGCGCTGGGGCGTGCCCTGCAGGCCGTGCACGCGGACCCGGGCCGGGCCTGGACGGTCGGGTCGCTGGCGGCCGAGGCCGGCCTGTCCCGGGCGGCCTTCGCCCGTCGCTTCACGGCCGCGGTCGGCCGGCCGCCCCTGGGCTACGTCACCTGGTGGCGGATGGCGCTGGCCGCCCGACTGCTGCGGGACTCCGACCTCCCGCTCGGCGCGCTCGCCGCACGGGTGGGCTACACCTCGGAGTTCGCCTTCTCACACGCCTTCAAGCGCCACCACGGACTCGCGCCGGGCCGCTTCCGCGGTGCCTCCGCCTGACCGCCCCGCCGCCCGCTGCCCTGCTGAACGGCGGCAACCCGAGCGTCGGCCAGGAGCCGGGTCGGCCGGCGCGGGTCGGCCGGGAGCAGTCGGCGGGGACAACGGGCGGAGCCGGGGAGACCGACGCGACTCCTCGGCCCGTCGCGGTGGGTGCGTCATTCCGTGGTGGCCGCCGGCTCGGGCACGACGCGCCAGGTGGGTTCGAGGGGGAGCAGGTGGCCCGTCAGCGTTCGGACGTCGGCCGGGACGTCGGCGCGGGCGAGGAGGGCCGGGAGGTGGTGGACGGTGTACGCGTGGTGGGCGGCGGGGGTGGCCCAGAGGGTGGCGACGAGGTAGCGGTCGGGAGCGAGGCGGGTGACGGTGCCGCCGAGCATGCCGTCCGCCGCGGCCATGCCCGGGGCCCAGACCTCGTGTTGGACGGCGAGGAAGTGGTCGGCGCGGCCGGGGCGGAGGAGGCAGTCGGCGGCGCGCAGGGCGGTGGCCCGGGCGAGGGCGGCGGGGAGGGAGGGGGCCGCGCCCGGCATGGTGAGCACGACCGGGCCGGTGGCGACCGCGATCTCCGTGTAGCCGGCGCGCTGGTCGGCGTGGGCGGCGGCCGGGTCGTGGCGTTCGCGCATGAAGCGGGCGTACGCGGGCTCGTCGCTCCACAGGGCGAGCAGGAGGGCCCGGTCGCCCTCGGGCGCCCAGCCGCCGGCCTGGCCGATCAGGCCCGGCTGGTCGGAGATCGCCGACCAGCGGCGCTGGCCGGCGGCGAACGCCTCGCGTGCTCCGGGTCGTACCCGGCAGTCGATCCACTTGCCGTACATGCGGGTCATCATGCTGCGGGGAGGCGGTCGGGCGTCAATCGGGCGCTGGTCCGGGGGAGGGTCGGGCCGGAGGCGTAGGGCCGGTGGCCAAACAGCGGCGGGGCAGCGGCCCGGGTAGTGGCCGAATCCTGCAGAGTCCCGTCATTGCCGCCACCGGCGCCGCCGGGCGAGGGTAGGGGCATGAACGACGCACCCCGCCTGCCGCATCTGGTCGTGATCCCGGTGTTCCCCGGAGTGAACGCGCTGGACGTGACCGGGCCCGCCGAGATCCTCGCGCTGGCCGGACGGCTGCTGCCGCCCGGGCGGCCGGGGTACGACGTGCGGGTGTGCGCGGAGCGGCGCGGTCCGGTGGCGACCTTCTCGGGGGTGCCGCTGTACGTGACCGACACCCTGGCCGAGCAGCGGGTGGGGCCCGACACCGTACTCGTGCCGGGGCGGGTGGACCTGGGGCCGGACGGGCCGGTGCCGCAGGTGGACCCGGCGGTGGTCGGCTGGCTGAGGGAGGTCGGGTCACGGGCCGGGCGGATCGCCTCGGTGTGTGCGGGCGCGCACGTGACGGCGGCGGCCGGACTGCTGGACGGGCACCGTGCGACCACCCACTGGGCGACCGCCGAGCGGCTGGCCGCCGACCACCCGGCCGTCGAGGTGGACGCCGACCCGGTGTTCATCCGCTCCGGGCGGATGTGGACCAGCGCCGGCCTGACCACCTCGATGGACCTCACCCTCGCGCTGGTCGCCGAGGACCACGGCGACGACCTGGCCCTGGAGATCGCCCGGGTGATGGTGATGTACCTCCAACGCCCGGGCGGGCAGAGCCAGTTCAGCGTCCCGCTGGCCCACCGTGCGGGCGGCCGGGCGGACCTGGGCGACCTTCGCCGCTGGATCGGCGAGCACCTGGAGGCCGATCTTTCGGTGCCCGCGCTCGCCGCGCAACTCGCCATGAGCGAACGGCACTTCGCCCGGGTCTTCCGCGCCGAGACCGGCACCACGCCCGGGATGTACGTGGAGGCGCTGCGCGTGGAGGCCGCCCGCAGGCTGCTGGAGCGCAGCGACCACCCGCTGCCGGGTGTCGCCCGGGCCTGCGGCTTCGGCTCCGTGGAGACCCTGCACCGGGTGTTCAGGGACCGGCTCTCCACCACGCCGGGGGACTACCGGCGCCGCTTCAGAATCCCCGTAAAGAACACTGACTGAGCATCAATTCACCAGCTGAGAAGGAACACTGTGAAGATCGAGGCCACCCACATCGGAACCGCGACCGTCCTGCTGGAGGTCGGCGGCCTGCGGCTGCTCACCGACCCGGTCTTCGACCGGGCCCCCGCCGAGTACCGGCACGACCCGGTCGTGCTGCGCAGCACCGGCGGCCCGGCGCTGGGCGTGCACGAGCTGCCGCCGGTGGACGCCGTGCTGCTCAGCCACGACGAGCACCCGGACAACCTGGACGCCACCGGCCGCACCCTGCTCGCCGGGCGTCCGGTGCTGACCACGGTCAGCGGCGCGGCCCGGATCGGCGGCGGCGCGCTCGGCCTGGCCCCGTGGCAGACCCGCGAGCTCACCGTGGACGGCCGCACCCTGCGGGTGACCGGCACGCCCGGCCTGCACGGGCCGGTCGGGGACGTCACCGGGTTCGTCGTCGAGGTGCCGGGCGAGCAGGAGGCGCTGTACGTCTCCGGGGACACCGTCCACATCCCCGAACTGGACGAGGTGGGGCGGCGGTTCCGGATCGGTACGGCACTGCTGCACCTCGGCGCCGCCCGGATCGAGGCCTTCGGCGGCGGCGAGCTGATCACCATGGACGCGGCGCAGGCCGCCGCGCTCACCGCCTCGCTCGGCGCCCGCCGGGTGGTGCCCGTCCACTACGCCTCGTGGGAGCACTTCACCGAGGGGCGGGCGGAGACCACCGCGCGGTTCGCGGCGGCGGGCCTGGCCGACCGGCTGCACTGGCTCACCCCGGGCGTCGCCGAACAGCTGGGCTGACGGGCAGGTGACCGACCGGCCGGTGGGCCGAGGGGCCGTTCAGACCGCGGCGACCGGGGGCAGGCGGTCCAGGATGCGTTCCATGCCGCTGGTCCAGTTGGCCTCCAGCGCGGTGACGGCCTGGTCGAGGTCGCCGTCCAGCAGGCACTGGGCGATCCGTTCGTGCTCCTCGGCGGCGCGTTCCAGGATCTCGTGGTCGCCGACCACCACCCGCTCGTAGCGGTGCAGGGTGAGCTTCAGCGAGTCGATCATCTCGCGCAGCCGGGCGTTGGTACAGCCGGAGAGCAGCAGGGCGTGCCAGGCGTCGTCGTAGCGCTCTATCGTGCCGTGCGGGGCCTGGGGGGCGGAGAAGGCGCGGGCCTCGGCGAGCAGTCGGGGGGCGATCTCGGCCAGGTGGGCCGGGTCGGAGGTGCGCAGGGCCAGCGACTCCAGGGCGATCACGATCGCGGTGAGGTCGAGGAACTCCTGTTTGCCGGTGGGGGCGAAGCGGAAGCCCTTGCCGCGCTCGCTGGTGATGATGCCCTCGCGCTCCAGGCTGATCAGGGCCTCGCGCAGGGGCGTCCGGCTGACGCCCAGTTCCTCGGCGAGCTGGACCTCGTTGATCGACTCGCCGGGGGTGAACCGGCCGCGGCCGAGCTGCTCCAGCAGTTCGTCCTTCACCTGCTCGCGCAGCGGACGCCGCTCGATCGCCATCAGGCTTCCCTTCTTCCCTCGGTCCGTAGCGTACCGGCCGGGCGACGCACGCCGTCGCCCGGCCGCCGTACGGGGCTGCGGTGCTGTACGGTGTGCGGTCGTCAGGCGGTGCCGGCGCCGTCCACGGCGATGACCGCGCCGCTGACGAAGGCGGCGGCGTCGCTGGCCAGGAAGGCGACGGTCTGGGCGATGTCCCGGGGTTGGCCGATCCGGCCGAGCGGGCGGTCGGCGGCGTCGGTGTAGAAGGCGTCCGGGTTCTCGCCGAGCTGGCGGGCCTCCTCGGCGAGCATGCCGGTGTCGGTGTCGCCCGGGCAGACGCAGTTGACCCGGATGTTGTCCGGGCCGTGGTCGATGGCCATCGCCCTGGTCATGTTGACCACCGCGCCCTTGGAGGCGCAGTAGGAGACGGCCCGGCCGCCGCCCTTGATGCCCCAGCCGGAGCCGGTGTTGACGATGCTGCCGCCGCCGTTCGCGGCCATCAGCGGCACCACCAGCCCGCTGAGCAGCATGATCGAGCGGACGTTGACGGCCATCACCAGGTCCCAGTCCTCGTCGGTGATCTCGGTGACGGTGGAGCGGCGGATGATGCCGGCGTTGTTGAACAGCACGTCCACGCCGCCGTGTCGTTCGACGGCGGTGCGGACGGCGTGCTCGCAGTCGGGGCGCCGGGAGACGTCGCAGCGGACGAAGGTGCCGCCGATCTCCTTGGCGGCCCGTTCGCCGCGTTCGGTGTCGAGGTCGAGGAGGACGACGGCGGCGCCGAGTTCGGCGAGCAGGGTGGCGGTGGCCCGGCCGATGCCGGAGGCGGCGCCGGTGACGATCGCGCGCTTGCCGTGCAGGTCGATCATGGGGGCTCCTTCAACTGGCCCGGGGGAGACGGGGGTTCAGGCGGGTAGGCGGGTAGGCGGGTTCAGGCGGAGAGGCGGTAGACGGCGCCGGAACGGCGGCCGGTGATCACCCGGACGTGGCCGGCCAGGGCGTCGTCCAGTTCCGGGTCGCCGGTGTCCAGCAGCAGGGGCCGTCCCGCCAGGGCGGCGAGCTTCGCCTCGGTGGCGAGCACCAGCAGCCGCTCCCGGCCCGCGGCGCGCAGCAGTTCGGGGGTGAGTTGCTGGTTGCCGCGGCCGAGCAGGAAGCCCTGGCCGCCGATCGGGGAGAGCGCGATGTGCGGGGTGGTGGGCAGGGTGCGCAGCTGGTCGGCGCGGGCGTCGCGGATCAGCACCCGGGCGGCGCCGGCGAGGCCGTCGGCGTGGCCGGGGCCGAGGGCGCCCTCGGGGCCGAGCCGCAGCAGGTCGACGCCGGTCAGGCTGGCGCCCGGTGCGCCGAGTGCGGTGGCCACCGCGTAGGTGGTGCTGCCGGGCCCGAGGAGCAGCAGCCCGCCGGGGCCGACCCGTTCGGCGACCTCGGCGGCGATGCCGGCCGGCGCCCCCGGGTCGGGCCCGGAGCTGCCGGTCTTGCGCTGCTGCACCCGGGCGGGCAGCACCGGGACGGTCAGCCGGCCGTACAGCCGGGCGGAGACCCGGCCGGCCCGCAGTGCGGCCTCGTCCCGGTCCACCACCTCGGCGGCCTCCAGACGCACGCCCCGGCCGGCCGCCCAGGCCGCCGCGACCTCGGCGGCGGCCCGGGGGTGGACGGCGAACACGGCGGAGTGCATCTTGACCCCGGCCGGGATGCCGAGGGCCGGCAGGCGAGGCTCGGGCCCGAGCGCGTCCAGGACGTCGCGGGCGGTGCCGTCGCCGCCGCAGAACAGCAGCAGCCCGGCGCCGGCCGCGACCAGGGCGCGCACCGCGGCCCGGGTGTCGTCGGCGGTGGTCCGCGCCCCGGCGGGCCGGTGGACGATCCGCGCGGGCCGGCCCGCCGCCCGGGCGGCGCCGGCGCCCATCGGCCCTTCGGCCGTGATCAGCTCGATGTCCGAAGGGAGCTGGCGAAGCGTCAGTTCGGCCCGGGCGAGGGCCCGGGGGCGGGCCCCGAGCGCCAGCGCCCGCCGCTGGACCTCGGCGCCGTCGCTGCCCTGGAGGCCGACCCGGCCGCCGAGGCCGGCCACCGGGTTGACCACGAGCCCGATCCGAGCGCCCGGGGCGGGCGTCACGGCTGCTCGCCGAGGACCTTGCGGCGGTAGGCGCGCCAGCTGACCGCCCAGAGCGCCGGATCGTCCAGCGGCTCGTGCCGGATCCGGTGCACGGTGGAGTGGTGCGGCGCGGTGCGGACGGTCTCCGGGTCCTCGTACGCCTCGCGGGCGACCTCGGTCAGGATCGCCGCGTACTCGTCCAGGTCGGCCCGGGAGTAGGACTCGGTGGGCTCCAGGGTCATCGGCTCGGGGACGACGTACGGGTGGTGGCTGGTCCAGTAGTGGGTGCCGAAGTCGGCGGCGCGGTAGCCGAGGTCCTCGCTGTGCAGGCCGGTGTCCTCGTTGAGCTGCTGCCAGCTGTAGCGGACCTGCTCGACCCGGGGGCGGCCCTCGGCGTAGGGGACGGAGACGCCGCGGATCTGCCGCACCCGGTGCAGCAGGTAGTTGTTGTTGAGCACGGCGGTCTCGGCGACCTCGCGCAGCCCCTCGGCGCCCAGCGACATGATCCAGGCGTAGGCGCGCACCAGGTTGGGCACGACGCCCAGGTACGGGCGGATCTTGCCGACCGAGTCGGGCCGGTCGTCGTCCAGGACGTACCGCTCGCCGTCGAACTCGACGGTGGGGCGCGGCAGGTAGGGCGCCAGCTCGGCGGTGACGCCGCAGGCGCCGGCCGCCGGGCCGCCGCAGGCGTGCGGGGTGGAGAAGGTCTTGTGCAGGTTGAAGTGGCACAGGTCGAAGCCGGCCTCGCGGGCCCGGGTGATGCCGAGGATGCCGTTGGCGTTGGCCTGGTCGTAGGCGCACAGGCCGCCGGCCTCGTGGACGATCCTGACGAACTCGGCGATCCGCGGGTTGTAGATGCCGGTGTCCTCGGGGTTGGTGATGAGCAGCGCGGCGGTGCGCGGGCCGACGGCGGCGCGCAGCGCCTCGATGTCGGGGTAGCCGTCGGCGTCCGGGTGCAGGGTGATCACCCGGAAGCCGGCGGTCTTGGCGCAGGCGGCGTTGGAGGGGTGGGAGAAGGCGGTGGTGATGATCTCGTCGCGCTGCTCCAGCTCGCCGCGGGCGGCGTGGTGGGCGCGGATCACCGAGACGTTGGTCCAGATCGCCGCCGAGCCCGCGCCGGGCTGGAGGCTGACCCGGTCCATGCCGGAGATCTCCTTGAGCAACTGCTCCAGCCGGTGGACGAGTTCGAGTACGCCCTGGACGGTGGAGGCGTCCTGCGCCGGGTGCAGGGCGGCGATCCTGGGGTCGCGGACGAAGGTGTCGTTGACCTTGGGGCTGTACTTCATGGTGCAGGTGCCCTGGCCGACGTCCACGTTGAGGTCGGCTCCCAGGTTCTCCTGGGAGAGCCGCAGGTAGTGCCGGAGCACCTGCTGCTGGCCGAGTTCGGGCAGGGCGGGCGGTGTGCGGCGGCGCAGCGCGGCGGGCAGCCGCTCGGCCGGGTCGCCGACGGCGGCGGTGACGGCGGGTTCGGGCAGCGGGGGCAGGATGCCGCGCTCGCCGGGGGCGCCCAGCTCGAAGATCAGCTTCTCGTCCCAGCGGGCCTGGTGGAAGCGCCGCAGGGCCGGTTTGGGGGCGATGCGGGGGTCCACCGGGGTGGAGTCATGGCTGGTCGTCACTTGACGGTCTCCTCAAGCGCGTCGGCGAGGCGGTCGATGTCCGCCGCGGTGTGCAGCTCGGTCACGCAGTAGCGGCCCTCGTCCGGGCCGGCCGGGGTGCCGCCGTGCAGGCCGTGGGCGAGCAGGGCCTCGGCGATCTCGGCGGCGCCGCGCTCGCCGGTGTAGCGGACGGTGAAGTCGGCGAAGTGCACGGCGTGCGGGTCGGCCAGTTCCACACCGGGGACGCGGGCCAGGCGCTGCCGGGCGTAGGCGGTGTTGGCGAGGATCGTCTCGCCGATCTCCCGCATGCCGTGCGGGCCCATCAGGGCGAGGTAGACCCCGGCGGCGATGCCGTGCAGGGCGGCGGCGGTGCCGACCCACTCCTTGCCCTCCTCGCGCAGCGCGAAGGAGGTGCGCTCGTACGCGACGTCGCCGAAGCCGTACTCGCCGGGGACGTCGGTGGGGGTGAGGCCGAACAGCCGGCTCGGGTACTCGGCGACCAGGCGCTCGTCGTCCGGGCTGCCGATGAAGCCGGCGTTGCCGCCGCCGAAGCTCGGGTGGATGCCGAGCGGCTGGAGGTCGCCGCAGGTGAGGTCGGCGCCGAGGTCGGCGGGCGGGGTGAGCACACCGAGGCTGAGCGGGTTGACGTGGGCCACCGCCAGGGCCCCGGCCCGGTGGGCGAGTTCGACGTACTGTGGCAGCTCCTGGTCCACCCTCCCGCGGTGGTCGGTCAGTTGGGCGTAGACGGCGGCCACGTCGCCCTCGGCCAGCGCGGCCCGGACGGCGGCGGGCTCGGCCGGGACGGGCACCAGCTCGTGGACGCCGCGGACGTAGTCGCGGATCCGGGAGAGCCGGTCCGGGTCGATCGCGCCGACCAGCACCAGCCGGCGCCGCCCGGTGGCCCGTCCGGCCATCCGCAGGGCCGTCGCGGCGGCCTGGAACCCGTCGTACGTCGGCACGTTGACGACCTCGACGGCCAGCAGCTCGGCCATCAGCGACTGGTACTCCCACAGCGCCTGGAAGCGGCCGTGGTCCTCGTACGGCTCGCCCGCGTAGGCGGTGAGGAACTCGCTGCGGTTGACGATCTCGTCCACCACGGCGGGCACGTGGTGGCGGTAGCAGCCGGCGCCGAGGAAGCTGCGGCCGGGCGGGACGGCGGTGTTGCGGGAGAGCAGCTCCTCCATGTGCGCGACCAGCCGGGCCTCGGAACCGAGCGGTTCGGGCAGTCGCAGCGGGCGGTCCAGCCGGAGGGCGGCCGGGATGTCGGCGTAGAACTCCTCGACGTCCTGGGCGCCGACCGCCGCCAGCATCGCTTTCCTCACCTGCGGCGCGGAGTTGGGGATGTACGGGTGGGTTCGGGGGACGCGTGTGCTCATGCTGGCACCTTCCGCGATTTCAGTCACAAGCCTTGACGGGGTTGTGAATGCTGAGTTCTGTATACAGCATTCGGCATTCACCAGTCGGGAGGCAAGATGTCCGCACCAACCCGGCCCGAAAAACATCCCCAACTACCCGGTGAGCAGGGTGAGTTAACTGACCTGCCGTCCCGCCGGCGGATCCTCTCCGCCGGACTCGCGGGCGGCGCGCTACTGCTGACCGGCGCCACCGGCTGCGCGACCGGAGGGGCCGCCGGCACCAGCGCCAAGCAGCTCACCGGCAGCCCGGGCGCCGCCCTCGCCGGGAAGGTCACCATCTGGTCCTGGGACGTCGCCGCCAAGGCCATGCAGCGGCTCGGCAAGGCCTTCGAACAGGCCCATCCCGGAACGACCGTCGAGGTGGTGGACATCGGCTACGACAACGCCTACGACAAGATCACCGTCGGGCTCGGCGCCGGCAGCGGCCTGCCCGACATCCTCACCGTCGAGGGCAGCAGACTGCCCACCTACATCGGCAACTTCCCGAACGGCCTGGTCGACCTCACCAGCCGCTCCGCCAGCCTCAAGTCCCAGTACGCGCAATCCTCCTGGCGCACCGTGACGGACGCCAAGGGCAAGGTCTTCGCGCTGCCCTGGGACAGCGGGCCGTGCGCCCTGTTCTACCGGCGCGACCTCTTCCGACAGGCCGGCATCGACCCGGCGAACCTCGACACCTGGGACGACTACCTCACCGCCGGCACCACCCTCAAGGCCGCCACCGGAAAGAAGCTGCTCATCCTGGACTCCAAACAGGACAGCCTCTTCGCCATGCTCCTCCAACAGCAGGGCCAGCGCTGGTTCACCGACGGCAAGGTCGCCGTCGCCACCCCCGCCGCCGAACGAGCCCTCACCCTGATGAAACAGCTCGTCGACCGCGACCTGGTGGACTTCGAGAACGGCTGGGACGGCTTCGTCTCCGGCACCCACGACGGCAAGGCCGCCACCACCCCCACCGCGGCCTGGTGGGACGGCACCCTCACCGCCGAAATGGCCGACCTCAGCGGGAAGTTCGGCGTCGTCCCGCTGCCCGCCTTCACCCCCGGCGGCACCCGCACCGCCAACAGCGGCGGCTCCACCCTCTGCGTCACCGCGCAGAGCCGCAACCCGGAGACAGCCTGGGCGTTCCTCTCCTTCCTGCTCGCCGACAAGGCCAACCAGGCCTCGATGATGCAGCACGAAGGACTCTTCCCCGCCTACCTCCCCGCCCTGGACGACCCGTACTTCCAGCAGCCCGCGCCCTACTACGGCGGCCAGCCCACCATGCAGCTGTTCGCCGGACTCACCCGGAGCGTCCCCACCGTCGAGTTCACCGCGGACGACTCCAAGGCCTTCGACATCGTCAACACCGCCGTCAACCAGGTGCTGCACAACGGCGCCGACCCGGGCACCGTGCTGCGCTCCGCCGCCCGCCAGATCGCCACCGCGACCGGCCGCCAAACGGTCGCGTAGGGGCGGGCCCGATGACCAGTCCTCCGGCGTCCCTGCGCAAACCGGCGGTCACGGCCCGAGCCACCCCCGCCCGCCGCCGGCGCTCCCCACGGACCGCGGCCTGGCTGTTCGCCGGGCCCACCACCGCACTCTTCGTCGCCTTCTTCGCCTACCCGCTCGGCGCCAGCCTCTACCAGAGCTTCACCGCCCGCCGCGACGGCGTCGACGTCTGGGTCGGCCTGGACCAGTACCGGCGGATGTTCCACGACCCCGCCTTCCTGCACTCCCTGGTCAACACCGGCCTGATCCTCGCCGTCCAGGTGCCCGTGATGATCGGCCTCGCCCTGGTGCTCGCCGTCCTGCTCAACCAGTCCTGGCTGCGCTTCCGGGCCGGCTGGCGGGCGGTGTTCTTCCTGCCCGCCATCACCACCCTGGTCGCCTACGCCGTGGTCTTCCAGGTCCTGCTGCGCACCGACGGCGGCCTTGCCAACCAGCTCCTCCAGGCGCTCGGCCTCGGCCCGGTCGACTGGCTCAACTCGCCCACCTGGGCCCGGATCTCGCTGATCGGCTCGGTCACCTGGCGGTGGACCGGCTACAACGCGGTGATCCTGCTCGCCGGGCTGCACGCCATCGGCCGCGACCAGTACGAGGCCGCCTCCCTCGACGGCGCCGGTGCCGTGCGCACCTACACCAGTGTCATCCTGCCGCAACTGCGCCCGGTGGTGCTGTTCTGCGTCATCACCTCCACCATCGGCACCCTCCAACTCTTCGACGAGAACTACGTGCTGACCCGCGGCGGCCCCGGCGACGCGACGCTCACCCCGGTGGTCTACCTCTACAAGGTCGGCTTCCAGCAGCTCGACTTCGGCTACGCGGCCGCCATCGCCTGGGTGGTGGTGCTGATCATCGCGGCGGTCTCGCTGATCCAGTTCCGGTTCTACGGAAGGGAACGCCGCCGATGAGCAGCATCCCGACGACAAGGCCGGCCGCCCGGCCCGGCCGCACCCCGCTGCCCGCAAGACTCGGCCGCACCGCCGTCCTCGCCGCCCTCACCCTCGGCGCCGTGGTCAGCCTGGTGCCCTTCGCCTGGATGCTGATCGCCGGCACCCACAGCAGCTCCGAACTCTTCCACTCCCCACCGCCGTTCCTGCCCGGCGGCAACCTGCTGCGCAACCTGGCGCACCTCCAGGAGACCATCGGCTTCGGCCGGGTGCTGCTCAACAGCCTCGGCATCGCCGTCGTCTACACCGCGCTCAGCTCGCTGCTGTCCGCGATGTGCGGCTACGGGCTCGCCAAGTACCGCTTCCGCGGCCGGGGCCTGCTGCTCGGCCTGGTGCTGGCGACCATGATGATCCCCTTGCAGGTGCTGTTGGTCCCGCTGTTCCAGATGATGGCCAGCCTCGGCTGGATCGACAGCTACCAGGCCGTGATCGTGCCCTTCCTGGCCAACTCCTTCGGCATCCTGCTGATGCGCCAGGGCTTCCTCGACTTCCCCGACGAACTGCTGGAGTCCGCCCGGATCGACGGCGCCGGCGAGCTGCGCACCTTCTACCGGGTCGTCCTGCCCTGCGTGCGGCCGCAGCTGGGCGCACTGGTGATCTTCACCTTCATGGGCCAGTGGAACAGCTTCATCTGGCCGCTGCTGATGCTCAACACCGAGGACAGGTACACCGTGCCGGTCGCGCTCAACACGCTGACCGGACTGACCCACGTCGACTACTCCGGCCTGATGCTCGGCTCCTTCCTGGCCACGCTCCCGCTGATGGTGCTCTTCCTGCTCTTCCAGCGGCAGTTCGTGGCCGGCCTGCTGGGCGGAGCCCTGAAGGGATGACCGCGACCGTGACCATGGACCGACTCACCCGGGTGCCCGGCCTGCTGTACGGCGGGGACTGGAACCCCGAGCAGTGGCCCGAGCAGGTGTGGGCCGAGGACGTGAAGCTGATGGCCGAGGCCGGGGTCAACCTGGTCACCGTCGGCGTGTTCTCCTGGGCCCGGCTCCAACCGGACGCCGACAGCTGGGACTTCGGCTGGCTGGACCGGCTCCTCGACCTCGTCCACCGGCACGGCATCGCCGTCGACCTGGCCACCGCCACCGCCTCCCCGCCCGCCTGGCTGGTCCGCGCCCACCCCGAGCTGCTGCCCGTCACCGCCGACGGCGTACGGCTGGAGTTCGGCTCGCGCCAGCACTACTGCCCCTCCTCGCCCGCCTACCGACAGGCCGCCGTCCGCCTCACCCGGGCACTCGCCGAGCGCTACCGCGACCACCCCGCGCTCGCCCTGTGGCACATCCACAACGAGTACGGCGACCACGTCCAGGAGTGCTTCTGCCCCGCCTCGGCCGCCGACTTCCGCCGCTGGCTGCGCGAACGGCACGGCGACATCGAGGAGTTGAACCGCTCCTGGGGCACCGCCTTCTGGTCCCAGCGCTACAACTCCTTCGAGCAGATCGAGCCTCCCCGCACCGCGCCCGGCCCGGTCAACCCCACCCAGCTGCTGGACTGGCGCCGGTTCTGCTCGGACGCGCTGCTCGCCCTGCACCGCGCCGAGAAGGCCGTCCTGGACGAGGTCTCGCCCGGCGTCCCGGTCACCACCAACTTTATGTCGATGCTCAAGGCCCTCGACTACTGGGAGTGGAGCCGGCACGAGGACTTCGTCTCCGACGACGCCTACCCCGACCCGGCCGACCCGCGAGCCCACGTCAACGCCGCGATGAACTACGACCTGATGCGCTCGCTCAAGGGCGGCCGCCCCTGGCTGCTGATGGAACAGGCCCCCTCCGCGGTCAGCTGGCGGCCGGTCAACGTGCCCAAGACCCCCGGCCTGTACCGCCTCTGGTCGCTCCAGGCGCTGGCCCGTGGCGCCGACGGCGTCCTGCACTTCCAGTGGCGCGCCTCGGTGGCCGGAGCCGAGAAGTTCCACAGCGCGATGCTCCCGCACCGGGGCACCGCCGCACGCGGCTGGCAGGAGACCGTCCGCTTCGGTACGGAACTGCGCCGCCTCGGCGAACTCGCCGGCACCCGGCTGCGCGGGCAGGTGGCCGTCCTGCTCGACTGGGACAGCTGGTGGGCGCTGGAACTGGACGACCACCCCTCCGCCCGGATGCGCTGGCTCGACCTGCTCCGCCCCTGGTACGCGGCGCTGTACGAGCGCGGCGTCACCGTCGACTTCGTCCCGCCCACCGCCGACCCCGACGGCTACCCGCTACTGCTCGCCCCCAACCTCTACCTGCTCGACACCGCCACCGCCGACCGGCTCACCGCCTATGTGCGCGGCGGCGGCCGCCTGGTCTGCGGACCGTTCAGCGGCATCACCGACCGGCACGACCACATCCACCCCGGCGGCCACCCCGGGCCGCTGCGCGAGCTGCTGGGGATCGTGGTGGACGAGCACTGGCCGATCCCGGACGGCGCGACCACCACCCTCACCCCGGCGGGCACCGAGCCTCCCGCGGAGCCCCGGACCGAACTGCGCGCCGAACTGCGTACCGAACCACGCACCGACCTGCGTACCGAACTGCGCGCCGAACGCTGGAGCGAGTGGATCGAGACCGAGACCGCCGAAACCCTCGCCCGCTACGACTCCGGCGCACTGGCCGGCCTCCCCGCCGTCACCCGCAACCGCCTGGGCGCCGGCAGCGCCTGGTACCTGAGCTGCCACCTCGGCGCCGACCTCGGCGCGGTGCTCGACCCGGTGCTCGCCGAAGCCGGGGTGGGCGCCGAACTCCCCGGCCTGCCGGAGGGCGTCGAAGCCACCCGCCGGCACGCCGCCGACGGCACCGACTACCTCTTCCTGCTCAACCACGGCCCCGTCGAGTGCCGGGTGCCGCTCGACGCGCCCGGCACCGACCTGCTCACCGGCACCGAGGCCGCCACGGCCGTCACCCTCGCGCCGCTCGGCGCCGCCGTCGTCCGACTCCCCGCCGCCCAGGAGCGCGCATGAACCCGTTGACCCGCCGCCACGTCCTGGCCGCCGGCTCCGCCGCCCTCGCCGCGGCCGGCGTCCTCGCCGCCACCCCGGCCGCCGCCGCACAACCCCCGGACCCGGCCGACCCCCAGGCC
The DNA here is from genome assembly GCF_043201465.1 of Kitasatospora sp. NPDC048298. Lineage (NCBI taxonomy): Bacteria > Bacillati > Actinomycetota > Actinomycetes > Kitasatosporales > Streptomycetaceae > Kitasatospora > Kitasatospora sp. NPDC048298. The sequence goes on from NZ_JBICYZ010000045.1 coordinate 67,874, forward strand.
CCGGCAGCCCTCGATGGCCCGGCCGACCCCCAGGACCGCTACGCCGACCTCCTCGACCTCCACGGCACCCCCGCCCAGGCCTATCCCGGCGACGCCCACGGCAACAACCCGATCAACGTCTTCGCCGACCTCGGAGCCTGGCACGCCTACGCCCTGCCCCGCCCCGCCGACCCGCAAGGAGGCTTCACCGGCCCGCTGTACCTCGCCCAGGAGTACCCCTGGTGGCTCAGCGACGGCCTGAGCCGCCTCCAGCTCACCGAACAGGGCCGCCCCCTGGACCTCACCGCCGGCGCCCCCGCGCGCGGCACCTCGCTGCCCGGCCTGCTGCGCCTGACCCACGACCTCGGCGCCGGCCTCGCCCTCACCCTGGAACTGCGCTTCGCCGGTAACCGCACCGCCCTGCTCCGCGCCCGCCTCGCCAACACCGGCCCGGCCGTACGCACCCTGGCCGTCGCCTGGACGGGCCGGCTGCTGCGCCCCGCCACCGGCCCGCAGCGCGAGGCGCCGCGACTGGTCGCCGCCGAACGCGGCGTGGAGGTGCGCTTCGCCAGGGTCCGGCAGACCTGGGACTACCTCACCGACGGCACCGAGCGCTTCGCCGTCCGCCACGCGCGGCCCGTCCGGGTGGTGCTGAGCGCCGACGGCGACGGCCACCGCACCGAACTCGCCGAGCCCGTACGGCTGGCGCCGGGGGAGAGCCGCAACCTGGACTGGACCGAGAGCTACACCTTCACCGAGGCCGAGTACGCCCTGGCCGCGCGGGAGGCCGACGCCGCGCTGCGCACCCCGGAGCGGGTCGCCGCCGAGGGCACCGCCCGCTGGCACGGGTACCTGACCCGGGCCACCGAGGGCGTCCCGGCCGCCCGCCGCCGCACCGCCGCCAAGTGCGTGCAGACCCTGGTCACCAACTGGCGCAGCCCGGCCGGGCGGATCCGGCACGACGCCGTCACCCCGACGCTCTCCTACAAGTGGTTCAGCGGGGTCTGGGCCTGGGACACCTGGAAGCAGGCCGTCGGCACCGCCGCCTTCGCCCCCGCGCTGGCCGCCGACCAGATCCGGGCCATGTTCGACCACCAGGCACCGGCCGGAGCGCCGGACGCCGGCATGGTCCCCGACTGCGTCTTCTACAACGACCCGAGCACCGGCGGCGGCAACTGGAACGAGCGCAACTCCAAGCCCCCGCTGGCCTCCTGGGCGGTCTGGGAGGTCTACCGGCGCAGCGGCGACCGCGCCTTCCTGCGAGAGCTGCTGCCCAAGCTCACCGCCTACCAGGACTGGTGGTACCGCACCCGCGACCACCTCGGCGAGGGCCTGTGCGAGTACGGCGCCACCGCGGACCCGGCCAACGCCACCGACCAGGACCGCGTGGAGGCGGCGGCCTGGGAGTCCGGCATGGACAATGCCCCGCGCTTCGACGCCGCCGGCGTGGTCCCCAACCGGGACGCGAACGGGACGCTGCTCGGCTGGTCGCTCGACCAGCGCTCGGTCGACCTCAACGCCTACCTGGCCGCCGACCACCGCCACCTGGCGCTGATCGCCGCCGAACTGGGCGACCGGCCCGCCGCCGAGCGGCTGCGCGCCCGCGCCGAGCGGATCGACGCCGCCGTGCGCGACACCATGTACGACCCGGCCGGCGGCTGGTTCCACGACACCGACCTGGCCACCGGGGCCCGACTCACCGCCCGGGGCCGCGGCATCGAGGGCGCGATCCCGCTCTGGTCCGGCACCGCGACCTCCGCCCAGGCCCGTACCGTCCGCCGGCTGCTGCTCGACCCGGCGGAGTTCGGCACCGCCATGCCGTTCCCGACCGTGGCCCGCAGCTCGCCGTCCTTCGACCCGGCCGGCTACTGGCGTGGCCTGGCCTGGCTCGACCAGACCTACTTCGCGATCGAGGGCCTGCGCCGGTACGGCTGGGAGCAGGACGCCCGGCGGACGGTCGAGCGGCTGCTGGCCACCGCCGGCGGGCTGGCCGGGGACGGCCCGGTGCGGGAGAACTACGACCCGCTGACGGGGGAGGGGCACAGCTCGACCAACTTCAGCTGGTCGGCGGCGCTGCTGCTGCTCCTGCTGCGGGGCTGAGCGGCCGAGCAGGCCGAGCAGGCCGAGCGGCTTTGGCTCCGGGCCCCGCGACCAGGCATGATCGGGGCATGGTCGAACGAGTCATTGCAGCGTGTGACGGAGCAGCCAAGGGCAACCCCGGTCCGGCGGGCTGGGCGTACGTGGTCGCGGACGCCGCCGGGGTGCCCCAGCGGTGGCAGGCCGGCGCGCTCGGGCACAGCACCAACAACGTGGGCGAGCTGACGGCGCTGCGGCAGCTGCTGGCCTCGACGGACCCGGCGGTCCCGCTGGAGGTGCGGCTGGACAGCACCTACACCCGCGACTCGGTGACCAAGTGGCTCAAGGGCTGGAAGCGCAACGGCTGGAAGACGGCGGCCGGCAAGCCGGTCGCCAACCAGGAGCTGATCCAGGCGATCGACGCGCTGCTGGAGGCCCGGGACGTCACCTTCGTGTACGTGCCGGCCCACCAGGTCGACGGCGACCCGCTGAACGCCATCGCCGACAAGGCCGCCAGCGACGCCGCCCGCACCCAGCAGGACGCCTCCGGCACCGCCGCCGACCTGCCGGTCCCCGACCCGGCCGCCGCCAGCAAGGCCCCCAAGGCACGCGCCGCCCGTACCGCCTCGGCTGGCTCCTCCGCCGCGTCCGCCTCCGCCGGAAGCGGCGGCACCGCCAGGCGGAGCGGCGGCTCGCGCACCCTGAACGCCCGCTTCCCCGGCACCTGCCCGTGCAGCCGCCCGTACGCCAAGGGCGACAAGATCACCAAGGTCGGCAGCTCCTGGGGCCACCCGGAGTGCGCCGCCGCCCACGCCTGACGGCGGGGACGCCCGCGCCCGGCAACGGGAACCCCGTACGCGCGACCGGCCGACCGCTGTGCGCGGTCGGCCGGTCGGTTGGTCGTAGGTGGACGTCAGGCCTTGGCCGGAGCGTCCTTGAGGGCGATCTCCTTGATCTCCTCGAAGGTGAAGCCCGCCCGGTTGAAGGCGCGCGCCTCGATCTCCGAGAAGCCGAGCCCGGCGAGCTCCTTGAGCTGGGCGTCGGTCAGCGGCGGGGCGGTCGGGGCGTCCGGGACGCCGCCGGCCAGGTCCTCGGGGTCGAGGCCGTCCTCGGCACCCGCGGTGGCCAGGCCGAGCACCGCGTCCATCAGCTGGTCGTCGGTCACCTTGACCGCGTCGGCCGGCACCTGGACGTTCGGGGCCGACTGGCTGAAGGCGAGCTTCACCGGGAAGTTGACGCCCGGCTCGACCTTGTCGGCCAGCTGCGCGAGGTCGAAGGTGGCGGAGGAGAAGGCGCCGTTCTTCAGGTAGAGGTCGACGCCGATCTTCCGGTCCGGCACGTCGCTCGGGGCCTGGTCGGGGAAGTCGCCCAGCTGCTTGGGGAACTTGGCGGACAGCGGCTTGACGGCCTTGTACATCTCGTCGACCAGCTGCCGGGCCGGGGCGCTGACCCAGAGGTGCTCGGCGCCGTCCTTCTTGCCCTTGTCCTCGTACGTGACGGTGCGGCCGATCACGTCCTTGACCGAGTTGAGGAGCTGGTTGGCGAGCTCCGGGTCGGCGGTGGGCGCGGCGCTCGGGGCGGCCTTCTTGCCGTCGGACTCCTTGGCCTGGTTCGCGAGCGACTGGAGGTCGAAGGACACCCACTTGCCGGCCAGCACGTCGCCGAGCGGCTTCAGCTCCGCGGGCAGGTCCTTGCGCATCTCGTCGACCACGGACGGGTCCTCGCCGGTCAGCTTCATCAGGCCCTTGGCGTCGGCGTGCAGGTACCCCGTGGCGTCGACCTGGCGGTACTCCAGCAGCGCGGTGCCGCTGCGGTCGGAGAGCAGGTAGGAGACGCGCACCGACTTGTCGAGCGTCAGGTCGCCGTTCTTGCCGGCGTCGCCGCCCTTGCCGGCGTTCTTGAAGGCCTCGATGTCCTTGAGCGGCTTGTCCGCGGAGATCGCGACCGAGACGGAGAGGCCGGAGATCGCCTTGGCGGTCTTCTCGTCCATCGGCTGCTCGCCGCCCCGGGCGGAGCCGATCAGGCCGCTGCCGGCCTTGTGTTCGCCGGAGTTGGCGAACGCGACGACCTGCTCGGGGGTGGCGTCGATGGAGAGGGTGAAGCCGGCCGCCTTGCCGTCACGGACCTTGTCGAAGGCCTTCGACACCTTCTGAGCGGCGGACAGCTGCTGGACGGTGCCGCAGGCGGTGAGGCCGGTGGCGAGCACGGAGGCGGTGACGGCGACGGGCATCGCCCCACGGGCGGCCTTGCGGATGGCGGTGTTGATGGCTGCGACTCCTGTTGATCGGGCCCGCTCGGTGAAGCGGACCGGTCCCTCCCCTGTGACGCGCGAACGCCACAGTGCCTGCACATGTGATCACATTATCGGCAAGGGGGCATGCGAATTTTTGGCTCGGCCTTTAACCACATTGGCCAAAACCATGACCAAAAGTCGCAAATCTTCCGCCGGAAGCCCATCGAGCGGGTCGCAATCCCGCAGAGCCGTCGCAATCCCGCCGCGCGGTCACATCCCTTCGGTGGGCAGGGCTCCCGCCGCCGGTGGGCAGCCGGGGAATTCCCGGATTCCCCCACGCGAACCGGCCGCCGTCCCTACGATCGGCTCGGTCCGGGTCCGCTGGAGTGGCTGCCGGACCGGTGGGTCTGCGGGAGGGGATCGATGGGGCCTGTGGGCTGGATCGCGGTGATCGTGCTGGCGCTCGCCGCAGCGGTGGTCTGGCTGATGCTGCGCTACCCCGGGGGATGGCGGTACGCCTTCACCGCGCAGTACGCCGAGAACCGGCGCGACCTGGACGCCGCCCGCGCCAAGCTCCGCACACTGGAGCGCGAGGCCCGACGCGAACGCGACCGGGCCAGGGCCGACGTCACGGCGGCCGAACAGGCCCAGCAGGAGCGGGTCGACCGGGCCCGGGCACACCTGGACCGGCTCCGCTCGCCGGGCCGGGGCGAGTTGCGGTCCTCGCTCGGGGACGACCTGCGGCTGTACGACCACGCGCTGGAGGTGACGGCGGAGGGCCGCACCGCCGAGTACCCGCTGCACGAGGTCTCGGTCCGCGACGACTACTCGGACGGGCAGGGCCACGTCTACGTGGCGCTGCCGACCGGTCGTCAGGCGATCGTGACCGTCGCGCTGGAGAAGACGCCCGAGGCCGAGGTGCGGAAGTTCGTCGTCGAGGTGTTCAACGCCGGCGCCGACGCCAAGGCGTCCGCGGTCGAACGCCAGGCGCTCGTGCCCGAGGCCGAGGCCGAACTGCGCGACGCGCTGGCGGACACGGCCGGCCAGGAGGAGGCCCGCCAGCGGCTCACCGAACTCCTGGCCCGCCAGAAGGCGGACCCGCGCATCCCGCAGGCCCGTCTCGAACTGGAGGCGGCGAAGGACCGCTGGCAGCAACTCACCGGCAGCCGACCGACGTAGCACCGGACGGCGAGTGGCGGGGTGCTCCTCTGCCGACGGCGAAGACCGGCCCGACCGGGGCGCGACCGGCACTACGGTCCTGTCCCATGACGATGGTCACGACCCGCACGGTCGAATACCCCGCCGACGGACTGACGATGGTCGGGCACCTCGCGCTGCCCGGCGGCACCGGCCGCCGGCCCGCGGTCCTGATCGGCCCCGAGGGGCCGGGCCTGAACGACTTCCAACGCCGCCGGGCCGACGCCCTCGCCGAGTTGGGGTACGTGGCCCTGGCCTTCGACCTCCACGGCGGGCGCTGGTTCGCCGACCCGCAGGAGATGCTGGCCCGTGTGCTGCCGCTGCTCGACGACCCCGACCGGATGCGGGACATCGGCGGTGCGGCCCTCGACGTGCTGCGCGCCGAACCCCGGACCGACCCCGACCGGATCGCCGCCGTCGGCTACGGCACCGGCGGCGCGATCGCGCTGGAACTCGGGCGCGCCGGCGTCGACCTGCGGGCGATCGGGACGGTCAACGGACTCGTCACGGGCCGACCGGGCGAGGCGGCCCGCATCCGGTGTCCGGTCTGGGCCGGGGTCGGCTCGGAGGACCCGATCATGCCCGCCGAAAAGCGGGACGCCTTTGCCGCCGAGATGCAGGCCGCGGGCGTCGACTGGCGCCTCGTGGTCTACGGCGGCGCCGAGCACGCCTTCCACCACCCGTCGGTCGAGCACACCGTCCTGCCCGGCGTCCGCCACCACCCGCTGCACGCCGAGCGGGCCTGGCGCGACGTCCTCGCCCTGCTCGCCGAGTGCCTGCCCGTGGCGGACTGAGCCCGGCCCGGCTCCCACCCCGGGAGCCGGGGCCGGTCCACTACAGGTACACGTCGGAGACCTCGAAGGTCTGCACGGTACGGGCGTTGAAGTAGGACCAGAACCGGTTGCCGCGCACCCGGGTGTCCGCGTAGTACTGGTAGCGCTCGCCGCCGGCGCCCGTCCCGGTGGCCCAGCGGTCGATCACGGCGTCGTCCTGCCCGGGCCGGGTGAACCTGGACAGGTCGAAGTTGATCCACTGTCCTTCGCCGTAGTTCACGGCGACGACGACCAGCTTGTGGTTCACGCTGTCGTAGGCCGCGACGGCGTCGGGGTGACCGGCATCGATGATCCGCATCCCCGGGCGGATGTGCCGCATGTAGTGGGCGAGCACGAAGTACTTGGCGTTGACCGCGCCGATCACCCCGTTGGTGAGGGTGATCGCCCCGTAGTTCTCCCAGTCGAGGATCTGCCAGATGACCCACGCCGTGGGGTGCAGCCAGCGCAGGTCGAAGTTGAGGTTCCGGGCCAGCTGCAGACCGCTGGTGTCGCCGTCGCCGTACTCGGACATCCAGATGTTCTTGCCGTCCGCGGCCACGGCCTTGTAGAGCGCGTCGCGGTCGCCGTCGAAGTCGTAGCCGTGGACGTTCACCCGGCCCACGGCCGCGCGGGTGGCGGCGTCGAAGTCGGAGTTGTTGGTCCAGTTGTACAGGGCACTGCCGACGCCCCAGTCGTCGAGGCCGGCCACCATCATCCAGTGCAGGTCCCGGGCGTCCAGCTGGGTACGGGTCTGCCGGATGATCTCGGCCAGCTGCGCCCGGTCGTAGTGGCAGCCCTCCTGCGCACCGTCATTCGGCCCGAACCCGCCCCACTTGGCCCCCGGCTCGTTGACCGGCTGGACGGAGGTGAAGTCGATGCCCCAGTGGTCGTGGGCGTAGCGGGCCACCGTCGCCAGGTAGGCCGCGTGCCGGCCGAAGTTCCCGTCGGCCAGGTTGCAGGTGTACGGGTCCGTGGCCCCGCGGGGGTCGTCGTTCTTGAGCATCCACCACATCGGTGAGTTGCTGAAGAGCTCGAACCGGTCGGCGCCCCGGTCCCTGGCCAGCCACATCATGTCGCGCTGGTGGGCGTCGGCGTTCCAGTTCCAGCTCGCCGACCGCGGGTCCGCCGAGTACCAGTCGAGCTGGTAACCCTCGATCTGCTTGAAGCCGTCGAGCGCCGGCGCGGGCTGCATCGTCCTGCCGCCGATGCTGTTCGTCCCCGAGCCCCCGGCGTTGTACCGGACCACGTTCATCCCCAGGCCGGGCAGCGTCTGTCCGCCGAACCGGACGGACTTCCGGCTGAACAGCACGTCCGCCAGGTCCTCCCGGGGGCCCAGCTGGTTCGCCCACCAGGCCAGCGAGGTACCCCAGCCCTCCCACGTCCCCCAGTCGACCGAGGGGTTCACCGTGGTGGAGAAGTCCGCCCGGGCCGGCCCGGCGGCGGAGAGGACCGCCATCGCGCCGACCGGAAGCCCCATCAGCCCGCGCAGAACCGTACGACGTTCCATCAGACCCCCTGTGAGTTCGCGCGCCCGAAGCGGGCGAGCACGAACGGAAGTGTGCACGAACCGTGAGGGGCGGGCCAGTGTGACGTCGATCACCCGCGCCCGGCGGTGGCCGCGGGCCCCGTGGCCAGGGCGTCCGGCCGAAACGGCTGCCGGTGCCGGCCGGTGGCGAGGTGGATCCGCGCCCTACCGCAACTGCGTCAGGATGACGGCAGCCAGGAGGCCGCTGAGGAGCAGGCCGACCACCAGGGTGGTGGACACCTTGTTCCGGAGCCGCACCCGCGGTGCGACGCGTCGGGCCGGGTCGGTGCTCTGCTCCCACCAGTCGAAGACCTGGTCGGCGTTCGCCATGAACTCGGCCGCGGAGTGGTACTTGTCCGCCGCGAGGCCCGGCAGCAGCCGGCGCCGCCCGTCGGCGAGGTGGATCCGCAGCGCGTACGAGAACGAGTCCCCGGCCGGGTACCGACGCACCTCGACCCAGGCGATCTGCTGCCAGGGATAGGTGCGGCCCGACCCGAAGCCCCGGTTGACGGTGATCCCGTCGGCACCGACCCGGGTCCAGGACCGCAGGGTCGAGAAGAGGAAGGGCACGGTCATCGCCAGCGTCAGCGAGACCAGCAGGACCGTGCCGACGTCGGTCATCGCGAACAGGCCGAAGGCGACTTCGACCGTGAGGACGAGGAACAGCATCGCGACACCGGCCGGACGAACCAGATCCCTGCCCCGGAAGATCGTTTCGTTCACGCCGCGCACCCTACGCCCCACCCGCCGGGCTCCGACAGGAGGTCGACCGGAACTCCCGGCGCCACGGGTCACGGGTCACGGGTCACGGCAGGTAGTACGTCAGCAGGTCGGAGGTCAGCGGCGGGAACAGCGCCCGGTACGGCTCGGCCTCCCCGCGCACGTACACGTCCGGCCGGACGCGGCTCAACCCCTCGATCCCGTACGGCCCGAAGAGCAGGGCCGCCAGCTGGTCCGGCGCCACGGCCACGCCGCCGCCGGCATCCGGGTGCTGCAGCGTGCCGCCCGTGACCACCTCGCCCGACCCGTGCGCGCCGACCGGGATCCGGTAGTGCGTGCGGTAGGTGGAGAGCAGCAGGTCGCGGCCGGAGTGGTCCAGGCCGGCGCCGGCGAGGCGCTCCCGGAACACCGGGCGCAGCCGGTCGAGCAGCACGGCCGGGTCGGGGATGCGGACGTAGTACTGCTCCGCCTCGGGGCGCGGCGTGTGGTCCAGCAGCTCGTGCCAGACGGCGGCGGGCAGGGTGCCGGGCCGGTGCACCACGTGGAGCCGCGCCCGCGGCGCCAACGCCACGACACCGGCGAGCAGTTCGCGCGCCGCCCGCTCGTCCGCGGCGGCCGCCTCGGCGAGGTGGAACCCGCCGTCGTCCACCGGGGTGGTGCGCGCCACGGCCACCACCTCCCCGGCGCGCTCGACCACCCGCAGCGTGCTCGCGTCGTGTGCCAGCAGCCAGCGCCAGCGGGCGGGGGAGTGGCCCATCGCGAGGTCGAAGCCGCGCTGCGCCCGCTCCTGGAGCGCGGCCACGGCGGGCAGGTCCGCGGCCCGGGCGGTGCGCAGCGCCGGCGCGCCCTCGGTGGGCGGGGTGCCGCGCACCGGCCGCGAGATCGGGATGTCGATCGCGTACTCGTAGCCGAACAGCCGGTAGAAGTAGGGGATTCCGATCATCACCTGGAGCACGTGCCCGCGGGCCGCGGACCGGGCGTGCGCCCACTGCATCAGCGCCCGGACCAGGCCACGGCCCTCGAACTCCGCGTCGGTGGCGACGAGTTCGACCTGTCCGGCGGGCAGTCGGACGCCGCCGAGGCGCAGCTCCTCGTCGAGCAGGGTGGCCGTGGAGACCACCCGGTCGCCGTCGACCACCACCGCGCAGGCCGACCAGCCCGCGTCCGGGTCCTCGACCACCAGGCGGTGGTCGAGGGCGTCCTGCGGGGCGCCGCGCTCGGCGAGCAGCGCACCGATCTGCTCCAGGTCGGCCGGCCCGGACTCGCGCAGGACCAGGCCGCCGGGCAACGGGACGGGCAGGACGGGAAGTTCGTCGACGGTCATTCCCGGACCCTCGCACCGGCGGCCGACCCTGTCCAAGGATTTTTGTCGCTCCGGCAAGGTCGACACGGCCGCCGTGGGGGCTTCCGGGCTACACGGTGCTCGCGATCCAGCCGATGGTCTCCGAAGTGTGCAGCCCGTCGGACAACACCCTGCCCCTGCCGACCGCGGCCGGTTCGGGGCTCCCGGGACGGGTGGGGCCGGACGACGTGGGGTCGGCGAGGCCGCCCGGGCGGGACGGTTCCCGGGCCGGTCTGTGCGCACGGTGCGGGCCTGCCGTGTGCGGGAGTTGGCGAGATCGTGCCCATGTCGGGACGGTCGGGTTGACCGAGGCCACGACAGGACGGTTGGCTCGGCCGCAGTGACGGGGAGCGGACGGGGGACGAAGGGGAGGGGAACCCATGAAGAGGACGGTACGGCTGGCCTGCGCACTGGCGGCCGCGCTGCTGGCGGGCACCGGGGTGCCGGCGGCGCACGCCCGGTCCGCGCCCGCGCCCGCGCCCGCATCCGGGTCCACGCCCGCGCTCGCGGCTGCCGGCGGCGACACGGTGCGGGTGAACGTGAGCCCTGACGGCGCGCCCGCCGACGACTGGTCCGAGCCGCTCGGACTGAGCGCCGACGGCCGGTACGCCCTGTTCACCTCGCTGGCCTCGAACCTGGTGCCCGGTGACACCAACCGCCTCTACGACGTCTTCGTCCGCGACCTGTGGACGCGCCGGACCGAGCGGGTCAGCCTCGCCGACGACGGCGCCCAGCTGGACGGCTCCAGCAGCCAGGCGGCGATCAGCGCCGACGGCCGGTACGTCGCCTTCAGCAGCGACGCCGCCAACGCCGTCCCCGGGCACGGCAGCGGGCGCACCGACGTCTACGTCCGCGACCGCGGCACCGGCCGCACCGAGCTGCTCACCGCCGGCACCGGCGTCGGGAACTCGGTCAGCCCCGCGATCAGCGCCGACGGTCGCTTCGTCGCCTACTCCTCGGACCGCGCCGACCTCGCCCCCGGGGCCCGGGCGGGCATCGCCAACATCTACCTGACCGACCGCCGGACCGGCACCACCCGGCTGGTCACCGCCGGGCAGGGCGGCGCCCCCGCCGACGGCGGCTCGGTGGAGCCCTCGCTCAGCGCCGACGGCCGGACCGTCGCCTTCCGCTCGAAGGCGGCCAACCTCCTGGCCCCCGCCGCGACGGCCCCCGCCGGAACGGCTCCCGCGACGGCCCCCGCCCCGACCGCGCCGAAGCCGCCGCCCACCCGCCAGCTCTTCCCGCTCTACGTCTACGACGCCGCCACCGGCCGGATCGAGGGCGCGAGCGTCGACCCGAGCGGCACCCTGCGCGACGCCGCCCGCCAGGGGCGGGTGAGCCCCGACGGCAGGTTCGCGCTGTTCCGGGTGTTCCAGCCGGACCAGGGCGGCGCCTCCCGGGTCGCGCTCTACGCCCGCGACCTGCGGACGGGCACGGTGACGGAGGTGGCCCCCACCGGCACCCAGCCCGCCGTCATGACGGCGGACGACCGCTGGGTCCACTTCGCCTCGGACGACGCCGGGCTGGTGCCCGGCGACACCAACGGCGCCACGGACCTCTTCCGGCGGGACCTGTGGACCGGCCGGGTGGAGCGGGTCGCCGAGGCCGTCGGCCCGTCCGCCGCGCCCGCCGTGGACGCGCTCGGCACCACCCTGCTGTACGGCGCCCTGGAGGGCACTCGCGCCGACGTCCTGGTGCGCCACCCGCTGCCCTTCTGACAGCCCGTCCGACCGCCCGTCCGACCGCCCGCCGCGCCCGCCTTCCGCAGGGTGCGGCGGGCGGCGGCACTGTGGGCCGCGATGACCACGACCGCGGTCTCCGCGTTCGACGGCGCGGTGCGGCGCGGTGCGGTGTGGTGCGGTGCGCTCGACGAGTGACGGCAGCTCCGGACGCCCGGAAGCGCGGTGACCGTCCGTCAGCCTCCCGCCGACGGTGTTACCGGCGAGTTCACCAAATGCTCGCCGGATGTCTTGCGGGCCGTGTCGGCAGCCAAGTTGGATACACAACATCCCTTGACCCGACGGGTCCACGACAACGCTCCCTCACGGAGGCCCCATGCCCCTGTCGTCCGTCCGCCGCGCCCTCGCCGCCGGCGCCGCCGCCACCGTCCTCGCCGTGCTCGGCGCCGTCCCGGCCTCGGCCGAGACCGCCCCGACGACCGCGCCCCCGCTCGACGTGCTGACCTACAACACGTTCCTGATGAGCACCTCGCTCTACCCCAACTGGGGCCAGCAGTACCGGGCGCAGGCCATCGCCTCGGCGGACTTCTTCCAGGGCCACGACGTGGTCGTGCTGGAGGAGGCCTTCGACAACGCGGCCTCCGACGCGCTGACCGCCAAGGCCTCGGCCGCCTACCCGTACCACACGCCGGTGGTCGGCCGCTCCACCGGCGGCTGGGACGCCACCTCCGGCAGCTACAGCTCCGCCACCCCCGAGGACGGCGGCGTCACCCTGCTCAGCAAGTGGCCGATCCTGCGCAAGGAGCAGTACGTCTACAAGGACGCCTGCGGCTCGGACTGGTTCTCCAACAAGGGCTTCGTCTACGCGGTGCTGGACGTCAACGGCCGCCGCACCCACGTGGTCGGTACCCACCTCCAGTCCACCGACTCGGGCTGCGCGAGCGGCCAGGCGGCGGACATCCGGGCCAGGCAGCTCGCCGCGATGCGCTCCTTCCTGGACGCCAAGCGGATCCCGGCCGACGAGCCGGTCCTGGTCGCGGGCGACCTCAACATCGACTCGCACGGCGCCGAGTACCAGGCGCTGCTGGCCAACGGCAACCTCGCCCCGGCCTCCGCCCGCACCGGCTGGCCGTACTCCTTCGACACCGCCGACAACTCCGTCGCCGCCTACCGCTACCCGGGCGAGCCCAAGGAGGACCTCGACTACGTCCTCTACCGGGCCGACCACGCCCGCCCGCAGCAGTACACCAACGAGGTGGTCCGGGTGCACAGCGCGCCCTGGACGGTCAGCAGCTGGGGCAAGAGCTACACCTACACCGACCTCTCCGACCACTACCCGCTCGCCGCGCACTGACGGTCCGGATCCCCCGGGGGTGTGGGATGCGTCACCCGTGACGCCACGTGGGCGGTTCGGCCCCCTACGATCCTGAACGCCGAGTTCGGCCGCCGTCGTACCACGGCGGCGGCCGAACCGGCAGCCAGCGATCCGGCCAGAGGAGAAGCGCACGTGACCACCCCCACCGCCGCGCCCGACAGCTACTACCAGCGCACCGGCGAGCACAGCTACAAGCCCACCCTGCAGGCGCAGGGCGCCTGGCACGCGGACGAGCAGCACTTCAGCCCGCTCGGCGGCCTGATCGTGCACGCCATCGACCGCCACCGGGCCGGCCAGGGGCGGGCCGGCCGCCCCGCCGACGGCCTGGCACTGGCCCGGATCAGCTACGACATACTCGGCCTGATCGCCCTCGAGGAGTTCGAGATCACGGTGGAGACCGTCCGCCCCGGTCGCACCATCGAGCTGGTCGAGGCCACCGTGGTGATCGGCGGGCGGGCCGTCGTCCGGGCCCGCGCCTGGTTCCTCGCCGAGCTGGACACCTCCGCCGTCGCCGGCACCCACGACCAGCCGCTGCCCGGGCCCGAGGAGTTCGAGCCCTGGGCGATGGCCGGGCTGTGGGGCGGCGGCTACATCGCCTCGATCGACGTCCGCCGCCGGGAGACCGCCCCCGGCCGCGCCGCCGCCTGGATCTCCAGCGCGGCCGAGCTGGTCGCGGGGGAGCCCAGCGGCCCGCACGCCTCCTTCGTCATGATGGTGGACACCGCCAACGGCATCGCCACGCGGCAGGACCCGACGGAGTGGATGTTCCCCAACACCGACCTGACGATCCACTTCCACCGCCGCCCCGAGGGCCGCTGGACCGGCCTGGACACCAGCGTCAGCTTCGGCCCGTCCGGGCACGGCGTCACCAGCACCGTGCTGCACGACGTCCGCGGGCCGCTGGGCCGGGCCGAGCAGATCCTCACCGTCCGCCCGATGCCCTCCGCCGGCTGAACGGAACCGGGCCGAACGTATCCCGGTGGCGGGGGGCCCCCCCCGCCCCCCCCCCCCCGGGCGCCCCCCCCCCGGGCCGGGGGGCCAGGATGAGCGCCCCCCGGAAACCCCCCGGCGCCGGGGCGCGGGGGGCGGGGCC